>JBMNNN010000065.1:0-9999 GCA_050942555.1 Christensenellales bacterium
AATTCAATTTTACTATTATCAATCTCCTCTTTGGTGAGATTCAAAACACTATTCAATAACAACTCCACAGGCACACCTCACTATTGTTTTTTACGGCTTTCAATCCACTTCAAAAGATACGGTCTATCATTATTGGCACCCTTTTTCTCAAACCACTCGCAGCACATTCGATAGCGAGTGCCATTGATTTCTATCGGCTTAGCATAATAATGAAGTGGTGTTTCTGCCTGGACCTTTCTCATCCGACCTTACCTTTTAGGTGCTACACTTTTTCATTTATATTTGCTACATTCTTATTTTACAAAAAACACCCCGTACCCATGCCGGCACACCCCTGAGTAAACAAAGTCCTGCGTAGCCGCCGGTCAGCGCGATACCCATAATCCTGTATTTGAAACAGCCACAAATAGACTCCTATAACATATTAGTACATATTCTACCATTCACATCGCAATATTGCAAGAAGCGCGGGCTCCCGCGCGTATTGCGCCGCGCGTCCGAATGGTATACTATTAAAACTACACCGGCCCGTCCGGTTCCACCGAAAGGAAGCGCCATGCCACCGAAACGGTTTCCCCGCAATCCGGTAACCCTGCTCGCCGTGACCGCGCTGCTGATCGCGCTGTGCGGCTGCACATTTATGCTGCCGCCTCCAGCCGACGCCGACCCGACCGCCGTGCCGACTCCCGTCCCCACGCCCGTCCCTACGCCGTCGCCCACGCCCGTACCCACGCCGACGCCCGTGCCCTATCCCGCGCGGAGCGTGACGGGCCCGCTCGAGCCGGGCATGCAGGACGGCGAGGTGATAGTTGCCCAGGATATGCTGCGCGCGCTGGGGTTTGCCGCGCCGCTTACCGGAGAGTACGACTGCCGGACGAGGAACGCGGTGCGCGCGTTCCAGCGCTACGCGGGACTTGCGCCCGACGGCCTGCTGTCCGCAGACTGCTGCGCGGAGCTGACCCGGAGCTACGACGCAGCCCGCGGCATGGCCGTGCAGCGGGAACCTCTCCCGCTGGAGGGGTATGTCGTGTGTCTGGACGCAGGCCACCAGCGCCGCGCTGACAGCGCTCCGGAACCGGTCTCGCCCGGCTCCTCTACGATGAAAAAAAAGGTATCGGGCGGCGCGCGGGGCGTCGTAACGAAACTCTATGAATATGAGCTGAACCTCATCGTAGCCCTGAAGGTGCGGGATCTGCTGGCGGACGCCGGGGCCGAGGTGGTCATGGTGCGGGAGACGCACGACGTACACATCAGCAACGCCGAGCGCGCACAGCTCGCCAACGATGTGCGGGCCCACATCGCGCTGCGCATCCACGCCAACGGATCGAAAGACCCGGGCAAAAGCGGCATGTACATGCTGGTACCGGCGGTGCGCGGGCACATGACCGAGGAGCTGGCAGCCGCGTCGCGGGAAGCGGCGGAATATGTGCTGGAAGCTACGCTGGAAGCGACCGGCGCGAAGGGCCGGGGGTATGCGGTGCGCGGCGACCTGACCGGGTTCAACTGGTCGAAGGTGCCCGTGTGCCTCATAGAAATGGGATATATGACCAACGCGGAGGAAGACCGCCTGATGGCGACCGGGGAATACCAGGATAAGCTGGCGCAGGGAATCGCGCGGGGGATCGCCGATTATTTGATGTCGTGCCCCGGAAGCTGACGCGTCCGGACGGCGCAGCAGCAATTATGTGCCTGCTTGATGCCTTTGCCTCCACTCGGAATCCAGCATACCGTACAGCAGCAGGTCGTACCTTTTCCCGTCCCTCGCGATGAGCTCACGGCAGACGCCCTCCCGGACGAAGCCCAGCCCCTCGTAGAGACGGATCGCGATATCGTTATAGGAGATCACGTTGAGCTGGATGCGGTGGAAATTGAGCTCGTTGAACCCGAAGTCCAGCAGAAGGCGCATTGCCTCCCTGCCAAGACCCTTCCCTGCGTACTCCGGCTCGCCGATGCCGATAAAGACGGTCGCCACCCGGTTGCTCCACAGTATTTCATCGAAACCGGCGATCCCGATGGCTTTCCCGTCGTCGTTCGTCCGGATCGCGAACGCGTACTGATCCTCGGACTTCTCATAGTTCATAAGCAGCGTCTCCAGCTGCCTTCCCGACCAGGGCGCGGCCGGTATCATATCGTAGTGCCGCAGAAATCCGGAATCGCCAAACCATCGCTCGACTGCGGGCATATCCTCGGCCCGGAATGCCGTCAGCCGGATCGCATCGCCGGTAAGCAAACGCCTCATCGAACCCTCCCCCTACACAATGTCGATGATATATTTCCTCTCAAACCGTACCGGATTGTAGTCCATCTTCGCCTTTCTGAGCCCCTGTATGCCCAGGTCCTCCTGCCGGTTAATATACCGGACGCCCGAGAAATACCGCTCGGCCATCGTTCTGTTGAGAAACGCGTAGATGCCGTCGTATGCCAGATCGCCTTTCTCGACATGCACGATGGCCATTCTGCTGCCCACCGTCTCCCCGAACGTGAACCCGGCCATCCTTTGTCCCACATATACCGCGAAACCTACTATGGGCAGCGCGTCGATATGGGTTAACACGTCCTTTATGCCTTTGAGCTCAAGGGCGAGCGACGCGTCCCCCTCCCCGCGGGTTTCGTACCATTCCCCCGCGAAGCGAATCGCGTCGGCGCACACCCCGGGCTCCCGCAGCTCCCGGACCTCGTAACCGTACCCGCCCGTGAACCGGTTGTACTGGTTCCTCTTCCCGTGGTACTTGCGCCCCCTGAGCGTGATCAGCTGCTGGGCGTCGTATATGTAGTCAAAATTATCGGGATCCTCGCGGTATACGACCCTGTCGCCGAAAACCGCCTGAAGCTCCCGGAGGAATGGGGCCTCTATGTCCCCGAACAGGCTGCCAAAACCGATCTGGCTCTCCTTATACTCTTTGAGCCTGCGCACGATGTCGCGCAGGTCCTCGGGCGCATACCCCAGGGGCTGCATAAAATAAAGCCGCCCGCGCGGATCCGACTTGCGTACGATGATCGCCCCGTCCAGAGCCGACAGCTCGACCCTGCACATCTCCCTCCAGAGATACAGCGTCAGAAATGTATACTCATAGGTGTTGAATTCGTGATGTACGATCCTGCTTTCATATTTGTCCCGGTCCGCGAGCTCCAGCTTCCGAAAATGCATCTCCAGTAATTCTCCTCATCAAAGTCTATTCTCTTTGCCCGCTACTGGCCCTGCTCCTCGGCCAGACGATAGGTAAACGCGCGCCGGGAAGGGCCGATCTGCGCGACCGCGCCCAAGTAGTCCCGTGCGCGGCGGTCACTCCGCATGCGCGCGATTACCGAATAATCGCTGCCGAAGTGCATCGGGAAAACCATCCGCGCACCGGCCGCGCGCATGAAGTAATCAAACCCCAGCAGGTACGCTTCCTCCAGCCGCGGATCCACCGGTATAAACGCCAGATCGATTTTCTCCCCTGCCAGCCTGTCGATCTGCCGCCTGTAGCGCGCGCCCATCTCGCGGTTTTCATCGTCGGGCTCGCCCTCCCAGTGCCACCAATTGAGGTCGCCCGCATGAAAGAGCGTGATTCCGTCGCACCGCACGAGGAACGCGACGCCCACGTCGGTCGACTCGAGGGTTTCGACGGTCATTCCATGAAATGCGTACCGGCAGTCGGGACGCACCATCAGCACGTCGCTTCTTTCCTTCCACCCGACGATGTCGTGCGAAAGGACATACCGGATATTCCCGCAGCGTTTTTGCCAGTCGAATATCACAGGGCTGAAGTGATCGGAATGCCCGTGGGACGCGAACACGGCGATAGCCCGCGCCGGCTCTGAAAGAATCAAAGACTCCGCGTCGAGCGCCGCGCCCGAACCATCCGGGCAGTAATCAAAGAGGAGCATATGCTCTCTGGTTCTCACGGCAAAGCCGCTATGGAAGAGATGCCATATGCGAACCGTGTCTCTCACGGTCGGCGCGACCGCACTGCTCATGTTTTCCGGGCAGCCGCGTGAAGCGGCCGCTCCGCTTCCCCCTATCTGTGGGCCGGTATGATCTCGATCCAGTATCCGTCGGGGTCCTCGATGAAGTAAATGCCCATCGCCGGGTTCTCATAGCATATGCAGTCCATCTTCTGGTGCAGCGCATGGGCCGCGTCGTAATCGTCCACCGCAAACGCGATATGCGATTCGTTGTCCCCGAGATCATAGGGCTCCTTCCTGTCCCGCAGCCAGGTAAGCTCCAGCCGGAACGGCGTGGCCCCGTCGCCCAGAAACGCCAGGACAAAGCTTCCGTCTCCGGCTTCCTTCCTCCTCGTTTCGACAAGTCCCAGCGCTTCCCTGTAAAAAGCGACGCTCCGGTCGATGTCCAGCACGTTGATGTTGCAGTGGTTGAATGAAAACCGCATGGCCGATCCCTCCGTCCGGAATTGCGCCCGTGGGCACCCTGCCATGATGATACCATATCCGCGAAGCCTTTTAAAGCCCGTAACAGCAGCGAAACCGCTATATGGCTAAATAAATCATAATAAAGGGAGGACGTGAGCACGCCCACGCGCTGTAATTATAGCAGGGACATGCTCCTGCCGTCCATCTACTACATGCGATGTTTCCGAACAAAAAGGAAGCGGCGGGAGCAATCCCCCGCCGCTTCACCGGTCACAAATACTCTGGCGAATAATCGACCAAATCGAGCCACTCCCAGTTCGCCGGAGGCTCTCCGCAGTCGGGCACCTCCAGCGGCTCTCCGTCGCGCAGCGCCGACTGGTAGGCGACAAGGCCGGGCAGATTGTACCGGGCCGCCACCCATGCGTTCGTGGGGGACAGCTTGCCAGTATAGGCCGCTTTGCAGAAATCGTCGACCATGAACTTATGGGTGCCGCCATGGCCGTCGTGCTGGTCGATGAACTCCGCGGGAAGCCTTCCCGCGTTCTGCACGGGCGCCATCGTATTGCACCACTTGTTGTTCGCGACGCCGTTGAGGAATCCTTCTTCGCCGCGGTTCGCTTCCATCTCGGGGGGATTGAGGAGCTTTGACACGTTCTCGTGCACGGCGTCCATGCCCTCCAGCCGCACATAGTGGTGCTCTGTGAGCGAGAATTCATACGACGCCTTTGTGCCGTATATCGACGTGATATAGGACATGGGTCCGTACCAGGAGATGCGGCGGAATTCGTTGGCCCGGGCCGTGCCGCCGTTTTTGAGGCGCATGATCATTGTTGTGTTGGAAAAGGGGTTATCCCACAGATTTTTCCCTTTGCCAAATATGTCGTCCTCGTGGTGGTCGTCGAATCCGAACCCCGATACCTTCACGGCGTAGGAGCCGATCGACGAGAGCAGCATGCCCGTCGAATGGGTCGGGTACAGCGTGGGCGGGATACCGGCCACCTTCTTCCAGTCGGCTCCGCCGGAGCGCATGTAGCTTTTGTAGAAATGGCGCATGTCGTGATGGTACTGGGCCGCTCCGTACACGAAATCTCCCATTTCCCCGCTGCTCATTTTCTGCCTGCAGAACACGCTGCACGGCCGGTAGTGTCCGGTCTCCCCCATCGAGAACGTGAGTCCCGTTTCCCGGACGAGATCAACGATCTGGTGGATTTCCTCGATCGATGTGGCCATGGGTACGGCGCTGTATACGTTCTTTCCGGCCTTCAGCGCGGCGATCGTCAGCGGCCCGTGGAGATGACGCTGTGTAAATATTGCTACCGCGTTAATCTCCTTATCCTTGAGCATGTCCTCAAAGCTGTCATACACCTGGGTGAGGCCGTGTTTCTTCGCGGTCTCATCACGCCGTTCGCGGATAAGATCAGTGACAGCCACCCACTCCACGTACGGATGCGCCTGGAAGAGCGGTATAAAGTTCTGCACGAACGCACCGCACCCCACGAAGCCCAAACGAATTTTGCCTGTCATAGTCATACCTCCATATTATTACTAATAGTGTCGGTTAATCTGGAAACCTTTGCTTCACGTCTCTGTGCCCGCGGCCATAACGCATTTAACGTTCCCTTTTTGTAAATGCACGCAGCTCGAGAATATCGAAATAACGGAGCATAGAGGGCATCACATATGCTTTTATGTTATGACTGTCATAGTATTTCTCATATGCGATGCGACGGAAGCTTTCCACCGGATCCCGCTCGATCACCGTATGGATTCGCTCGTCGACCAGTTTGGCCATGAGTGCGTACAGGTTGAAGCCGCCATGCGTCAGTATATCCACCCGCGTCCCCTCGCCGCAGATCTCGTGTACGGCATCCACGGCCCGCAGGATGCCGCGCACCCGCATTGCGGGGAGATTGTCTCCGTTTACGATGAGATTGTTGGCGAAGTGTCCAAGCCTGGACCAGAAATAATGCGGTTGGTCCACATGATACAGATCGTCGCCCATGCAGCCCGTTCCGGCAAGATCCACCATCAAGACGTTCTTCCCCTGATGACACAGCGCGAGCACCTCGTTCATATGGCGGTGCCGTACCAGCGTGCCGCCGTCCCACAGCGCGATCACCGTATGCGCGCAGTCTTTTTCGGGAGAGTGAAAGAGGATGCCGAAATTGTACAGGTTCTCCTGCTGGTACCAGAGAAACAGATCGCACCGCAGGTCATAGGCGCTATATGACGAGTCGTCAGCGCGCTTTATGTACAGGGGATAGGCGGGAATGGAGTCTATCTGCGCGCGGACGAACGCAATCGCTTCCCTGCGCCGCGCATCAAACGGCTTTTCCGCCGCTTCGCGGTCGTATCCATCCAGCCTGTCCGCCACATAGTCGTGCGGGATCCGCGAGCCAAGACTTTGTATAACCGATCCTGATGGCGTCGCGTACAGACGGGATTTGGGCAGCGGCTCGCTTGGACGAACCGGAGCGGCCGGTTCTCCCCGGAGCGCGCGGGAGAAAAAATCCGCGGCGGCGTTTGCCAGACCGTGGCTGAACCCATGTCGGCAGCGATCGGTCGTAATCTCCAGCGCCGCGGGGTCGCCCAGTATCCGCCAGAAAGGACGCGCTTTTTCCATTGTCTTGTAGCTTCCCTCGATCGGGAAAAAGTCCGAATCCGCTGTGAGCAGCATCACGGGCTTTGGCGCCATGCAGAGGACGGCGTCCGCGTGGTCGAGTCCCGCAGCAGCCATGCCCGGCCATATCTGCTCGAGGTCCTGCCGCCTGTGCGTGCGCAGGATATCCTCCCTCGTGGTGATGAAGCAGCACGGCGCGGCGGCGGCGATCCGTTCGGGCGCCTGCATCATCAGCATCGCGGTGAGCGTACCGCCTCCGCTGCAGCCCGTAACGCCGATCCGCTGCGGATCTATGTCGTCACGGGACGCAAGGTAGTCCAGCGCGCACAGCGCATCGTGGACAAAGAATTCGCTGATGGTCATTCCCGCCATCAGGCACTGGATACCGGCATAGTCATGCTCCGGGCAGGTTGCCCTGACTGCCTGCGAAACGCCTTCCTCTATATAGGTGATGCGCTCGCCCTGTCCGATGCTGTCCAGTGTCATGACCGCAAAACCGGCTTTGGCGATGGTCATCGCCGCATTCTGATAGTGGGGACTTATTCGCCCCATTTCCGAGTGACCGCAGACCTGCAGCACGGCCGGCAGTATACCTTTCTCACCGGAAGGTTTTGCGAGAGTAGCCGTAGCAAAGAAACCCGGGCGTGTCTCAATAATCAGGGATTCGATATGAAGGCCATCGTACGCAAATGTATTCGTTATACGGACGCCAAGGAAGCTGTTACCGGGCAGCGGGCCCAGAGAATCGGCCCACACTTCCCTTACATGGCGTTGGTATTCCCTCGCATCTTCGGGTGTAGTCACCGCGCTGCGCCGCGCATCGCCGGCATGCATATTCCGGAGCGTCAGCGCAGAAACGTACCAGTCGAGCTGATAAGGGTTTATATTGACTACTTTATCGGCAAGAGCTGCGCTCATTTCGTTTATATCCATACAGATAATTCTATCCTTTATATTTCTTTCTTCTCCCCGGTGCACCGCGTATCCGCTACTCCTTCGGACAGGAGCGCGTCGTTTGTCCGGGTTTCTTCTTATACCCCGATGGAGTCTGTCCGGTGAGCTGCTTGAACGTCTTGATGAAATGGGATATATTCACATACCCGACTTTTTCGCAGGTTTCGGCGACCGACATCCCATCCTCGAGGAACCGCTTGGCCGCGTCGATTCGCAGGTGTATGACATAGTCCTTATAGTTCTGTCCGGCCGCTTTCTTGATGAGCCTGCTCAGGTAGGTCGCCGAGAGATTAAACTCGTGCGCGAGCCTATCAAGGCTCAGATCATACTCCATAAAGTGAGCGCGGATATAGCCCAGCACGTCCTCGGATACGTCGCGCTCTCCCGCGTCGTCGCCTGCGGCCGCGCTGCACAGCTCCTTGAGCATGACGCCCACGCCGTACCGGAAATCCTCACTGTCCTGGGCTGCCAGCACCATGCTGGTATGGTGCGGATGAATCGATACTTTTTTCTCCCGCGCGGTCTGCACCAGCGCGACCAGCACGTCGGATATGATGTACCGGTGCAGCACCACCGAGTCCGTCCTTTCCCATACTTGGGCGATGAACTCGTCAAGATGCGCGCAGGCCTTGTTGTGGTCGCCTATGCGCACCGCGTGCAGCATGCGCGCGATGTATTTATCGTCATAGTAGAGCGGATCGGGATCGGCGGACAGCGGCGGCGCCTCCGACCGGCTCCCCGATATCTTCCGGTCGCAGTCGTCGATCGCTTCCATCACCACGACCGGAAGACGGTCGACCGAGCTAACGGTACTCCTGCCGCCGCCCATCGCAAAGGACGTATCCCCTGACTCCAGCACCGAGCGAACAAGATCGACCGACTCCTCCAGAAAGCCCGCGTCCTTCAGGTTGACGATGACCCACAGCGTGTTGCGCCGCTCGCTGGGAAGCGCATAGTACTGAATATCCTCCCCCGACAGATCCTCTATGAGGGAGACGGGCGGCAGGCCCAGCGCGCCCGTGTCGGAAAAATCCAGAACCGGGAAATGGATGCGCAGCACGGCATAGCAGTGATTGGGGAACTGGACGCCCAACTGGCGCAGCAGCGCGAGCGTGCTGTCCGACGCGTCGCCGCTGATGAGCAGGCGCAGGCTCTGGTATCTGAGCACGCTCATCTGCTCGGCCAGCCGCTGGGTGGCGCGCTTGTTATTTTCCATCGCCAGCGTAAACATCCGATCGATACTGAGGAGCTCGTTTTGCGATTCGTCCTGCGGGTCGCTTCTTCGGATCTTAGCATGAATGCGCTTGATGGGCATATAGTTGCGATGCGCCATCAGTACCGCCACCCCCAGCAGCAGCAGCATAAAGAGCACGACCGCCACCACGTTGATCGCGCGGAATCCAGTGATCGTACCGTACGCGCTGCCCCGGGGCAGTGTCAGCGTCACCATTATACGCCCCCCGGGGGAGACGGCTTCCAGTACCGGATCGTTCGCGTCGACCGCCATCACGCTTTCGAGCAGCGGTTTGCCGTCTATATTCACACGGATGTCTCCGACGAGTCCGCCTGTCGTAGCCATAACGCGATCGGTCAGGCTGTCAGCGCTGGTAACAAAGCACAGCGTCGCGTTGCTCCCGGTGAACCGGACATCGGTAGCCTTCACGGGAAACGCGAGCAGCATGAGAGCGCTTCCCTCAGGCTTAATCACCGTCATATCACGCACGCCGCCAATCTGCGCGGCCACCGGCTGTGGATCTACAATGCCAAGGTTGTCCTCCATGTGCGTATGGAGCGGACACATCATCCCCGTGGAAAGATACGCGGCGTCCGAGCCGTGGTACACGAGAAAGTACTCGTCGGAGATCCTCGAGTACCCGACATATTTAGCGAAGTCCTCGAGAAGCAGTTTCTCATAGTATTTGTTCTGGCTGAAATAGAGCGGGCGGTATTTGATATTGAAGGATATGCCGTATGCGACCGACTGCAGTGTTTCGAGCTGGATCTCGAGATCGCGGGCGGCCAGTTCAATCTTCCTGCGGTTGTTGTTTAGCTCCGTTTGCTGGAGATTGTAC
>JBMNNN010000066.1:0-9825 GCA_050942555.1 Christensenellales bacterium
TGTCGTCGCGGTAGAGCCGCAGGAATCCCCTGTGCTCTCGCAGGGCAAGCCGGGACCGCACAGGATACAGGGTATCGGCGCGGGATTCGTGCCCGACGTCCTCAACACCGCCGTCTATGACGAGGTTATCGCCGTGCGCGATGAGGACGCCTTTGCCGCTGCACGCGAGCTATGCCGTACCGAGGGCTTGCTGACGGGCGTATCTTCGGGGGCGGCGCTGTGGGCGGCGACCGCGCTGGCCCAGCGAGAGGACAGCGAAGGCAAGACCATCGTGGCAGTGCTTCCCGATACCGGCGAACGGTACCTGTCCACGTCGCTTTTTGCCGAGGATAGATAACGCATGCTGCCCTATATTAGGGAGGGAGCCTGATGAAGATATCCACCCGGGGGCGATACGCGCTGCGGCTGATGCTGGATCTGGCGATGCAGGACCCCGACGAATACGTGACCATCAAAAGCATCGCCCAGAGGCAGGGGATATCCGACAAGTACCTGGAGCAGATCATCATGGCGCTCAGCCGGGCGGGCTATGTCAAAAGCGTCCGCGGGGCCCGCGGAGGATACCGGTTGGCCCATGCTCCCCATGAGTATACCGTGGGCATGATACTGCGGCTCATCGAGGGCGAGCTGGTGCCCGTGGCCTGCATGGAGGACGAGCCCAACCGATGCCCCCGCTGCGTCCACTGCGCCACGCTGGACGTATGGGAGCAGCTCAAAGACGCGATAGACGGCGTGGTGGACTCGATCACGCTGGCCGACCTCGCAGACAAACAAAAGGCGAAACTAGCGTCTAAATCCGGGAAAGGATGAAACTGAGCCATGCGCGACATACGTAATCTTCGGTTTGAGACACTTCAGATCCACGCCGGGCAGGAGACCCCCGATCCCGCCACCGGCGCCCGTGCGGTGCCGATCTACCAGACCACGTCGTATGTGTTCGATGACTGCGACCAGGCCGCGGGCCGTTTCGCGCTCAGCGAGCCCGGCAACATATACACCCGCATCATGAATCCAACCACCGACGTGTTTGAGAGGCGCATGGCGGCGCTGGAGGGGGGCGTGGGCGCCCTGGCCGTCGCCAGCGGATCGGCGGCGATCGCCTACGCCGTCCAGAATATCGCCCATGCGGGGGACCATATCGTATCGGCGAGCACGCTCTATGGCGGCACCTACAACCTGTTCGCCCATACGCTGCGGGGTTTCGGCATCGACGTCACGTTCGTGAACCCCGACCAGCCCGGCAGCTTCGCCGCGGCCATTCGGGCGAACACCAGAGCGATATTCCTCGAAACACTGGGCAATCCGAATGCAAGCCTCATCGATATCGAGGAAGTGGCCGCCATCGCGCATCGCAGCGGCATTCCGCTCATAGTCGACAACACGTTTGCCACGCCGTATCTGTTCCGGCCCATCGAGCACGGGGCCGACATCGTCGTACACTCGGCCACCAAGTTTATCGGAGGCCACGGCACCAGCATCGGCGGCGTGATCGTGGACGGCGGACGTTTTGATTGGGCTGCCTCGGGGAAGTTCCGCTGCCTGACCGAGCCGGATCCGAGCTACCACGGGGTGCGGTTTACCGAGGCGGCTGGCGCGGCGGCCTATATCACGAAGGCCAGGGTGACGCTGCTGCGCGATACGGGGGCGGCTCTGAGCCCGTTCAACGCGTTTCTTTTCCTGCAGGGGCTGGAGACGCTGTCCCTGCGGGTCGAGCGCCATATCGACAATGCCCTCCGCGTCGTGGACTTCCTGTGCGGCCATCCGAAGGTCGGGCGCGTCAACCACCCGTCCCTAAAGGACAGTCCCTACCATCGGCTGTACCGCCGGTATTTTCCCAGAGGGGCCGGCTCGATCTTCACGTTCGAGATCCGGGGCGGTGCGAAGGAGGCTCGGGATTTTATCGACAAGCTGGAGATATTCTCGCTGCTGGCCAATGTGGCCGATGTGAAGTCCCTCGTGATCCACCCGGCCAGCACCACCCACAGCCAGATGAATGAGGCCGAACTGGCGGCCTGCGGTATCGGGCCCGCCACCGTCAGGCTCTCGGTCGGGACCGAGCATATCGACGATCTGATCGGCGACCTCAGGCAGGCGCTGGAAGGATGAAGGAGATGGACACGAACCCGCTGCAAAATGAGATACTTGAGCTTAAGAGAAAAAAGGGCGCGCTGATACTGGCCCATTATTACCAGACGATGGACATCCAGGAGATCGCCGACCATGTCGGGGATTCCTTCGAGCTGGCCCGCCGGGCAAAGGAAGCGAAGGAGGAGCTGCTGGTGCTTTGCGGCGTCCGGTTCATGGCCGAGAGCGCGAAGATACTAAGCCCCGACAAGACCGTTCTGCTTCCCGCCCCCGACGCCGGATGCCCCATGGCCGACATGATCGAGCCCCGGGACGTGCTGCGGCTGCGCCGGGAGCACCCCGATGCGGCGGTGGTGTGCTATGTGAATTCGTCCGCTGCGGTAAAGGCGGTAAGCGATATATGCTGCACATCGGCTTCGGCGGCGCGGATCGTCCGCGCCCTGCCCCAGCGTCGGATCATATTCATCCCCGATCAAAATCTGGGGGCGTACGTGGCGTCGCAGGTGCCCGAAAAGGAGATCATACTCTTTAGCGGATACTGCCCGACCCACCACAGGGTGACGGAAAGCGACGTGCTGGCCGCAAAAAAGGCCAGGCTGGGAGCCCCGGTGCTGGTCCACCCGGAGTGCCGGCCCGAAGTGCTGGCGCACGCCGACTATATCGGCAGCACCGCGGGCATACTCGACCGGGCCGAGCGCGGCGACGAGCCCGAGTACCTCATCGGCACCGAGACCGGCGTCGTGGAGCGCCTGCGCGCAAGAGCCCCGGGGAAGCGTTTTTATCTGATATCGCCCGGGCTCTTCTGCCCGAACATGAAAAAGACCAGGCTTATCAGCGTAAGAGACGCGCTTCTAAACAACGAGTACGAAATCACGCTCGATGCCGATGAGATGGACAGGGCGAAAAGCAGCTTGGAAAGGATGATCGAGGTGGGGCTCTCCGCGGGATAGGGCGGCTGTACGGGCTTCATGCATGCGGACCACAACGCAAACCCAATACGATTTATCCCTTTCATTTTCGCCGCCCCTGCGCCCCAATTGCCCCCGCGCGCGCGCTGTGCTATAATCGGATGCGTGCCGCGCGGGACGCGCGCAGCCGCCGGTAGGGACTCCGCGTGTGCGCGGGTACGCTTGGAGATGATGAAGCCATGCGCAGGTATGTAACGCCCCGGTTCCTGGCGCGGTCGGCGCTGATCGCCGCGCTGTACGCCGCGCTGACGCTGGCCGTCGCGCCGCTGTCCTACGGGATCATGCAGGTGCGGGTCGCGGAGGCGCTGTGCGTGCTGCCTTACTTTACCGCATCGGCTGTGCCCGGGCTGTTCGTGGGCTGCCTTGTCGCCAACGGCGTGGGCGTGGCGATGGGGCTTGGCGCGGGTCTGCCCGATATCGTGTTCGGGAGTATGGCTACGCTGGCCGCTGCGCTGCTGACCCGCGCGATGCGCCGCCGTTATCTGGCGCCGCTTCCCCCGGTGGTCGTCAATGCCTTCGTCATAGGGCCGATGCTGCACGCGGCGCTCCGGTACCCGTTGCTGGCCGCGATCGCATGGGTAGGCCTGGGGCAGCTGGTCGCGTGCTATGGACTGGGCGTGCCGCTCATGCTGCTGCTGGAGCGCCACCGCGAGCGTCTTTTCGGTGCCGAGCCATGAAAATCAGATCGTCCGCCTGGTACCGCACCGCGGTCCTCCTTACCGTCATACCGCTCGCTTTCGCGGGCCCGCTGGGCAAGCTGGCGCTCAGCTGGGGCGACTCCCCGATCGTCATTGCGTTCTGGAGGCAGGTGACCGCCACGGCGGGCACGCTGGCGATCGCGCTCACGTCGCCCCGCGCACGGGGCGCGCTTTTGTCGCCTTCGCGCCGGACCGCGCTTCTTCCGGTGCTGGCGGGTCTGCTGCTGGCCGGTCACTATTTCAACTGGTACTCGGCGCTTGGCAGAACCACCGTATTTAACGTCACGATATTGTCATGCCTGCAGCCTTTCTTCGCGCTGGCCGGCGGATGGCTGCTGTACAGGGAGCGTACCAGCCCCCGGGTGCTGGCCGCGATCGCGCTGGCTGCGGCGGGCGCTGTGATGATCGGTTTTTTTTCGGCATCGCAGGAAGGACAGGCAAGTCTAGCGGGCGACGGCTTCGCGGTGCTGAGCGCCGCCTTTTTCTCCGGCTACCTGCTGTGCGGGCAGTCGGCCGGAGGCAGGATACCGCCCCTTGCCTATATGACGGTGCTGTATGGCAGCAGCGCGCTGTTCCTTGCCGCGGCTGCCGCGGCCACGGCAACGCCGCTGTGGTCGTCGGATATACGGACCATCGGCGTGGCGGTGCTGCTCGCGCTGACGGCGACGTTCATGGTACATTCGGTATATAATTGGGCTGTGGGCCGCGTGGGCGCGGTATACGTCACGGTCGTCACGCTGGCCGAACCGGCGGGCGCGTCGCTTGTGAGCTGGATGTTGTTTTCCGAGATTCCCGGGGCGGCCTCGCTTCTGGGCGGAGCGCTGGTCCTGGCAGGAGTCATACTCTACATCGTTTTCTCGCGGCGCAGCGGGGCGGCAAACGCAAAGCCCCGCGAGAGCCGGTCGGAATGCGCCTCGGGCTGAGGCGTCCCATATCATACCATATCGACATGTACGCGGCGTAATCGAGCTGCCTCCCTGGCACATTTCGCCATTGCGGTGTTTCAGATGCCCCGATCGGGGGTATATATTGGTTACTGCCCGCAGAGGAATTGCTATGGCGCTAAGACGGGCAGCAAATACCGGATGTGTGCGCCCGATTGCGCGGCCGCGTCCTGTTTGCGCCAGAGGGGGATAAGGATGGCGGAGTTATCACAGGCCGAGATCGACGCGCTGCTTGGCGGAAAGAAAGAGCCCGGCGGGGCGGAAGCGCCCGTAAACCGGAGTGACACGACGCTGACCCAGGAAGAGATCGATACGATCGGGGAGGTCGGCAATATCAGCATGGGCAGCTCCGCAACGGCGCTCTCATCCCTGCTGAACCGGAAGATAGACATTACGACTCCCGTCGTGTCGGTCGTCGATCTGGATGAGGTGATAGGCAGCTGCGAAAAGCCCTATGTAGCGGTTGAAATATCCTACACCGATGGCATGGTCGGGAACAACGTACTGAATATTACGGGCGACGATGTGAAAATCATCACCGATATCATGATGGGCGGCGCCGGCGACATACAGCCCGGCGAAATCAGCGAGCTGCATTTGAGCGCGATGGGCGAGCTTATGAACCAGATGATCGGTACGGCGGCTACCGCGCTGTCCAAGATGATCGGAAAGCGGATTAACATATCTCCGCCCCGCCCGATCCTCGTGGACCGGTCTGACAAGCAGATCCGGGAAGTGATGAACCATCAGACTCCGGTCGTCAAGACCGTTTTCACGCTTTCGATACAGGGCAAAGGCGACAGCGAGATCATGCTGCTCATGCCCATCGCCTTTGCCAGGGAACTCACACAGCAGCTCAGGCAGCAGTACCTGTCGGGGAGCAAACCGGCAGGGGAGCCCGCGGCCGACGCCGCCCCTGCTTCCGAACCGGCGCCGCCCCCCGCATCTCCTGCTCCTCAGGAGGAGGTTAAGGTGAAGTATCTGCAGTTTCATGCGTTCGGCGACGAGAAACCCGAGGCGCCGGATTCGCAGAGCCGCTACGATATCCTGATGGATATACCGCTCGAGGTTTCGGTCGAGCTGGGCCGCGTCCGGAAAAGCATCAGCGAGATACTGACATTCGGAACCGGTACGATCATAGAGCTTAATAAGATGGCAGGAGAGAATGTGGACATACTCATCAACAGGAAGCTGATCGGCCGGGGCGAGGTCATCGTGGTCGACGAGGCTTACGGGGTCCGCATCACCGAGGTGATAAAGTAATGAGCAGGGAGGCTCACGATGGGTAACGGTGTTCTGATTGTAGATGACGCGGCCTTTATGCGCATGATGATCAAGGAAATACTGTCCCGCAATGATGTGCCCGTAGCAGGCGAGGCCGAAAACGGCGCCGTAGCGGTAAAAAGATACGTAGAGCTCAAACCCGATCTTGTCGTCATGGACATCACGATGCCCGAGATGAGCGGTATCGAGGCGCTCAGGCAAATCCGCCAGATCGACGGATCCGCAAAGGTCATTATCTGCTCGGCGCTGGGGCAGCAGGATATGGTCGTCGAGGCCATACAGTACGGCGCGCGGGATTTCATCGTCAAGCCTTTTCAGGAGAACAGGCTGGTTCAGGCTATACGCAAATGCATGTAATCCGCGGGAGCGCGGCGTGTATCAGCGCGGCGGCAGGCCGAGCTTTCCCATATCGACGTGGCAGTATCCGCCCGGATTCTTCTCGAGATAATCCTGATGGTATTCCTCCGCCGGGTAGAACCCGCTTAAGGGCAGCACCTCCACGGCGATCGGTCGGCTGTACCGTGCCTGCTCGTCGGCGATAAACGCGCGCGCGGCGTCCCCGTCGGCCGGATCCCGGTAATATATGCCGGTCCGGTACTGGGTTCCTGTGTCCTCGCCCTGTTTGTTGACGCTGACCGGATCGATGATGCTGAAAAACCGATCAAGAAGCCCGATAAGGCTGATCCGCCCGGGATCGTAGGCCACCTCCACCGTTTCGGCGTGTCCGGTCAGGCCGGTGCATACCTGCCGGTATGTCGGCTCGGGCATGTGCCCGTTGGCGTACCCGACGACCGTATCGGCTACGCCCGGGACGCGGGCCATGAACGCCTGCACGCCCCAAAAGCAGCCGCCTGCAAGCCATATGCGCCTGAGCCGGACGGGATCGTACACGATCGCTTTGTTCAGATTTTCGGGCAGCCCCGCATTTCTTCCCCCGCAGGACATCAGCAGCTTCCCTCTTTCTTTTCGTCGCTATGAAGGCCGGGGCTTCGCCAGGCCAGCGTCGCCGTCCCGTCGTTATTGTACCGGACTGCCTCGCAATCGAGCGCCAGCGCGTCAATCGCGCGGAAATAGTCTTCCGTCGTCGCGAAGGGTGTATTCCTGCGCGCGAGTACCTGCTGTGCGCGGGCTCCGCTGTCCGACAGCAGCGCTACCGCGGAGGCGGCCAGTATCTTGGCCGCCAGCACGCAGGCCGACTCGCGGTCGGCGATGCGGTAATTGTCCCCGTGGCCCTGTCCCTCCGCGCCGCCGATCGAGGGCTGTACGACCGGCATCACGCATGACAGATCGCCCATATCGGTGCAGCCCGTATCCCACTCGCTGCTCATGATGACCTTGCCCGGCTCGCAGAGCGCCTCGGCGACGCTGCGCACCGCCGCGCCCAGCTCGGGATCGTTCTTAAGCGGCATGTAGCCCGGCCGGTCGCAGATCGCAATCCGCGCGCCCAGGGCGGCCGCAGCTCCGGCGAGCGCGCGGTTCACGCGGCTGTTTTCGCGGGCAAACGCCTCCAGCGTCGCTCCTCTGACGTAGCTCTCCAGCGTGACCGTGTCGGGTATGACGTTGACGGCTCTGCCGGCCTGCGTCAGTATCGGATGCACGCGGATATGGTCCTTCTCCCGGAACGTTTCGCGCAGCGCGTTGATGGCCGCAAGGCCCAGATTCGCCGCATACAGCGCATTGATCCCCTCATGGGGCGCCCCGCCCGCATGGGCAGCGCGCCCGGTATAGCGCACGTTCTTTAGAATACAGCCGTTGTTGCCCGCCCTTATTTTCAGCGTCCCGGCGGGGCCTCCGACATGCAGCAGGAGCGCCATGCCCACGTCCTCGAAATACCCGCGGCGCAGGAATTCGACCTTGCCCCCGTAGTATCGGATCACGCCCTGCCGCCGCAGTTCTTCCCGGTACGACAGCTCCAGCAGCTCCTCGGCCGGCACCGCCATGAAGCGCACCGAGCCGCACAGCATATCCGCGAACTCCGGTTCGCGCAGCGTGGCGGCCGCCCCCAGCAGCGCCGCGCACTGCGCATGGTGCCCGCAGGCATGGACCGCGCCGGTATCCGGGTCGGCGTCGGGGTGACTGGCGCACAGCACCGAGTCCAGCTCGCCAAGCAGCGCTATCCGGGGGCCGGGACGCCCCGTGTCAAGATCGGCGTAGAACCCCGGTATGTCGCCGGCCAGCCGCGGGGCATACCCCAGCTCCTGAAACCGGGACGCCAGGTATTCCGAGGCCTTCCACTCGCGATATCCTGTCGCCGGATGCTTCCACAGGAATTCCTCCGCCGCAAATATCCGTTCGCGGTGTCCCTCGGTACGGGCGGCCAGGGACTTCATCCATGCATGCTCAGACATGATGCTCCTCTCGTCTTAGGGCGCGCTCCCTGCGTCCTGCGGCGGCCGCGCGTCGCGCACGAGGCGTGCGTGCACCACGAACCGCGCGTCTTTGAATTCGTATGTGCATGTGGACAGCGTCAGAACTATATCGTCCTGCGAGAGCGTGATGTCGGGCGTCGCGTGCATGCTGCGGGCATGTCGGTCATTGAGAAAGGCGAGCCATTCCTCGTCGCTGTCAAAGCGGGTCCGGATATAGGGGTCTACCGCTTCGGTGACATACGCCGAGAAAATCTCCCATTCCATGTCCTCGTACAGCGTATCGAAACGGAACGTCCTGTGGGAGGAAAAGAAGTCCTTTTCCTTGAACCGCATGAGCGCCTTGAACATCGACCCGTTCTTCATATGGTGCCCGTATATGATGAAATGGGGAGGGAACTCCGAAGTGATCTCACAGCGGTAATCGAGGAACAGCGTACCGGCCTTGGATTCGTTGCCGTCGAAGCTGATGTGCAGGTAATGCTCGTTGTCGTCCGACTGCACCACCGGGTAATCGATCGGCGTGTCGGCGATCGTGATCCAGCCGATGGTATCGGGATTCTGCGCGAGCAGCGTGCTGAAACGGCTGCTGATCACATAGACCCTGGGCGTGGGCGTAGGGGGCGGGGGAGCGGTCGGGCTCTTTGTTGTGATGGGCTTCGGGGTCGGGGCCGGCGTCGCCGGAGGAACGGGTGTCGGCGTGACGGACGCCATCAGCTGCCGGGTCCGCTCCAGCGCGGCGTAATCCCGGTAGTCGAGCCAGGTCTCCTGTATGATGAGGGCCAGCATCCCGCAGAGCAGCACGACGAACACGAGCCGCACGGCGTCGTACATGAGCGGCATACGGGCTTTTTCACTGCGTCGGCCGGAGTATCCCGATCGCGCGGTTCGTTTCATGGCGGGCATCGTTCACCTCTGGTTGACCCGGATCGGCTTGGATAGGCGCAAGCGGCCATTGGCCGCTTGCTGATCGCTTTGCTGCTGGTGCGCGGCTAATGGCCGCAGCCCGAGCAGTGGGAGCAGTTGCCCCCGCTGCAGGAGGAACCGCTGCCGTCCCCGCTTTTTTTGCCAAAGTAGCACTTTCCCTGATAATGCCGCTCCACCTTCCGGCTTTCGCAGGACGGACACGCGACGTTCCCGGTCGCGCCCAGGGAAACCAGTTCGTCAAATACAAGGCTGCAGTCGCAGCACTTAAATTTGAGCAAAGGCATATGCAACGCTCCTTTAACGAGTCTTGTTTCATTGTAGCGGATTTTTTGGTTTTTCGCAACCGAAAGGAGCCTTGAGTTTCCTCACGCTAGTATCAGACCAATAAAAGGGTCATTTTTCGTTTTTGATGTGCTAATCAAATTTTAAATTTCGTTTTACTTTTTACTTAAGAATCCAAGGTAGTTGTTGCAATAAATTTTGGATATTGGTATAATACAGGCAACTCGCATTTGTAGTAATATACATCACAGCAAAATGCAGAATAGACTAT
>JBMNNN010000067.1:0-9745 GCA_050942555.1 Christensenellales bacterium
GGAGTGTTTGCCTGCCACTCGCTTCAGCCAGCTTGCATTGCCCGGAAAGTTCATGTATAATTGGGCCAAACGATAAGGCTTAACGAGGAGAGTCACGATGAAGCATATTCAACCGATACGGATCAACAGCCTGCAAAATACGCTTAAGACCGGCGGGTGCGGCAAGTGCCAGGCCTCCTGCCAGTCGGCCTGCAAGACCTCCTGTACCGTGGGAAACCAGCGGTGCGAGAAGCGCTGATTCGCAGGTGAACGGATTCGCCCGCGCGGCGGGAAATGCAAGCAGTAATTGGTTGCGATTACTGCTTTTTATTTGGAGTTTATAAGGATGGTACATACATTTTCGTGCGACGGCGTCTATCTGGCGCTGGACGTGTGCAGCAATTCGCTCCACGTGCTCGACAGGCTGTCCTTTGAGGCGGTGGCGCGCTTGAATGAGGGGATGGGCCGGGAAGCACTCACGGGAGAGCTCACAGCGCGGTGGCCCGCAGATGCGGTGCGCGAGGCGATGGCCGAAATCGACGCGCTGCGGGAAACGGGCGCTCTATTTTCGTCGTGGCCCGACGACCCGGTCGAGCTGAACAGCGCGGGGGTCATCAAGGCCATGTGCCTGAACGTGGCCCATGACTGCAACCTGCGCTGCCGATACTGTTTCGCGGGAACCGGCGCGTTTCACGGGAAGCGGGGGCTCATGTCGGCGCACACCGGAAAGCGTGCGCTCGAATTCCTGATCCAGCACTCGGGCGACAGAAAATACCTGGAGGTCGACTTCTTTGGAGGCGAGCCCCTCGTCAATACCGGCGCGATCCGGGAAATCGTGGCCTATGGGCGGACGCTGGAGGAGCGGTACGGCAAGAAGTTCCGCTTCACGACGACCACGAACGGGATCAATCTGACCCCCGACGTGCTTTCTTTCCTCGACGCCGAGATGAGCAACATCGTGGTCAGCATCGACGGGCGGCCCCGGGTGCACGACCGCATGCGCCCCGGCCCGGACGGGCAGGGCTCGTACGACCGGATCATCGATAACGCCCGGAATATGGCGCGGCAGCGCGGCGACAGGGATTACTATATCCGCGGCACCTATACGAAAAATAATCTGGACTTCACAGACGATGTGCTGTGGCTGGCCGATCAGGGGTTTGAGCATATATCGCTGGAGCCGGTCGTGGCCGATCCGTCCATGCCCTTCGCGCTGACCGAAGCGGAGCTGCCGACCATATTTGCAGAATACGAGCGGCTGGCGCGCGCGTACCGCGAGCGAAGGAAAAGCGGGAAGTGGTTCAGCTTCTTTCACTTCAATGTCGATCTGGCCGGCGGGCCCTGCGCGGTAAAAAGGCTGATGGGCTGCGGGGCGGGAGACGACTATATCGCTGTCGCGCCCGACGGCGCGATCTATCCGTGCCATCAGTTCGTGGGAGAGGAAGACTGGCGGCTGGGCTCGGTGGACGAGGGGATCCGGCGGGAGGATCTGCGGCGGATGTTTCGTGCCAATCACGCCCTGTCCAAGGAGAAGTGCGCCGGGTGCTGGGCGCGGTTTCACTGCGGGGGCGGCTGCGCGGCCAATGCCTGGCACGATAGCGGCGATATTCGGGAGCCGTACGACATCGAGTGCCGGATCGAGCGAAAGCGTCTGGAGCTGGCGCTGTATCTGGCTGCGATGGAGAAGCTGGACGCGCCCGAAGAGGCGCAGGTTTCGGTTGACGGTTGAAACACCAAACTATATAATAAGATGAAATGCGCGAAGCGCAAAAGCGCAGCGCGCAGGTAGGAGGACGATTCATGAGCAAAAGAGGGAGCATACTGTCCCTGATCATCGTTGTTCTCATCGTCGCCGTTTTCGGAGTTTTAGCCGTCAGGGGAATGGCTATCGGCAGATACGACATACTGCCGCTGTCCCGGGCGATCCGGCAGGGGCTGGATCTGCGGGGCGGGGTGTATACCGTCTACGAGGCAAAGGATGAAAACGTCGAGGGTTTCAATGACAAGATGAGCACCGCCATCGGGATCATACGCAACCGTCTCGACAAGAAAGGCTACACCGAGGCAACGATCAGCAGACAGGGAGCGACGCGCATCCGCGTGGAGATACCCGACATATCCGACCCGAAGGCAGTGCTGTCCATTATCGGCGAACCGGCGCTGCTTCAGTTCGTCGAACCCGACGGCACCGTGATCATGGAGGGCTCGGCCATCGTATCGGCAAGAGCCAGCCGACTCCCGGGCGAGGGCAACGAGGTGATCGTGGCTTTCGAGCTCAACGAGGCGGGGACGAAGGCGTTCGCCGAAGCGACGGCCAGGCTGATCGGCCAGAGGATCACGATACTGCTGGACGGAAAGGAAATATCCTCGCCGACCGTCGAAGACGTCATACCGACCGGGAGCGGGTACATCAGGGGTATGGAAAGCGTCGAGGCGGCACAGACGCTGGCCATACAGATCGAAAGCGGCGCGCTGCCGCTTGAGTTCACGCAGCTCGAGGTGCGCACCATCAGCGCCACGCTGGGAGAGAACGCGCTCAGGCAGGCGCTGCTGGCGGGCGCGATCGGGATCGCGGCGCTCTTTGTGTACATGATCATCTACTACCGCCTGCCCGGCCTCATCGCAGACATCGCGCTGATCATCTATATCGAGATCGTGCTCTACGCGCTGGCGATCCTTCCCTCGGTGCAGCTCACGCTCCCCGGCGTTGCCGGTATCATTTTGAGCGTGGGAATGGCAGTGGACGCCAACGTCATCATATTCGAGCGCATCCGCGAGGAAATGCGCGCCGGTAAAACGCTGCGCTCCGCGGTGGAGTCGGGGTTTAAGAAAGCGTTCCGGACGATACTCGATTCGAACGTCACGACAGCCATCGCGGCATTCGTGCTCATGTATTTCGGCACGGGCTCCATCAAGGGTTTCGCGGTAACGCTGGCGCTGGGCATCACCGTTTCGATGTTCACGGCGATCACGGTGACGCGGCTCCTCATTCGGATCATGATCAACCTACGCATAGACTGGCCGGGCGCTTACGGGCGGGGTATGGGCGCTCTTGCGAAGGAGGCGAAATAATATGCGGTTCAGGGTTACGAAGTTTGCTCCCTACGCGATCGCTCTTTCGCTGCTCATCATGCTGGTCGGCGCCGTAGCGGGCATCCTGTACGGAATGAGGCTGGGCATCGACTTTACCGGCGGATCGCTTCTCGTGCTGAATATCGGCGAGCCTTTCGACAGCGCGCGGATCGAGCAGATCGTGGGCGACCATGTGAGCGCTGACTTCCAGGTTGCGGCCTCCGACGGGACCAAGGCGCTGATACGGATTCAGGACCGCGATCTCAATGCCGAGGAGCTCGACGAGGTGCGCGACAATATCATCGAGGATATCCGGGCTCAATACCCGGAAACCCAGATCGAGACCATCGACCGCGTGGGCGCAGTGGCCGGGCGCGAGCTCATGCGCAACGCGTTCCTGTCGGTGGCGGTCGCCTGCGCGTTCATGCTCATCTACATATGGATCCGGTTTGAGCTGCTGTCGGGATTCGCCGCGCTCGTCGCGCTGCTCCATGACGTGGCCATCATGACGGCAGCGGTGCTTATACTCAGGCAACAGGTGAATACCTCTTTCATCGCGGCCGTGCTGACCATCGTCGGATATTCGATCAACGACACGATCGTGGTGTTCGACCGCATCCGGGAAAACAAGAAGCGGTATTCCCGGGAGCTGAGCCGCGCTGAGATCGTGGATCGCAGCGTCTCTGAAATGATGAGCCGCACGCTTAATACATCGCTCACCACGCTCTTTACGATTACCGCCGTGTACATTCTGGGCGTTCCGTCCATTCGCGAGTTCACGCTGCCCATCATCGTGGGCATCGTCTGCGGAACCTGGTCCTCGGTCTTCATCGCAAGCCCCCTGTGGCTATACTGCCACAGCTTCATCGAGAAGCGCCGCCAGACCCGCAAGGCCGCGGCACGCCAGAAAGTATAGCACGACGGCCCGCTGGACGCTCGGCGTCGGGCGGGCCTTTGTCTTTTTGGAGGGTTCATTGATTCGATTTCTTCCCCGCGATCGGGCGGCCGCCGACCCCGATACCGTGCGGGAGATAGCCGGTGCGCTTGCGCTCTCGCCGGTCGTGGCCGAGCTTCTCGTCGGGCGCGGCCTTGATACCGTCGCAAAGGCCGACGCTTTTCTGCGCCCCGACGCGGCGGGCCTTCACGACCCGTTCGCCCTGGACGGCATGAAGGAGGCTGTGCGGCGCATCCGCGAGGCTGTGAGAGACGGACGGCACATCGCGCTCTACGGGGACTACGACGTGGACGGGGTTTCGGGGATCGCGATGCTGCTCATGGCGATGAGGGCGCTCGGCGCACGGGTTCACTACTATATACCCAGCCGCCACGCGGAGGGCTACGGTCTGAATGAGGAGGCCGTCGCGCGTCTGGCCCGGGAGGGCGCGTCGCTGCTCGTGACGGTCGACTGCGGCATATCGAACCGCCGGGAAGCCGCGCTGGCCCGCAGCCTGGGCATGGAGGTGATCATCACCGACCATCACGAGTGCCCTGCGGTCCTGCCCGAGTGCGCCGCGCTCATCAATCCCCGCCTTTCGGGATCCGCGTATCCGTTCTCCGATCTGTGCGGCGCGGGGGTGGCTTTTAAGCTCGTGGAGGCGCTCATGGGACGGGAGCGGGCGCTTGGGTACGTGGATCTGGCGGCACTGGCCACTGTGGCCGACATCGTGCCGCTGGTGGACGAGAACCGGATCCTGACCAGCCTCGGTCTTGATGCGATCAACCGCAGCCCCCGTCCCGGCATGCGGGCGCTGATCGCCGTGTCGGGGCTCGGGGAGGGCGATATCGGAGCCGGCCATCTTGGGTTTCAGCTGGGGCCACGGATCAACGCGGGCGGGCGAATCGATCTGGCGCACAAGGCAGTGGAGCTCCTGACGACAGACGACCGCGAGATGGCAGCCGCGCTGGCCGCTGAGCTGGATCGGGACAACAACGAGCGGAAGAGCCAGTGCGCCCGCATCGAGCGCGAGGCGCGCGAAATGGCCAGCCGGGAGGTGAACTTCCTGTCCGACCGGGCCGTGGTGCTGTGGTATGACGACTGGAACAGCGGCATACTGGGCATCGTAGCGGGCAAGCTAGCCGAGCGCTACTGGCGGCCGGTCGTGCTGCTGGCGCGGGAGGGGGATCGCTACCACGGGTCGGCCAGGAGCATACCGGGCGTGCATCTCTATCATGTGCTGGAGGAGTGCGCGCATCTGTTTGAGCGGTTCGGCGGCCACGCGCAGGCGGCCGGAATGGCGATTGCGGGGGAGCGCCTTGAGGAATTCAGGCTGCGGCTCAATGCGCTGCTGCGGCAGGTGCCGCACGAGGTCTTTACGCCGGTCGCCTACTACGACCGTACGCTCCGGGCCGGGGAGGTCGACGAGCGTTTGCTCTCGGATCTGGACCGCCTCAAACCCACCGGGTACGGGAACGCGCGTCCGGTATTCCTGATTCAGGGCATCAGGCTTGGCGCACCGCGCACGATGGGCAGCCAGGGGCAGCATTACCGCGCCTGCGTACAGCAGGACGGACATGCTCTGCCGATCGTGGCGTTCGGCCAGAAGCCTCCGCTGCTGCGCGGCGCGACACACGACGCGCTTGTAAGCCTCGAGCGCAACTGCTGGCATGGGAGGGTGAGCCTTCAGGCGAATCTGCTGGCGCTGCAAAGCTACGCCGCGGTGCATGAGGTGGACAAGCTCATCGACCGGTGCGGCGACGCGTTCGACGCGTCGCTATGGCAGCAGCTTGGCGACACCGAAGCGGCGGCACACGACCCGCTTCCCGCGTCGGGCGCGCGCGAATACTGCGAGCGACTTGTTGCGGCCGGTCCGTTTCACGGTACGCTGATACTGCTGCCTGAACCCTCGGCGGCCCGCGACGCGGTGCGCGCGCTGGAGGAGTACGGCGTGCTGGAGCGGTTCGATGTGCGGTGCGCAGCCGCTGAGGAGGCGATGCCCGCCGCCGACAACTGCCTGCTGCTCGCGCCCGATTTTTCGGCGCTGCGCCCGCGTTTCTGGGCAGAGATCTGCGTCTGGGGAGGCGTTGTCCGAGAGGATTTCGTGGTAAATTGCCTTTCTCAATTGTCACCGGCCAGAATTGGCATTATAATGGATCCTGGATACGCCCGTAGCGCACTCGCCCGCCTTGCCCGCTGCGGATTCAATGACGCGCTGCTCCGGGCGATGTATGCGACGGTACGCCGCTCGCTGATGGGCGGCAGGACATTCCAGGGGCCTGACGGCCCGGCCCGGTGGCTGGCCGGGGAGCTGGCCGTGCCGATATCCGCGGCTGCTGCGGGGCTGCGGATCCTGTCGGAGCTGTCTCTCATAAGCTGCAGTGAGGAGCCCCCGTATATTGTGTTCCACGGCAGCAGTGGCAAAGTCAGCCTCCACAAAAGCGCTACATACCGACGAATCATGCAGACTCTCTATCCGACCTGAAAGGGGTGCCGCTTATGAATCTGAAGGACAAGATCAGGACCAAACAGGATTTCCCGCTCCCGGGTATCCGCTATCGGGACATTACGACGCTCCTGAAAGATCCGCAGGCGTACCGCGCGCTGCTCGACGATCTGTGTGAGCCCCTGCGCACGGAGAAGGTCGATCTCGTCATCGGGCCCGAGGCGCGTGGTTTCGTGATCGGCGCGCCGATGGCCTATATGCTGGGAGCCGGATTCGTGCCGGTGCGCAGGCCGGGCAAACTGCCCGCCGAGGTATACCGGTACGAGTACGCGCTGGGTCATGGCCGCGATACGCTGGAGATCCATCAGGACGCCGTTGCCGCAGGCCAGCGCGTCGTCATCGTGGACGACCTCTTAGCCACGGGCAGCACCGCACAGGCGGTCTGCCGCCTGATGGAGAAGCTCGGGGCCGAAATCGTCGCGCTGTGCTTCGCGATCGAGCTGACGCACCTCGGCGGGCGCGCCAACCTGGAGCCGTACAGGGTACTCTCGACCATAAAATATTAGCTGTGGAGGGCGACGCACTGGCTTGAGCGAACTGCTGACCAAAATCAAAAAGAATTATCCGCAGCTGGACAGCGCGCTGATCGAGCGGGCTTATTACTTCTCCCAAAAAGCCCACGAAGGGCAGAAGCGCGAATCGGGAGAGCCCTACTTCACGCACCCCTGCGCCGTAGCGACGATACTCCTGGAGCTCGGCATGGACACGGAGACCATCACCGCCGCGTTTTTGCACGATGTGCTTGAGGACACAAACGTCAGCCGCGACGAGCTGGTACGGGAATTCGGGGAGAATATCGTGCTTCTGGTGGACGGCATCACGAAACTGAGCCGCCTGCAGTTCGGATCCCGGGAGGAGCAGCAGGCCGAAAGCCTGCGCAAGATGCTGCTGGCGATGGCACAGGATATACGGGTCATCATCATCAAGCTCGCCGACCGGCTTCACAATATGCGCACGCTCCGGTACCGCTGCGAGGACCGTCGGCATGCCGTCGCGCAGGAGACGCTGGACATATATGCGCCTCTTGCCAACAGGCTTGGAATATACGCGATAAAATGGGAACTGGAGGATCTGGCATTCCTGTATATAGACCCCAGGATGTACAACGAGCTGGCCGACAAGGTGGCGATGAAGCGCAAGGAGCGCGAACAGGTCATCGAAACGATCATCGGCACGCTGCGCGAGCAGCTTTCCCAACACAAGATCGAGGCCACCATCGTGGGGCGTCCCAAGCATTTCTACAGCATATACCAGAAAATGACCCAGCAGCACAAGCAGTTCGAGGAAATATACGATCTGACGGGCGTACGCATACTGGTGAGCACGGTTCGCGAGTGCTACGCGGTGCTAGGCATCGTCCATACCCTCTGGAAGCCGCTCCCCGGCCGCTTTAAGGACTATATCGCGGTCCCCAAGCCCAACCTGTACCAGTCGCTGCACACCACCCTCATCGGAAAGCAGGGCATACCCTTCGAGATACAGATACGCACCTATGAGATGCACCGGACGGCCGAGTATGGTATTGCGGCTCACTGGAAGTACAAGGAGCAGCGGCAGGGCGAAACCGACGCCGATATCGACAAAAAGCTGACCTGGCTGCGGCAAATCCTCGAGTGGCAGAACGACACGAGCGACGCCGAGGAGTTCATGGATACCCTCAAGCTCGACCTCTTCAGCGAGGAAGTGTTCGTGTTCACGCCCAAGGGAGACGTCATCGACCTGCCCAAGGGCGCGACGCCCATCGATTTTGCGTACCGTATCCACAGCGCGATCGGCAACCGGTGCATCGGCGCGCGCGTCAATAGCCGGATGGTGCCGCTCGGCACGCCGCTCAAAACCGGCGACATCGTCGAGATCATCACCAGCAAGACCAGCCACGGGCCCAGCTGGGACTGGCTCAACATAGTCGTCACGCCCCAGGCTCGCTCCAAGATACGCAGCTGGTTTAAGAAGGAAGGCCGGGAAGAGAATATCGAAAAAGGCCGCACGATACTGGAGGCCGCGGCCAAACGCCAGGGTTACAAGCTCCCGCTCCTCACGCGCAGCGAATGGCTGGAGCCGCTGTGCAAGCGCTTTTCGCTCAATTCCCTGGAGGATATGTACGCCGCCGTGGGGTTTGGCGGGATCTCGTCGGGGCAGATTCTTTTTCGTCTCATAGAGGAATACAAAAAGGAGCAGCGTGCCCAGGAGCCACCCCCCGAACCGCCCGCAGGAGATCGGACAAAGGAGCAAAAACCCGCGTCGCAGGGCATCATCGTCAAGGGCGAAAAGAATATGCTGGTGCGGCTGGCGAAGTGCTGCAATCCGCTCCCGCAGGATTCGATCGTGGGCTTCATCACCCGCGGCCGCGGAGTATCGGTGCATCGTCTGGACTGCGCGAACATAAAGGATCTGGACGATACCGGCCGCCTCATCGAGGTGGAGTGGGACAGGGGCATCGAGTCCTCATATAACGCCGAGCTTAAGATGGTGGCCCGTGACCGTCCGGGGCTGCTCGTGGATGTGTCAGCCTGTATCGAGCAGGCCGGCAGCAAGATCGTCGCCATCAACGCGCGGATCAACGCCGACAGGACCGTCAACATCAATATGGTGGTGCGCATCACCAGCAAGCCCCAGCTGGACAACCTGATGAAAAGCCTGCGCAGGATGCCCGAGACGCAGGATGTTTACCGGGTGAGCGCGGGGGGAGGCGACTGATGCGGGCCGTGGTGCAGCGCGTATCCTGCGCACATGTGGAAGCGGACGGACGCACGACTGGCAGGATCGGGCCGGGGCTGCTGGTGCTGCTGGGCGTAGAGCAGGGGGACACCGACGCGGATCTGGAGTATATCGCGGGCAAGGTGGCCGAGCTTAGGATCTTTTCCGACGAGCAGGGGAAAATGAACCTGTCGGTGGCGCAGGCAGGAGGAGCGATCCTGCTCATATCGCAGTTTACGCTGGCGGGCGACGCGCGAAAGGGGAGAAGACCTAATTTCGGAGCCGCCGCACCTCCCGACGAAGCACGCACGCTGTATGAGCGGGCTGCGTCGCGGCTGCGTGAGCGCGGCATTCTTGTTGAGACCGGCTGCTTTGGCGCGATGATGGCGGTCCATATGACGGGGGACGGGCCGGTCACCATACTTCTTGACAGCAGAAAGGCTTTTTAGGAGCGAAGATGGAGCTTGTTACACTTGTTTCTTCCAGGCCGATGATGGATGAGCGCTGCTATCTCGTGCTCGATGACGGCCAGGCCGTCATCATCGACCCCGACAGCG
>JBMNNN010000001.1:0-42207 GCA_050942555.1 Christensenellales bacterium
GCGACCGGATCGATGCCCTGCCAGAAGAGGTGGCTCGGATCGAAGTTCGCGCCGATGACGGGCCCGACTGCGTCGCGCAGCCGCACGAGCGTCTCGGGGCTGTACACGCAGAAGCCCGGATGCATCTCGAGCGCGATGCGGCCGACGCCGTGGTCCTTCGCGAACGCTACTGTCTTTTTCCAGTAGGGGATGAGCACTTCGTTCCACTGGTAGTCGAGTATCCGGGTGAAGTCGTCAGGCCACGGACAGGTTACCCAGTTCGGGGTCTTATCGGCTGGCGAACCGCCGGGGCAGCCCGAGAAGGTCACGATCCGGTCGATGCCCAGCTTCTCAGCCAGCAGCACTGCCTGCTGGAAGTCCGATTCGAATCCCGCCGCGAACGCGGGGTCCGGGTGGACCGGGTTCCCGTGCACCGACAGCGCCGCGATGCTCATGCCGTAACGATCGAACGTCTCCCGGAACGCGTCAAGCGCGGCCGCATCCGCGAGCAGTACGGCGGGGTCGCAGTGCGCCTTCCCGGGGAATCCGCCGCATCCGATCTCGACCGTATCGATGCCCGAATCCTTAAGATACGACAGCGCCTTGTCCAGAGGCTGCCCGCCCAGCAGTACGGTCAATACGCCCAGTTTCATAGGATGATCCTCCCTTTGCCGTTAATATCTCAGACTACATTTAGACGCCGTGACGCGATATTCCTGCCCTGCGCCGCAAAATCAGGGCAAATAGCGCTCCGCGATCATATAGACCTCGCCGTCCAGCACATAGAAGTCAAAAAGACGGGGGTTATCGCGGGGCGCGGCTTTGGCCATGAGCTCGGCCTGCGTAATGGGCACGGCCCGGCTCTCCTCGATGCCGTAGAACGTCGACTCCGCGACGGGCAGCGTCCGGGTATCCGACAGGGATTCGTTGCGTATGTAATCCTCATCCTCGGGACTGCCGTCGCTCAGCGTGACCGGATCGTAGGTGACATACAGCCTGCCCTCGTCGCCCAAGCTGACCGCCAGAAGCAGCCCCTGTTGAGGCAGCGCGCCCAGTCCCGTGACCCGGCCGCGGTCCACATCGTACTCGATCGCCTGAAGCCACGCTGTCAGCTCCTCCCGGATCGCGCTGGCCGCGCCGGCAGCCTGCTCCTTCGTCTCGTCGATCCACTCGCGCACCTTTTCATATCCCCTGAGAAACTCGCGCTGCTGCGAGAGAGCCCGCTGCTGGTCTTCGAGCTGCTGCTGCTGCCGCTCTACGGTTTCTTTGAGCTCCTCAACTTGCCCGGTCAGCTCCTGGCTGCGGTCCTCCAGCTCCGCAACGCGCTGCGCGAGTATGGCCAGATCCTGCTGCGCGGCGCTGTAACTTCCCGGCGCGCTCTGGCACCCTGCCAGGGCGAACGCCGCACATACGGCCAGCAGAACAGGTATCGCACGCTTCATTAGGATCACATCCTTCCTTCCGTATTATACCATCGGGTTTGTATAAACGGAAGATGCCCTGGAGTACAACTATGTATTATCCCCGTCCTGCGGGGTATCACTTAATGAATGCCTTAAAAGTTAATGAAATTAGAATATTAGCCAATTTGAATGCCTGATGGCTGGCTTATCGGCCAAGATTTACACTTTGTTCACACTATTACAATACATCTTTGCTAAAATACTAGCTTGTGAGGAGGGAGTTACTATGATCAAAGTCGATAATGTGACAAAAAAATACGGCGACAAATTTGCGGTAAAAGACGTCAGCTTCGAAGTCAAGGAGGGGGAGATCGTCGGATTTCTTGGCCGCAACGGCGCGGGTAAGACCACTACGATGAATATCATTACCGGCTACATTTCCTCCACGGCGGGCACCGCCCAGGTAGACGGGTATGATATTCTCAAGGACCCGCTGCAGGTCAAGAAACGGATCGGCTATCTGCCCGAAAAGCCGCCCATCTACTTTAGCATGACCGTGAATGAATATCTGCGCTTCTGCTGCGATATCAAGGGTGTCGACCGCAAGAAGCAAAGCCCCCACATACAGGACATATGCGAACTGGTCGGCATCCCCCATATGCGCAAACGCCTCATTAAAAACCTGTCCAAGGGATACAAGCAGCGGGTTGGCCTGGCCCAGTCGCTGATCGGCAATCCCCCGGTGCTGATACTCGACGAGCCCACCGTGGGCCTTGACCCCCGGCAGATCATCGAGATCCGGCAGCTGATCAAGGACCTGGGGCGCAGCCATACGATTATACTCAGCTCCCATATCCTCCACGAGGTAGCCGACGTCTGCGAGCGCGTCATCATCATCGACAAGGGAAAGATCGTAGCCAAGGACACGCTTGAGAACCTGGCCCGCGACGTCAAGTCCATCACCCGCATGACGGTACGCGTTTCCGACGGAAACAACGACGTACGCAAAGCGATCCACGACCTGCACGGCGTCAAGTATGTCGAAAGCATGGGCGTCAAGGAGATGGGCTCGGTGGATTACCTGATCGAATGCGAGAAGGACACCGACATCCGCCGGGAACTTTTTACCATGTTGTCCCGCATGGGCAAGCCCATACTGATGCTGCGCCCGATGGACGTAACGCTGGAAGACATTTTTCTCGAGGTCACGACCGAAGACAAGGAGGTTTCCTGACATGCTGGCCATCTGGAAAAAGGAAGTGCAGGCCTATTACCTTTCCCCGATCGCATATGTATTCACCGGCGTTTTCATGCTGGTTTCGGGCCTGTTCTTCACGCTGTCCAATATACTTAGCTATAATGCATCCTTTATCGGGACACTCAGCAGCCTGACGTTCCTTTTCATGCTGGTGGTTCCGATACTGACGATGCGGCTTTTGAGCGAGGAGCGCCTCCACAAGACCGACCAGTTGCTCTTAACCGCCCCGGTTTCACTGACCGCCGTGGTGGTGGGCAAGTATCTGGCAGCCCTGACGGTGTTCGCGGTGACGCTGCTCGTAAGCGGCGTGTATCCGCTGGTACTTATGATATTCGGAAATCCCGCCGTGGGAGAGATCATGACAGGGTATGTCGGGTTTTTCCTGCTGGGAGCTGCGATCATATCGGTGGGCGTATTCATGTCGTCGCTCACCGAAAGCCAGGTGACCGCTGCGGTCACCACATTCGGCATACTGCTGTTCCTTCAGCTCATCGAGGCGATTGTGCCCTCGCTGGACGCCCCCTGGCTCATCACAGCGTTCCAGTGGATATCGATCTATTCTAGGTTCGAGACGTTCTCGATGGGACTGCTGTCTCTGGTGCCCAGCCTGTACTACATAAGCTTTGTGGCGGTGTTCCTGTTCCTGACCATCCGCGTCATGGACAGAAGACGCTGGAGCGAGGAGTGATTTTGCTATGAAGGATTCCGCGAAACAGTTTTCGTTAAAGAAAGTTTCAGCGTTCTTTAACCAGAAGAAGTTTAAATACGGCGGTTATTCGGTGGCGCTGACCGCGATCGTCATCGCGCTTATCGGGCTTGTGAACTTCGGCTTTACGCTGCTGGACCGCTACTACGACCTGAAGATCGACTACAGCCAGAACCAGACCTATTCGATATCGGTTCAGTCGCAGAGCGTTCTGGCAAAGCTCGACGAGGATATCACGATCTATACGCTCTACCCGGTAGGAAAAGAGGATGCCACGATCCGCGAAATAATTAATAAATACAAATCCTACTCGGACCATATCAGCGTCGTCAACATCGATCCCAACCGGAATCCGACGTTCGTCAACCAGTTTGCGGCAGAGAACGAGAGCATCCGGGAAGGCTACATCATCGTTTCGAACGCCGACCAGACCAAGTTCAGGGTGCTCGACAGGTACGACCAGTACAGCATAAAATACGACCAGTCGGGCTATGGGCAGTCCATAGATCAGGTGATCGTAGAGGGCTCCCTGACAAAGGCCGTCATGTATATCACCGCCGACAAGCTGCAGCGGGCGCTCTTCCTGGAGGGGCACGGAGAACCCGCATATTCGGCTAGCATGGCGCTGCGCAACAGCCTGACCGACCAGAACTACGAGGTGCTCTCGTATAATCCGCTTACCTCGGAGGAAACGCTGCAGCCCGGCGACATCGTGGTCGTGCTCGCGCCTGCATCGGACATCAACGACACCGAGCGCGAGATACTCAAGGCGCACATCACGCAGGGCGGCCGGTTCCTGTTCGCGTTCAACCCGAAGTACGGCTCGCTGCCCAACTTCGAGTCGCTGCTGGAGCTGTACGGCATCCGTCTCGGGAACGGCATCATCATCGAGGGCGACCGCTCGTTCTACGCGCTGCCGCAGCCGTATTACCTGCTGCCCGATATCCAGACGCACGGCGCGACCCGGAACGCCGACAGCTCCGGGATACCCGTAATGATACCCGGATCGGGCGCAGTCTACCCGCCCGACGTACCGCCCTTAAGCAGCATCAGGATCGAATCGCTGCTCAAAACATCGGGCTCGTCATGGCTGGAGGCGATCGATACCACCGATATCACGAAGAACGAGGACGACGAGACGGGGCCGTTTGACGTTGGATTGGCCGTTACGAAGACCGATTCGTACAACGAGGAGAACAATGTGCAGTTCATCGTGTTTAACAGCTCGGACTTCCTGCAGTACGCCGACCAGCTGACCACGTTCTCCAACGCGGACCTCATGGACGGGTGCATGCAGTGGCTCAGCGTCGAGTCCGAGACGATCTATGTCCGCGGCAAGGTTACCGACAAACCGATGCTGTACTTCTCCAGCGCGTCCCAGATCTATACGGTCATCATACTCGCCTGGCCGGTGCTGTCGCTTATCATATTCGCGGCTGGCATCATCATCTACTTAAGGCGCAGGCATCTGTAAGGAGGCGCACAGATGAAGATGGTTCGCAACCTGCTGATCCTGCTGGGCGCCGTGGCGGTGGCCCTGGCGGCCGTGCTCCTGCTCCCGCGCCTCGCGCCCCAGGAGGAGCCCATCCCGACGCTCGCGCCCACAACCCCGCCCGAGCACCTGCAGCTGAGCAATAAGAGAGCGGCCGACGTGTCCCGCATCACCATCGACAACGAAGACGGGCGCATGGTTTACTATTGGGACGCCGACGAAGAGCTCTGGAAGCTGGAAGGTCACGAGGACATCGAGATCGACCAGTCCAAGGCCAAGGACGTGGCTTACACCGCCTCCTACATATCCGGCGAGAGCGTCATCATGGACGACCTGTCGAACCTGGCTGAATACGGGCTGGACAAACCTGCGATTACCGTGGAGACTGAATTTCTGGATGGCACGTCGATCCGGTTCTATATCGGAAACCCGAGTCCTTCCAGGCAGACCAACTACGCCTATATGGAGGGCGGGACCCGCGTGGTGGACCTGTGGATGAACTACGCGCGGAATTTCCGCTACAAGCTCGAGGATCTCATCTCTGTCAACATGTTGGAGATGTCGATCGACAACATCGTAAAGGTCCGCCTGGAGCGCAGCGGCAGGGAGCCTCTAGAGGTCATCGACCGCAAGGGCACCGAACACGCCAGCCTGTTTTCCTGGTATGTGGCAGAGCCCTGGGAGCATCTGTGCGACACCGAGAAGATCAACAAGTTCCTACAGGATATCGTAGCGATCGAACCTGCGGCTGTGGCGAGCAGCAATCCGGGCAACCTGGCCGACTACGGGCTCGACGAGCCGTCGATGACGCTGTATGTGGAGAACTCCGATGGGGGCAGCTATACGCTCTACGTCGGCGACGCCGCCGACAGCTCCAATACCTATGTGGCGCTGGAGGGCGACCCGATGGTATACAAGATAGGCACAAATAAGCTTAAGGCCATCGATGTGAATCCCTTCGCGATAACCGACAAGCTGCTGTCGCTGATATTCGTATCCAATGTCGATGAGATGCATTTTTCCGGGCTGGGCGACCGGTTTGACGTGCAGATCCGGCAGGTGGAGCGCAAGGACGAGAAAGGGGAAACCAAACTCGACGCCAACGGAAAGCCCATCACCGACAGCGAGTACACGATGGACGGCAAGCCCATCAACGCGTCGGCCGGCTCCCAGCTCTATCAGGCCTGCCTGGGAGTAAGGCTGCACAGCCCGCTGTCCGAGGAATTCACGCCCGCGGGCGCGCCCGCCGCGACGCTGACATACGATCTGAAACTGACCGGTATAAAGCGGTATGAGTTCAAGTTCTACGATTACAAGAAGGATTACTACGCTGTGTCCATCAACGGGGAGATCAACTTCATCGTGCTCAAGGAGGAAGTGCAAAATATCGTCACCGTCCTTGGCCAGGTGCGCAGCGGAGAGCTGGATAACTAACGACAGGATCGTACCACACGGACCGCCCGCCGGGCGGTCCTTTGTGTCTGCCGGTATAAAATGTGATGCTATATTAAACGGATTTATCCCGATTTGTGATCATGTTGCAATGGACGCGGTGGGCAGGCTGTGGTATCATGATAAAAAGCCGGGCGTGCGGGGAAAGGGGGAGTCTGGTTTGCAGTATGCGCTGCGGTTTGCATGGGTCGTGGTCAAGCTCCTGGGGCTTGGACTGCTCATAGTCGGCATGCTCGTAATGGCGTTCCTGTACGCGATGGACTCCGCCAATGTCTACCTGATCGCGACCGACGGCATGAAGGCGCGCGCCGGCGTGATACTGGGCCAGGAGGATTCGTCGACGCTGGGCAATTATTTTACCGGCGCGTTTCTGGCCGGAGACGAAATGCTCAGGCAGAAGCCCTATCAGGACGCGATCATACGGAGCTTCACATACCATATCAATGTAAAATCCCTCTGGTGCCGGCCCTGGGACAGATGGGCGGAGCTGGAGATCATCGAGTCGATCCCCGAGATTGACGGCGAGCTGTCGGACGAAACAAAGAGCAAAGCCGCGCTTCCCGAGTGGCAGCGCACCCGCTACCGGGTCGTGTGCATCAGGCAGGACGGCCGGTGGTATATATCGGGGATGGAGCCCATCGAGCTCATGCCGCCCGAGGACACGCCGACCCCCGAGCCGGTCATCACGCCGTCGCCCACACCGCAGACAACGGCGTCGCCCGAGCCCACGCCGACTTCGTCGGCGACGAGCGCTGCGCCGCCTACTCAGCCTCCCCGTACCGGCACCGTGGTCGTGGACCGGGGCAACGCGCTCAATGTCCGCAGCGGCCCGGGGACCGACTACGACAAGATCGGCGCGCTCAATAACGGCGAAACGGTCGTCATACTGGGCCAGGAGGGCACATGGATCATGATCGACTACGAAGGACGGCAGGCATGGGTCTATTCCCGGTATATTCAGGAGAACTGACACGGACTGCCGAATGCACGCGGGCGCATCGTATGCGCCCGCGTTTTTCGAAAAGGAGACATCGGCCATGCGGATCGGAACCGTTGAGATAGGCGACGGCGCGCTGCTGGCGCCGATGGCCGGCATCACGGAAATGCCGTTCCGGGTGCTGTGCCGCAGGATGAGCGCAGCCCTCGTCTATACCGAAATGGTCAGCGCGAATAGCCTCCTTTATCGCTCCGCCGAGGCCGAAACGCTGCTGGATACAATCCCTGAAGAGCGCCCGGTGGCGGTGCAGCTATTCGGGGACGATCCCGCGCTCATGGCCGACATGGCCGCACGGTGGGGGGAAAGATTCGACCTCATCGACCTTAACATGGGATGTCCCGCGCCCAAGATCGTAAAAGCCGGGCGCGGATGCGCACTGATGCGCAACCCCGCGCTGGCCGCACGGATCGCGCAGCGCGTATGCGCCGCCGCGGGAAAGCCGGTGACCGCGAAAATCCGGGCGGGCTGGGACGATACTTGCCGGAACGCCGTGGAAGTCGCCAGAAGGCTTGAGGACGCGGGGATCGCCGCCGTATGCGTACACGGCCGCACGCGCAGCCAGCAGTATTCGGGATCTGCCGACTGGAACGTCATCGCCCGCGTGAAGGAGACGCTTTCGATTCCTGTCATCGGCAGCGGGGATGTGGATTCGGGCCCGTCGGCGGCGCGCATGCTGCGCGAAACCGGCTGCGACGCGGTCATGGTTGGACGTGCGGCCCGGGGAAATCCGTGGGTGTTCGCGCAGATCGCGCACTATCTGCGCACCGGAGAGACGCTGCCCGAGCCGCCTGGCGCAGAGCGCCTGCGCGTTGCCATCGAGCACGGGCGCATGCTGGCTGCGCAGCAGGGCGAAGCGCTGGCGGCTCTGAAGATGCGCAGGCACATGGCCTGGTATCTGCACGGCGTGCGGGGCGCGGCGTCCTGCAGGCGGCGGCTGACGACGGCGAGCAGCCTTGCCGAAATGGAGGAGATACTCGCTGAATGCCTGGCCGCCGGAGAGTCGTAGGAAATGCGTACCGCATATCGCCCTATATACAATCATAAAGCCCCCGGGGTTGCCGGGGGCTTTTAATGAGCGGGTATTAATAACCGAGCATCCGGGGCCGGACCTCGTGAACCCAGCGCAGCGCGTCGGCGATCGTCTGCGTCAGGGAAAGCTCGGTCTTCCAGCCCAGCAGCCTGGCCGCCCGGTCGGCGCTCGCGTAGGCTCCGGCCACATCGCCGTCGCGGGGCGGCGCTTCCTCCTTGGGGATCGGCCTGCCCCATACGGTCTCAAAAGCGGCAACCAGCTCGCGAACCGTAACGCCCCGTCCCGAGCCCAGGTTGATGGGTATATAGTCTCCTCCGAACGCGTCGAATGCCGCTTCGAAACGCTCCACCGCCAATACGTGGGCGCGCGCCAGATCCCAGACATGCAGGTAGTCGCGTATGCCCGAGCCGTCGCGGGTGGGCCAGTCGACGCCTGTGATGCGGAATATCGGGATCCTGCCCGAGGCGACGTCGGCCAGTATGTCCAGCACGTGCGTGGGGGCCTCGTCGTAGGGACCCGTCCGCATCGCGGGATCCGCGCCGATGGGGTTAAAGTACCGCAGCGCGATCGAGCGGAAATGCAGCGCCCGGCTCATGTCTTCGAGCATCATTTCGATCATATGCTTGGTGCGGGCGTAGGGGCTGTCGGGAGCGTGGGGCGTGTCTTCCGAAACCTCAAAATCCGCTCCTGTGTTGCTGCCGTATATCGATGCGCTGCTGGAAAATATGATCCGCTTACAGCCCAGCTCGCCCAGGGCGCGGAAAAGCTCCAGCGATTTGACGACGTTTTCGTGATAATACAGGTACGGATGGGCGACCGACTCGGGTACGACGATGAGCGCGGCGAAATGCAGCGCTGCGCCGATGTCGGGGTGCTCCCGGAAAATGCGTCCGAGCAGCTCCCGGTCCGCGATGTCTCCCTCGTAGAATGGATACCGCACCGCGTACTCGCGGCGGCCGCGTATCAGCGAATCCAGTATGATGGGCGTGTGTCCTGCGTCCTCCAGCGCCGAGGCGGTGGTGGAGCCGATGTATCCGGCCCCGCCGGTTACCAACACTTTCATAGCGAGTCTCCTTGCATTCTTCTGCTTATTATAAACCTTCCCGGGTCGGAATGGAATAACTGCCGAGCCGGATGCGATACGGTTCGCTGCTGCCAGCATTCTTTTATTAGTGGCAACAGAATATCCGTATCCAGCGGGAGTCATCCTTATGTAATATCACATCAAGACCGATCGAAGTTTTTCTTTCAGAAAAGTGTAACCTATGTTTGACGCCCGTACAAAAACAATACGGAAAAAAGTGACAAAGACGTTGACACCTTTTGATTTTCTTGATATAATACCCCATTGTACCAGTATGTATTATCCTGCGCTATTATGCCCATTTCCCCGAGCGCAAAAGGGGAGGGGGCATCATGCGCGTCGCAGCGGTGAGCCGGGAACGATCTTATTGTACAGGGTTTGGGACTGGTTTGCAAGGGAATAATACATACGGGCATGTCCGCCCCGCCGCGGCGGGGGATACCGCCCCTTCGTGCGGGGCGCGGATTGTTACTCGACAATGAATTAGGGGTGTGAGGCATTTTATGCAGCATGAGGTCGTCGTGCACGATGTAGTCTGTGGCAAACGAACCCGCGTAAGTTTCTCCCGAATCAAAGAAGTACTCGATATGCCCGATCTGATCGAAGTGCAGAAGAAATCCTTTGAACGCTTTCTCGAGACGGGACTCAACGAAGTATTAAGCGACATATCCCCGATCAATGATTATACAGACACGCTGAGCCTGGAGCTTATCGGTTACCGGATCGATAAGGAGCCAAAATACTCCGTCGACGAGTGCAAGGAACGGGATGTGACCTATTCCGCTCCGCTGAAGGTAAAAGTACGTCTGCGCAACCGCAACACCGAAGAAATCAAGGAGCAGGAGGTTTTCATGGGCGAGTTCCCGCTCATGACAGACACCGGTACCTTTATCATTAACGGTGCGGAGCGCGTGATCGTCAGCCAGCTCGTCCGTTCTCCGGGTATCATTTACGGTCAGTCCATCGACAAGAACGGAAAAAGCCTGTACCGCGCCACCGTGATTCCCAACCGCGGCGCGTGGCTGGAGTTTGAGTCGGACAGCAACGATGTGCTATGGATCCGCGTCGACCGCACCCGCAAGCAGCCCGCTACGGTCCTGCTGCGGGCCCTTGGCTATGGAACCGACGCCCAGATCACCGAGCTGCTGGGAGAGGACGAGCGGCTGCTAGCCACGCTGGAAAAGGATAGCGCCAAGACCGAGGACGCGGGCCTTCTGGAGATTTACAAGCGCCTGCGGCCGGGCGAACCGCCTACCGTGGAGAGCGCCCGCACGCTGCTGGGTACGCTGTTCTTCGATCCGCGCCGGTACGACCTCGACCGGGTGGGACGCTACAAGTTCAATAAGAAGCTGGGACTGTCGGCGCGCATCGCGGGCCGCGTCGCGGCTGAGGACATCGTCAATCCCGAAACCGGAGAGGTGCTGGTGGCCGCGGGAGAGCGCATTGACAGCGGAAAAGCCGTTGAGATTGAAAATACGGGCATGCAGTATGTGCTCATCGCGCTCGAGTCGCGCACCGTCAAGGTCGTGGGAAACCGCTTCGTGGACGCGGGCGTCCATCTGGCGCCCCTGGGCCTTGACCCTGCGGCGCTGGGCATCCGCGAAAAGGTGCACTGGCCGACCCTCAAGGCGCTCATGGACGCGCATGAAGGCAACCCCGAAGCGCTGGCCGAGGCGATTCGCGCCGACGTGTACGCGCTGGAGCCGCGGCACATCTGTCCGGACGATATCGTCGCGTGCTTCAGCTATCTTATGTGCCTGTACTCGGGACTGGGGCATATCGACGACATCGATCACCTGGGCAACCGCCGCGTCCGCTCGGTGGGCGAGCTGCTTAAAAACCAGTTCCGTATCGGGCTTTCCCGTATGGAACGGGTGGTCAAGGAGCGCATGGCCATTCAGGACCTTGACAACCTGACGCCCCAGGCGCTCATCAATATCCGGCCGGTATCGGCGGCGATCAAGGAGTTCTTCGGGAGCTCTCAGCTGTCGCATTTCATGGACCAGACCAATCCGCTGGCCGAGCTAACGAACAAGCGCCGCCTGTCGGCGCTGGGGCCGGGCGGGCTCAATCGGGAGCGCGCTTCGTTCGACGTGCGCGACGTACACCACTCGCACTACGGCCGCATGTGCCCGATCGAGACGCCCGAAGGTCCCAACATCGGCCTGATCGGCTCGCTGTCGATCTATGCGCGCATCAACGAGTACGGCTTCATCGAGTCGCCGTACCGCCGCGCCGACAAGAGCACGGGCGTCGTAACCGATGATATTGTATACATGACAGCCGACGAGGAGGATCTCTACGTCATCGCGCAGGCCAACGAGCTCATCGACGAGCAAGGCCGCTTCCAGCGCGAAAACGTTACGGTACGCGCCCATGGCGATATACTCGAGGTTCCCCGCGAGCAGGTGGACTTCATGGACGTATCGCCCAAGCAGGTGGTATCGGTCGCGACCGCGATGATCCCCTTCCTCGAAAACGACGACCCCAGCCGCGCGCTGATGGGCTCCAACATGCAGCGCCAGGCCGTGCCGCTGATCATACCCGAGGCGCCGCTCATCGGGACCGGCATCGAGCACAAGGTCGCGCTCGACTCGGGCGTCATCGTCATCAGCAAAAAGGCCGGGACCGTGCAAAAGGTATCGGCCGACGAGATCATAGTCCGCGCCGACGACGGGACCCAGCAGTCCTACCGGCTGCACAAATTCGCCCGCTCAAACCAGGGAACCTGCATTAACCAAAAGCCCATCGTGCGCGCCGGAGACAGGGTGGAGGCCGGGGAAGTCATCGCCGACGGCCCCTCGACCGAGATGGGAGAGCTCGCGCTGGGACGCAACGTGCTCGTTGGCTTTATGCCCTGGGAAGGCTACAATTACGAGGACGCGATACTCATCAGCGAGAAGCTCGTCAAGGACGACACGTTTACGTCCATCCATATCGAGGAATACGAGTGCGAGGCCCGCGATACGAAGCTGGGGCCCGAGGAGATCACGCGCGAGGTTCCCAATGTCTCCGAGGACACGCTCAAGGATCTCAGCGAGCGGGGCATCATACGCATCGGGGCCGAAGTGCGAAGCGGCGATATACTGGTGGGCAAGGTGACGCCCAAAGGCGAGACGGAGCTCAACGCCGAAGAGCGCCTGCTGCGCGCGATATTCGGGGAAAAGGTCCGCGAGGTGCGCGACACGTCGCTCCGGGTGCCCCACGGCACGGTGGGAATCGTCGTAGACATCAAGGTCTTTAACCGGGAAAACCACGACGAGCTGCCGCCGGGCGTTAACGAAATGGTGCGCGTCTACATCGCGCAGCGCAGGAAGATATCGGTGGGCGACAAGATGGCCGGACGGCACGGCAACAAGGGCGTCATATCCCGGATCCTTCCCGAGGAAGATATGCCGTTCCTGCCCGACGGAACCCCGCTCGAGATCGTTCTCAACCCGCTGGGCGTGCCTTCGCGCATGAACATCGGCCAGATACTGGAGATCCACCTGGGTCTGATCGCCAAGCATAACGGATGGTATGTGGCGACGCCCGTCTTCGACGGAGCCAGCGAGCTGGATATCATGGCGCTGCTGGAGCGCTCGGGACTTGAGGTCGACGGAAAGACGGTACTCTATGACGGCCGGACCGGCGAGCCATTCGAGGAACGCGTCACGGTCGGATACATGTATATGCTTAAGCTGTTCCACCTCGTGGACGACAAGATACACGCCCGCTCGACCGGGCCGTATTCGCTCGTGACCCAGCAGCCGCTGGGCGGCAAGGCGCAGTTTGGCGGACAGCGGTTCGGCGAAATGGAGGTATGGGCGCTGGAGGCATACGGAGCGGCCCGCACGCTGCAGGAGATACTCACCGTCAAGTCCGACGACGTCGTGGGGCGCGTCAAGACTTACGAAGCGATCGTCAAGGGCGACAATATCCCCGAGCCCGGCATCCCCGAGTCATTCAAGGTGCTCATCAAGGAACTGCAGTCGCTGGCGCTGGATGTGAAGGTGCTGGGAGCCGGCAACCAGGAGATCATCATTCGCGAGACCGCCGCCGACGAACCCACGCCCGACATGCTGGGCGTCAATATAGAGGGCGACGAAGGGATTGATGGCTACGGAGCGGTAGGCATCGACGAAGATATCGGGTTTGATGATCTCGAGCTCGAAGGGCTCGAAGACCTGCCCAACCTCGACGAGCTCGGAGGCGCGTTCGGCGAGGAGCCGGACGACGAGGACGACGAGAACGACGAGTGACGTCGGCGCGTTTCAGCGCGCAGGCCCGTGCCTTCCAACGGCATCATTGCTGACAAGTACAGAAGGGAGCGACCTCTTTGTTCGAACAAAATGCATTTGACGCGATTCGCATCGGCCTTGCATCCCCGGAGAAGATACTCGAGTGGTCCCGGGGAGAGGTCACCAAACCCGAAACCATCAACTACCGGACCCTCAAGCCCGAGCGGGACGGTCTTTTCTGCGAGCGCATATTCGGGCCCACGAAGGACTGGGAATGCCACTGCGGCAAGTACAAGCGCATCCGCTACAAGGGCATCGTATGCGACAAATGCGGCGTGGAAGTCACGCGCAGCAAGGTGCGCCGCGAGCGCATGGGCCACATACAGCTGGCGGCTCCGGTATCCCACATATGGTATTTCCGGGCCATCCCGAGCCGGATGGGGCTGCTGCTCGACATGTCGCCCCGCGCACTGGACAAGGTGCTCTATTTCGCGGCGTTTGTCGTCACCGATCCGGGCGACACGCCCCTTGAATACAAGCAGCTGCTCACCGACAGGGAGTACCGCGAGCAGATGGATATGTACGAGGGCCGCTTCAAGGCCGGCATGGGCGCCGAGGCGATCAAGGAACTGCTCCTCAAGATCGACCTCGACCAGCAGGCCAATGAGCTCAAGGACATCATCGCGAATTCGACCGGGCAGAAAAAGCTGCGCGCCGTCAAGCGCCTCGAGGTCGTCGAGGCATTCCGCCAGTCGGGCAACCGCCCCGAATGGATGATACTGGACGTGATTCCGGTCATCCCGCCCGAGATACGGCCCATGGTGCAGCTGGACGGCGGCCGCTTCGCGACATCGGATCTCAACGATCTCTACCGCCGGGTCATCAACCGCAACAACCGGCTAAAGCGCCTGCTGGACCTGGGCGCTCCCGATATCATCGTGCGCAACGAGAAGCGGATGCTCCAGGAGGCCGTCGACGCGCTGATCGACAACGGCCGCCGCGGTCGTCCGGTCACCGGACCGGGGAACCGGCCCCTTAAAAGCCTGTCCGACATGCTGCGCGGCAAGCAGGGGCGCTTCCGTCAGAACCTTCTGGGAAAGCGCGTCGACTACTCGGGCCGCTCGGTCATCGTGGTGGGTCCCGACCTTAAAATGTACCAGTGCGGCCTGCCAAAGGAAATGGCGCTCGAGCTTTTCAAGCCCTTCGTGATGAAGGAGCTGGTGGAGAAGGGATTCGCCCACAACATCAAGTCGGCCAAGCGCATGGTCGAACGCGTGCGTCCCGAGGTCTGGGACATACTCGAACAGGTCATCAAGGAGCATCCGGTGCTGCTGAACCGCGCTCCGACGCTGCACAGGCTGGGCATACAGGCCTTTGAGCCCGTACTCGTCGAGGGCAAGGCGCTGCGCATCCATCCGCTGGTCTGTACCGCATACAACGCGGACTTCGACGGCGACCAGATGGCGGTGCATGTGCCGCTGTCGGTCGAGGCGCAGGCCGAGGCCCGTTTCCTGATGTTGGCCTCCAACAACATGCTCAAGCCCGTGGACGGCAATCCGGTCGTGTGTCCGACACAGGATATGGTTATCGGCATATACTATCTCACGCTGGAGCGCCCGGGCGCCAGGGGCGAGGGCCGCTTCTTCTGCGACAAGAACGAGGCGATCATGGCCTATCAGGTCGGAGACATCGACCTGCAGGCCAAGGTGCATGTCCGCGTCAGGCGCGGTGAGGGAGCCGAGGCCCGCAGCACGATGCTGCATACGACGACCGGCCGGATCATATTCAACGAGGCCATCCCGCAGGATCTGGGGTTTGTGGATCGCTCCCGCCCCGAGAACGAGCTCGCTCTTGAAATCGACGAGCTTGTGACCGACCGGCTGCTGGCGCGCATCGTGGACAGGGTCTACCGCCTGCACGGCAACACGAAAACCGCGCAGATGATGGACCGCATCAAGGATCTTGGCTTTATGTACTCGACGCTGGGCGCGATTACGGTATCGGTTTCGGACATCGTGGTCCCGAAGGAAAAGTCGGAGCTCATCGCCAGGGCCGAGGAACAGGTACAGCGTGTCGAGGAGGCGTTCCGCGAAGGGCTAATATCCGACGAGGAGCGCTACGAGCGCGTGGTACAGACCTGGAAGGATACGACCGACGCCGTCACCGAAGCGCTGATGCATTCGCTGGATCAGTTTAACCCGATCTACATGATGTCCCATTCGGGCGCGCGCGGCAACACGAACCAGATCCGTCAGCTCGCGGGCATGAGGGGCATGGTGGCCAACCCTTCGGGGCGCATCATCGAGATGCCCATCCGCGCCAACTTCCGCGAAGGCCTGACGGTGCTCGAGTTCTTCATTTCCTCCCACGGTACCCGCAAGGGCCTGGCCGACACGGCGCTGCGCACCGCCGACTCGGGGTACCTGACGCGGCGTCTGGTCGACGTGTCGCAGGACGTCATCATCCGCAACGAGGACTGCTTCGCCGTGCGGGGCGAGCGGGTGCGGGGCATCGTCGCCCGCGCCATCAACGACGGCAGCCGCGTGATCGAGACGCTGCGCGACCGCATCGCCGGGCGGGTAACGGTGAACAACATACTGCACCCGCTGACCGGCGAGGTGCTCGCGCAGGCCAACGAAATTATATCGCACCAGATGGCCGACTTCATTACCGAGCTTAAATGGTACGAGGCCACAGCCGACATCATGGATCCCGAGACGGGAGCGGTGCTGCATGCCTCCGGGAGCCAGTTTGACGAGGCCGAGTACGAGCGCCTTCGCGCAATGGCGGGCATCGCGGATCCTCTCCCGGTCAGGGAGCGTTTCATACAGGAGGTCGAGATTCGCTCGGCGCTTACCTGCCGCAACGAGTCGGGCGTGTGCTCCAAGTGCTACGGTCTGGATCTGGCGACCGGAGAGCCCGTTCACGAGGGCGAGACGGTGGGAATCATCGCCGCGCAGTCGATCGGCGAGCCCGGCACGCAGCTGACGATGCGCACGTTCCACACGGGCGGCGTAGCGGGCGACGACATCACGCAGGGTCTTCCCCGCGTCGAGGAGCTTTTCGAGGCGCGCAAGCCCAAGGGACTGGCCGTCATCTCCGAGATCGGCGGACGCGTTTCGCTGGGCGATCCGCGCAAGCGCGAGGTGATCATCACCTCCGAGGATGAGTCCAAGACCTATACGATACCGTTCGGCTCGCGCCTGGCTGTGGAGGAGGGGCAGATCATCGAGGCTGGCGACAGCCTGACAGAGGGCTCGGTCTATCCGCACGATATACTCAAGATCAAGGGCGTCAAGGGCGTACAGGCGTATCTGCTAAAGGAAGTCCAGACGGTATACCGGCTCCAGGGCGTAGAGATCGCCGACAAGCACATCGAGATCGTGCTGCGGCAGATGCTGCGCAAGGTGCGCATCGAGGATTCGGGCGACACAACGATGCTGCCCGGGTCGCTCGTCGATATATTCGAGTTCGAGCGCGAGAACGAGCGGGTCGTGGCCGAGGACATGAACCCTGCAACCGCGATGCGGGTACTGCTGGGCATCACAAAGGCGAGCCTGGCGACCAATTCCTTCCTGTCGGCGGCTTCGTTCCAGGAGACGACGCGCGTGCTGACCGAGGCCGCGATCAAGGGCTATGTCGATCCCTTAATGGGGCTTAAGGAAAACGTGATCATCGGAAAGCTCATTCCCGCCGGAACCGGCATGAAGAAGTACCGCGAGCTGCGCATCAATACCGACTATGTGATTCCTGAGCAGGAGCCAGACCAGCTTGCCGAGGAAATGGACGAACTGCTGCAGCACGAGCTGTAATATACGCGGATTTCCCCGGATCGGGCGCGCCCCCGACCGGGGAAACCGCCAGATATTTTTTATTGACACCAATACAATCCTTTGGTAGAATATCGGGGCGTGTGAGCCCGAGGGCTTGAAGGAGGACGCAATTTAACCGTGAACGATCTGGCTGATCCCCGAAAACGTATCGTCGGCACCAAAGAGGTGCTGCGGATGGTGCGGGAGGGCAGAGCCTGCACAGTCTACATCGCCGAGGATGCCGACGAGCATATCCGCCAGAAGATTCTCAGGGCATGCAGCGAAGGAGGAGCCGCCGACGTGCGCATGGTTCCTACAATGGCTGAGCTGGGCGCAGCCTGCCGCATCGAAGTGGGCGCCGCGGCGGCCTGCGTAACCGAGGAAGAATGCCTGGGAAAACAAGGTTCCCGCGTGGGTTGAGGGAACTTCCGTAATGGATAAAGAACTGGAAGTAAGGAGGTGAAGGAGAAAAAATGCCTACGATTAATCAAATCGTTCGCCAGGGGCGGCAGCGGATAAAAAAGAAGTCGAAGTCGCCCATCATGGAGAAATGTCCGCAAAAACGCGGCATGTGCCTGGCGGTCCGCACCGATACGCCCAAGAAGCCCAATTCGGCGCTTCGCAAGTTCGCAAGGGTGCGTCTGACCAACGGCAGGGAAGGCAACGCCTATATTTCCGGTATCGGCCACAATCTGCAGGAGCACTCGGTGGTGCTGATACGCGGGGGCAGGGTGCGCGATCTTCCAGGTGTCCGCTATCATATTATCCGCGGCGCGCTGGATGCCGCAGGAGTCGAGGGACGCAGGCAGGCTCGTTCCTGCTACGGCGCCAAACGCCCCAAGACCTGATTTCCGAGAATTCGGGCGACCCGTTTTTGACCGCCGAATCCGGATAGAAAACGAAACGCCCAGCGAAAACCGGCCCCAGGGCCGGCGTTTCGTGGTATTGACCTAGAAGGAGGTAGTACTCATGCCAAGACGCGCAGACATAGCTCCGCGCGCGGTGCTGCCTGACCCGGTTTATGGCAACATGGTGGTCACCAAGCTCATCAACCAGGTCATGCGTGACGGCAAAAAGGGCATCGCACAGCGAGTCTGTTATGATGCATTCAATATCGTACAGAATAAGACCGGGCGCGATCCGATCGAAGTATTTGAGCAGGCGATCAACAATATCATGCCGGTGCTGGAGGTCAAGGCCCGCCGGGTCGGCGGCTCGACCTACCAGGTTCCCGTCGAGGTCAGGCCCGCGCGCCGCCAGACGCTGGGGATCCGCTGGCTGGTTTCCTTCGCCCGGGCCCGCGGCGAGCGGACCATGAGCGAGAAGCTGGCAGGCGAGATCATCGACGCGGCCTCAGGCGGCGGTAACGCGGTCAAGCGCAAGGAAGACATGCACCGCATGGCGGAAGCCAACCGCGCATTCGCGCACTACCGCTGGTAAAGGCGAAACCCGCTTTTGTATCATAGTATAGGAAGGTACCAGGGAAGGAGGTGTCATCATGGACAGGAAAATACCCATTGAGCGCGTGCGAAACGTAGGGATCATGGCGCATATCGACGCTGGGAAAACCACGACAACCGAGCGGATCCTTTTCTATACCGGCAAGGTCCATCGCATGGGCGAGGTCCATGAAGGCGCCGCCACCATGGACTTTATGGAAGAGGAACAGCAGCGCGGCATCACGATCTCGTCGGCCGCGACCACGGCCTACTGGCGCGATCACCGCATCAATATCATCGATACGCCCGGCCATGTGGACTTCACGATCGAAGTCGAGCGTTCGCTGCGCATACTGGACGGCGCGGTGGCCGTGTTTTGCGGCAAGGGCGGCGTGGAATGCCAGTCGGAAACGGTCTGGCGCCAGGCCAACCGCTACGGCGTGCCCCGCATTGCCTATGTCAACAAGATGGACATCCGCGGAGCGGACTTCCTCCGGGTTGTGGGCATGATCCGCGACAGGCTGGGCGCAAACCCGCTTCCCGTGCAGTTCCCCATCGGGGTCGGGGAGGATTTCCGGGGCATCGTCGACCTGGTGCGCAACCGGGCGATCCTGTACAAGGACGAGCTGGGCACCGAGCAGGAAGCGACGGATATCCCCGCCGACATGCAGGAAAAGGCCGCAGAGTACCGCACGGCGATCGTGGAAGCGATCGCCGGGACGCGCGAGGATCTGATGGATATATACTTCGAGCAGGGCGACCTGCCCGAGGATGTGCTCATCCGCGGTATCCGGGAAGCCACCTGCTCGGGCGCAGTCATTCCGGTGCTGTGCGGAAGCTCATACCGCAACAAGGGCGTTCAGATGCTGCTGGACGCGATCGTAGACTATCTTCCCTCTCCGCTGGACGTCGAGCAGCATCCGGGGCATAACCCGGACACCGGAGAAGAAGAAGTGCGCGAGCAAAGCGACGAGGCGCCGCTGTCGGCGCTGGCGTTCAAGATCATGAGCGATCCTTTTGTGGGCAAGCTTGCGTATATCAGGATCTATTCGGGCACGCTGGCACAGGGCACAGCGGTTTATAACGCGACGCGCGGCAAACGGGAGCGGATCGGACGGATACTGCTGATGCATGCCAACCACCGCGAGGAAATACAGGAGGCGCGCGCCGGCGAAATCGTCGCGGCCGTGGGCCTTAAAAACGTCATGACCGGCGATACGCTGTGTGACGAGAAGCACCTGATACTGCTGGAGTCCATCGATTTCCCCGAGCCGGTCATCCAGGTCGCGATCGAGCCAAAGACCAAGGCGGGACAGGACAAGATGACCACCGCGCTGGTGCGGCTGGCTCAGGAGGATCCGACATTCAGGACCTATACCGACCAGGAGACCGGGCAGACGATCATCGCCGGGATGGGTGAGCTGCATCTGGAGATCATCACGTCGCGTCTGCTGCGGGAGTTCAAGGTCGAGGCCAATATCGGCAAGCCCCAGGTGTCTTACCGGGAGACGTTCACCCGTGCGGCCCGCGCCGAGGGCCGCTTTGTGCGGCAGACCGGAGGCCATGGCCAGTACGGCCACGTGGTCATCGAGCTGACGCCCCTTCAGCCGGGGGAAGGTATCCGTTTCGAGGACAGGGTCGTGGGCGGCGTCATACCCCGCGAGTTCATACCGGCGGTCGAGCAGGGCATCCGCGAGGCGGCCCATAACGGACCGCTGGGCGGATATGAAACGGTGGATTTCCATGTAGCGCTCGTGGACGGAAGCTACCACGAGGTCGACAGCTCCGAGATCGCGTTCAAGATCGCAGGCTCGATGGCGTTTCGCGAGGCGTGCAAAACCGCAGCGCCCGTGCTGCTGGAGCCGGTCATGCGCGTGGAGGTAGTCATCCCCGAGGAGTACATGGGCGATGTGATGGGCAACCTCAATGCCCGGCGCGGCCATATCGAAGGCATGGAGCTTGTGGGAAGCTCCCAGGTCGTGCGCGCCACGGTGCCGCTATCGGAGATGTTCGGTTACGCGACGGATCTGCGCAGCCGGACGCAGGGGCGCGGAACCTTCACGATGCAGTTTGGGTATTTCTACCAGGTCCCGCAGGGGCTGGCGGAGAAGCTGATCGGAAAATAAATATACAACAATATATTTGTCACCGCAATGAAAGGGAGGCAGTTTACCAATGGCCAAAGAGAAATTTGAAAGAACAAAGCCCCACGTCAACGTGGGAACGATCGGACACGTGGACCACGGCAAGACCACGCTGACGGCGGCGATCACGATGGTGCTGGCCCGGTATGGTCATGCGCAGGCCACCAAATACGAAGAGATAGACAAAGCGCCCGAGGAGAAGGCGCGCGGGATCACGATCAACACGTCACACGTGGAGTATGAGACCGACAACCGGCACTATGCGCACGTTGACTGCCCGGGACACGCGGACTATGTCAAGAACATGATCACGGGCGCGGCGCAGATGGACGGGGCGATCCTGGTGGTATCGGCGGCGGACGGGCCGATGCCCCAGACGCGGGAGCACATACTGCTGGCGCACCAGGTGAACGTGCCCAACATCGTCGTGTTTCTGAACAAATGCGACATGGTGGACGATGAGGAGCTCCTGGAGCTGGTAGAGATGGAAGTGCGGGAGCTTTTGGAGAAGTACCATTTCCCGGCCGACGAGGTACCGTTTATTCGCGGCTCGGCGCTTAAGGCACTGGAGGCGGCGCAGCAGGCCGGGATAGACGTGGCGACCCATCCGGATACGAAGTGCATATTTGAGCTGATGGAAGCGGTGGACAACTATATACCCACGCCCGAGCGGGAAAGCGACAAGCCGTTCCTGATGCCTGTAGAGGACGTATTTTCGATCACGGGCCGCGGCACGGTTGCGACCGGGCGCGTGGAGCGCGGGACGATCAAGGTACAGAATTCGGTGGATATCGTAGGGCTGATGGATAAGCCGCGCACGGTGGTGGTGACAGGCGTTGAGATGTTCCGCAAGCTTCTTGACCAGGCGATCGCGGGCGACAACATCGGCGTGCTGCTGCGCGGCGTACAGCGCGACGAGATCGAGCGGGGCCAGGTACTGGCGGCGCCGGGGACGATCAAGCCCCACACGCACTTCAAGGGCGAGGTATACGTGCTGGGCAAGGACGAGGGCGGACGGCACACGCCGTTCTTTAACGGATACCGGCCGCAGTTCTACTTCCGCACGACCGACGTGACGGGCGACATCAAGCTTCCCGAAGGCGTGGAGATGGTCATGCCGGGGGATAACGTGCAGATGGAGATCAAGCTCATCATGCCCATCGCGATCGAGGACGGCGTGCGCTTCGCGATCCGCGAGGGTGGCCGCACGGTCGGCGCGGGCGTCGTGACCCAGGTCATCGAGTAATCGACGTCAGTGGTTCCGGGCGAGGCGGCCGGCAAAACCGGCCGCCCCTGCCCGCTAAATTCTGGGTTCGACAAAAAAATACTTGCATTCATGAAGTGTTTCGTGTATTATTAGTAACTGCCGTCATTTGGGATGATGTGGGAGGTTGCCTGCGCAGGGCAGGGTAATTTCCACTGACAAATGTCCGTAAGATCGGGCGACGGGTCCAGGTGGACTCGCCGGTAAAATATTGGAGCGGCACACCCGGCGAAGTGTATTTGGCCCGGTCAAAAAACAGGAGGAATTCCGATGGCAAGACAGAAAATCCGCATCAAGCTGAAGTCGTATGATCATAACCTCGTAGACCAGTCTGCAAAGCGGATCGTCGAAACGGCGCAGCGTACCGGCGCACAGGTGTCGGGGCCGATACCGCTGCCCACCGAAAAGGAAATCGTAACCATTCTTCGCGCACCCCACAAATATAAGGACAGCCGCGAGCAGTTCGAGATGCGCACCCACAAGCGCCTCATCGACATCTATACCCCGACATCCAAAACAGTCGATCAGCTGATGCGCCAGGAGCTTCCCGCCGGCGTTGACATCGAGATCAAGCTGTGACAGGTCAGGAGGCGGAGTCGATGAAGAAGGCAATACTTGGATACAAGGTGGGCATGACCCAGATATTCGCGAAGGACGGTACGGTCATACCGGTGACTGTAATCGAAGCGGGACCGTGTACCGTCATCCGCAAGAAGACCGTCGAGCGCGACGGTTACAGCGCGCTGTGCGTCGGATTTGGGGACATCCGCGAGAAGCGCGTGAACAACCCCCGCATGGGCGAGTTCGAGAAGGCCGGGGTTCCCTGCCGCCGTTACCTGCGGGAGCTGCCCCTCGAGAACGCCGAATCCTACGAGGTCGGCCAGGACATCAAAGCCGATATATTCGCCGAGGGAGATTGGGTCGATGTGGCGGGCAGATCGCGCGGCCATGGATTTTCCGGCGTCATCAAGCGCTGGAACCAGCGTCGCGGGCCCATGACCCACGGCTCCAAATTCCACCGCGCCCCCGGTTCCCTGAACGCTACCTCAAGCCCGGGCCGCGTGTTTAAGGGCAAGCCGATGCCCGGTCGTTACGGCCACGAGAGGGTGACGGTACAGAACCTCAGGGTCGTAAAGGTGGATGCCGAACGCAACATGCTGCTCATAAGCGGCGCTGTGCCGGGAAAGCGCGGCAGCCTGCTCATGATCCGCGACGCGGTCAAGAAGCAGTAGGCCGTCCATCGTAAAGGAGGAAACGACAATGCCCACTGTGGCTGTATACAATGTGGAAGGCGCTCAGGTAGGAGAGATGACGCTGTGCGATGAGGTGTTCGGCGTAGAGATCAACGAAGCTGCGCTCCATCAGGTCGTCGTCGCGCAGCAGGCCAATGCGCGGCAGGGCACCCAGTCCGCGCTGACCCGCAGCGAGGTCAGCGGCGGCGGCCGCAAGCCCTGGCGTCAGAAGGGCACCGGCCGGGCCCGGCATGGATCCACCCGCGCGCCCCAGTGGCGGCACGGCGGCGTGGTGTTCGCGCCAAAGCCCCGCTCTTATCGCCAGCGCGTCAACCGGAAAGTGCGCCGTCTGGCCATGAAAAGCGCGCTGACCGCGAAGGTAAAAAGCGGTGAGCTGATCGTACTGGATTCGCTCAGCCTCTCTGAGGCCAAGACACGCGAGATGGCAAAGGTACTCAAAGCGCTTGACGCCAAATCTCCGCTCATCGTACTGGCTGAGCCCGACGAGACGATCCGCAGGGCCAGCTCGAACATACCCAGCCTGAGCACTACTTTGGTAGGCACACTCAACGTGCTCGACATACTGCGCAGTGGTTCCTTCATCGTGACGCGGGAAGCCGCGCAGCAAATCGAGGAGGTGTACGCCTGATGAAAACGCCATACGACGTCATACTCCGCCCGGTCATGACCGAGCAGAGCTACGAGAACGCGGCAGACCGCAAGTACACCTTCATCGTCGCCAGGAACGCGAATAAGTTCGATATCAAATGGGCCGTCGAGACAATATTCGGCGTTAAGGTGATCGCTGTCAACACACTCATCCGCCGCGGAAAGAAAAAGCGTATGGGCCGCCACGAGGGCTACCGCGCCACCACGAAGCGCGCCATTGTCCGGGTTACGCCCGACAGCCCGCCCATCGAGTTCTTCGACAGCGCCATCCAGTAACGAGGGAGGTTCAGCACCATGCCCATTAAAAAGCAAAAGCCGACTTCTCCGGCGCGCCGGTTCATGACGGTGGTATCCTTCGAGGAGATCACGACGCGCACGCCCGAAAAGTCGCTGCTTACAGAGCTTAAATATAATGCCGGTCGCAACGCGCACGGACGCATCACCGTCCGCCACCGCGGCGGACAGGCGCGCCGCAAGTACCGGATCATCGACTTTAAGCGCTTGAAGGACGGCGTGCCGGCCAGGGTCGTCTCGATCGAGTACGATCCGAACCGCTCGGCACATATTGCGCTGCTTCACTATGCCGATGGCGAGAAGCGCTACATACTCGCGCCGCTGGGCCTGAAGGTCGGCGATACGGTCGCCAGCGGCGACGGCGTAGACATCATGCCCGGCAACGCGATGCCGCTCTCGGCGGTACCACTGGGCACTCTCGTTCATAACATTGAGATGGTACCGGGAAAGGGCGGCCAGATGGCCCGCTCGGCCGGAACAGCCGCGCAGCTTATGGCCAAGGAGGGCAACATGGCCACGCTGCGTCTCCCTTCGGGAGAGATGCGCATGGTCCCCATTTCCTGCCGCGCCACGATCGGGCAGATCGGGAATATCGATTATGTAAACCAGTCGCTGGGAAAAGCCGGCCGCAAGCGCCATATGGGTTTCAGGCCCAGCGTTCGCGGCGTCGTAATGAACCCGGTGGATCACCCGCACGGCGGCGGCGAGGGCAAGTCGCCCATCGGCATGCCTTCCCCCATGACGCCATGGGGCAAGCCCACGCTTGGCTATAAGACGCGCAAGAAAAAGAACCCGAACGACAAGTATATCGTCAAGCGCAGGGACAAGAAGTAAGGGAGGCATAAAGGATGAGCAGATCCGTCAAAAAGGGACCCTTCGTACAGGAACGCCTGATGGCGCGCATCATGCAGATGAACGAGAAAAACGAGAAGAAGGTCATCAGGACATGGTCCCGCGCGTCCACAATCTTCCCGGAGTTCGTGGGTCATACGATCGCCGTTCACGACGGACGCAAGCATGTGCCCGTCTACATCACCGAGGATATGGTTGGACACAAACTGGGTGAGTTTGCCCCCACCCGCACATTCCGCGGCCACGCCGGGGAAAAGTCCAGCTCTGTCAGGTAAGGAGGAAGCACGATGGCAACCCGAGTAAAGCAGAAGGCCGCCGCGCGGCGTCAGGCCGCCGACAAACGGCCCCGCGCCGTGGCGCGCTATCAGCGCATTTCCTCCATGAAAGCAAAGGCCGTTATCGATCTTATCCGCGGCAAGCGGGTCGATGAAGCGCTGGCAATACTGGCCAATACGGTCAAGGCCGCTTCGCCGATCGTGGAAAAGACGTTAAGGTCGGCCATCGCCAATGCTGAGAACAACCTGGAAATGGATCGGGCGAATCTCTATATCGCAGAAATTTCCGCCAATCAGGGCCCGGCGCTCAAGCGCATGCGTGCCGGATCGCGCGGCATGGCGAAGCTGTACAAGCACAGAACCAGCCATATAACCGTAATCCTCGACCAGGTCAGCAAATAAAGGAGGAACACCATGGGTCAAAAGGTTCACCCCAATGGAGCCCGCGTAGGAATCATTCGCGACTGGGACACCCGCTGGTTTGCCGCCAAGAAGGATTTCGCCAAATTCCTCATAGAGGATAAGAAGGTCCGCGATTATCTCAAGGAGAAGCTCTATGCATCGGGCGTTTCCCGCGTGGAGATCGAGCGCGCCGGCGAAAAACTGACGGTGGGGATCCATACCGCCAAGCCCGGCATCATCATCGGCAAAGGCGGCGCAGGTGTGACGGCGCTCAAGAACGAAGTGGAAAAGCTGACCGGTCGAACGGTCAACCTCAATATATACGAAGTGCGCAATCCCGATATCGACGCGCAGCTCATCGCCGAGAACATCGCCTCGCAGCTGGAGCGGAGGATCTCCTTCCGCCGCGCGATGAAGCAGGCTATCGGGCGGGCGATGAAGAACGGCGCAAAAGGGATAAAGACACAGGTTTCGGGCCGTCTGGGCGGGGCCGAGATCGCGCGCAGCGAGGGCTACCACGAGGGGTCGATTCCGCTGCAGACCCTCAGGGCCAATATTGAGTACGGATTTGCGGAGGCCAAGACCACATACGGACGCATCGGCTGCAAGGTCTGGGTGTACCGCGGCGAGGTTCTTCCCGGCAGCGGGCTGCTGCGCGCCAGCGACCAGTCTGCCAACGAGCCGCCGCGCAGGTTCCAGCGTCGCCGCAGAGAAGGAGGCAGATAGCGATGTTGATGCCAAAGCGCGTCAAGCATAGAAAGCAGATGCGCGGCCGCATGACCGGACGCGCGACCCGCGGGAATACCGTGACGTACGGCGAGTTCGGGCTTGTGGCCCTGGAGCCCGGCTGGATCACAAGCAACCAGATCGAGGCCGCCCGTATCGCGATGACCCGTCACATTCACCGCGGCGGCAAGGTCTGGACCAAGATCTTTCCGGATAAGCCGGTGACAAAAAAGCCCGCCGAGACCCGGATGGGCAAGGGCAAGGGCGCGCCCGAGTACTGGGTGGCCGTCGTCAAGCCCGACCGCGTCATGTTCGAAATCGGCGGCGTGGATGAGGAAGTGGCCCGCGAATCGCTCCGGCTGGCCGGGCACAAACTCCCCGTCCGGACCAAAATCATTAAAAAGGACGCCGGGGATACGATGACAGGTGGTGATGGCACATGAAGGCTCAACAGTTGCGCGAACTCACCACGCAGGAGCTCAACGAGAAGATCAGCGAGCTTAGGAGTGAGCTTTTCAACCTCCGCTTTCAGCAGGCCACGGGCCAGCTGAACAACCCCATGTCCATCCGCGAGTGCCGCAAAAACATCGCACGGATCAATACGATCCTCCGCGAGCGCGAGCTCGAGCGTGCCCAGTAAGGAGAATGCCGCAATGAGTGAAGAGAAAAGAAACCTGCGCAAGGTGCGGATTGGCACCGTTGTTAGCGACAAAATGCAAAAAACGGTGGTCGTAGAAATCAAGGACAGGGTCAAGCATCCTTTGTATGGTAAGACCATCAACCAGACGAAGCGCGTAGCGGCCCACGATGAGCAGGACCAGTGCGGCATCGGAGACCGCGTCCGCCTGATGGAAACCCGGCCGCTGTCCAGAACAAAGCGGTGGCGCGTGGTGGAGATCATCGAGAAGGCCAAGTAAGGCCGGCTGCAGGATAGGAGGGTATCACCCATGATTCAAGCGCAAACCCGCCTGAAAGTAGCCGACAATTCCGGCGCGAAGGAGATCAGTTGCATCCGCGTGCTGGGCGGTTCGGTTCACTACACGGCAGGAATAGGCGACATCATCGTCGCCTCGGTGAAGACCGCTTCCCACGGCGGCGTCGTCAAGAAGGGCGATGTTGTCAAAGCCGTAGTGGTTCGCACACATAAGGAAACCCGTCGCCCCGACGGATCCTATATCCGTTTCGACGACAACGCAGCCGTCATCGTCGACGACCAGAAGCAGCCCCGCGGGACCCGTATATTCGGGCCGGTAGGCCGCGAGCTGCGCGAGAAGAACTTCATGCGCATCGTGTCGCTGGCGCCCGAAGTGCTGTAAGGGAGGAGCGATCAGCATGCATGTGAAGAAGAACGATATCGTCATGGTCATATCGGGCAAGGATGCCGGAAAGCGCGGCAAGGTGCTCATGGCGCTGCCCGCCGAGGGCAAGGTGGTCGTGGAGGGCGTCAACATGATCGTCCGCCATGTCAAGCCCCGCTCGGCGCAGCAGCAGGGCGGCCGCGTCACCCAGGAAGGCCCGCTGTACGCGTCAAAGGTCATGCTCGTATGCCCGAAGTGCCAGAAGCCCACCCGCGTCGCCCGCCGGATACTGGAAAGCGGCAAGACGCGCATGTGCAAGCGCTGCGGCGAAACGATTGACTAAAGGCGCGAAGGGAGGAACGGTAAAATGCCCAGATTGAAGGATAAGTACAAGCAGGAAGTCGTCCCCGCGCTGGTCAAGCGCTTCGGCTACAAGAACGAAATGCAGGCGCCGCGCCTGGAAAAGATCGTGCTCAACATGGGGCTGGGAGACGCGAAGGACAACGCGCGCGCGCTGGAAGCGGCCGTGGAGGATCTCTCGCTGATCGCCGGACAGAAAGCGGTGGTCACGAAGGCTCGCAAGTCGGTCGCGAACTTCAAGGTGCGCACCGGCATGAACGTCGGGGCCAAGGTCACGCTGCGCGGCGACCGCATGTACGAATATATGGATAAGCTTATCAGCATCGCGTTTCCGCGGGTGCGCGACTTCCGCGGCCTGTCGGTCAAGTCATTCGACGGGCGCGGCAACTACGCGATGGGCGTCAAGGAGCAGCTCATCTATCCGGAGATCCGCTACGATAAGGTGGAGGCCATTCGCGGAATGGACATTATATTCGTCACCACCGCAAAGACCGACGAGGAAGCCCGAGCGCTTCTGGACCTGCTGGGTATGCCCTTTGCCCGCGATTAACGAGGAGGTACTAGGAAAGTGGCCAAAAAAAGCATGATCGCCAAACAGAAGAGAACACCGAAATTCTCTACCCGGGCATATACACGGTGCCATATTTGCGGGCGCCCCCACGCCGTACTGCGCAAATACGGCGTATGCCGGATCTGCTTCCGGGTGTTGGCGTACCAAGGCCATATTCCCGGCGTGCGCAAAGCTAGCTGGTAGGCAACCTTAAGGGAGGTAGCACTATGAATATTACGGATCCCATCGCCGACATGCTCACGCGTATCCGCAATGGTCTGGTTGCAAGGAAGGATGTCGTCGAAGTTCCGGCTTCGAACATGAAGAAAGCAATCGCCGAGATACTGCTGGAAGAAGGGTATGTAAAGGGCGTTAAATACATCAAGGATGACAAGCAGGGCGTGCTGCGCATTACGCTCAAGTATGGCCCCAACGGCGAGAAGGTCATCAAAGGCCTCAAGCGCATCAGCAAGCCCGGTCTGCGGGTACACGCAAAAAAGGATCAGGTGCCCAAGGTTCTGGGCGGGTTGGGCATCGCCATTATATCGACGTCCAAAGGGATCATGACCGACAGGAACGCGCGTACGGCCGCCGTGGGCGGCGAAGTGCTGGCCTTCGTCTGGTAGTCCCTGGGCGAACTGAACTGGAGGTGCAACCACGATGTCCCGAATCGGCAAGCAAGCCGTGAGCGTACCTGACGGCGTGACCGTGACGGTTTCCCCGGAAAACGTCGTCACCGTCAAGGGCCCCAAAGGGCAGCTTTCACAGAAGATGGATCCTGCCATCACCCTCAGCCAGGAGGACGGGAAGCTGACGCTGAACCGGCGGAATGACAGCAAACAAAACCGCGCCTATCACGGGCTTTATCGCTCGCTGCTGGCCAATATGGTAACTGGCGTAACGGCGGGGTTCAAAAAGGAACTCATAATCGAAAGCGAGGAAGGCTTTCGCGCAGAGATGGCGGGCGGGAAGCTCGTGCTCAACGTCGGTTACTCGCATACGGTCGAGATCGAGCCGCCCGAGGGCATCACTTTCGAGACGCCCAAACGCACACAGATCATCGTATCGGGCATCGACCGCCAGCGTGTTGGGCAGGCAGCTGCCAACATACGCGCCGTGCGTCCGCCCGAGCCCTACAAGGGCAAGGGAATCCGCTACGTGGACGAGCATGTGCGCCGCAAGGAAGGAAAGACCTCGTCTTAATAACAGCCGAGAGAAGGAGCGCTGGACAGCATGATTCATCAGAAAGACAAAAACGCGATGCGCCAGAAGCGCCATATGCGGGTGCGCAGCAAGCTGCACGGCACGCCCGAGCGGCCACGCCTGTGCGTATACCGTTCATCCAAGCATATTTATGCCCAGATCATCGACGACGATTCGGCCGTGACGCTGGTTTCGGCGTCCACGGTGGAGCCGGCGCTGCGCGAGAAGGCACGGGAGCTGAAAAAGACCGATGCAGCCGCGATGGTGGGACAGGCGGCCGCACAGCGCGCGCTGGAAAAAGGCATCGCGTGCGTCGTGTTCGACCGCGGCGGCTACCTTTATCACGGGCGCATCGCGGCCCTCGCCAGGGGCGCGCGCGACGCTGGGCTTAAGCTATAATGGGAGGAACAGGCATGGAACATTTTGATCCGGCTACGGTGGATTTAAAGGAAAGACTGGTGGCCATCAACCGCGTGGCGAAGGTTGTTAAGGGCGGCCGGAACTTCCGCTTCACCGCGCTCATGGTGGTGGGCGACGAGAATGGCCATGTAGGCTTTGGCAGCGGGAAAGCGGCCGAGATTCCCGAAGCGATCCGCAAGGGCATCGAGGCCGCCAAGAAAAACATGATCTCGGTGGCCAGATTGGGCACCACCATTCCCCATGAGGTCTCAGGCCGCTTCGGAAGAGGACACGTGTTGCTTTTCCCCGCCGAGGAAGGCGCAGGCGTCATCGCGGGCGGACCGGTCCGCGCCGTGATGGAGCTGGCGGGAATCAAGGACGTCCGCACCAAGTCCTACGGCTCCAGCAATCCGGCCAACTGCATCAAGGCAGCGATAGAGGGTCTCAAGACGTTGCGCACCGCCGAGGAAGTGGCCAGGCTGCGGGGCAAGACCGTAGAAGAGATATTAGGATAGGAGGAGCGGTATGGCAACCGGGGCAAAGAAGCTGAAAATCACGCTCGTAAAGAGCACGATCTCCTGCCTGGATGACCAGATCGCCACCGTCCGGGCCCTGGGACTTAGAAAGATCCGCCAATCGGTCGTCAGGGACGACAGTCCTGCGATCCGGGGGATGGTCTTCAAAGTACGCCATCTCGTCGATGTCGAAGAGATCGGGTAGCGGGAAGGAGCAAGAGCCATGAAACTCAATAATATTACCCCGCCGGCGGGCTCGTCGCGCAGCGCGAAGCGCATCGGCCGCGGCACCGGATCGGGCACCGGCAAGACCGCCGGCAAGGGCCATAAAGGCCAGAGGGCCCGCAGCGGCGGCACCCGTCCCGGGTTTGAAGGCGGCCAGATGCCGCTGTACCTGCGCCTGCCCAAGCGCGGTTTTACCAATCGGTTCAAAAAGGTGTTCGCGGAGGTGAACGTCGGCTCCCTCAACGCGTTTGAGGACGGCGTCGTCGTCAGCCCCGAGACCCTTATCGAAATGGGTATCATCCGCAAGGTTTGCGACGGCGTTAAGATACTGGGCGACGGCGAGCTTGGCAAGCGGCTTACCGTGAAGGCCCACCGCTTCAGTCAGTCAGCCAGGGAGAAAATCGAAGCTGCCGGCGGCAGCGTTGAGGTGATCTGAAGATGCTGGAAGTCCTCCGCAACGCGTGGAAGATTCAGGAGCTGCGCAAAAAGATACTTTATACGCTGTTCATGCTGTTCGTATTCCGGATCGGCTCGTTCGTGCCCATACCCGGGATCTCGCACGCGCACCTGAGCAGCGCCATCGCGGACAACAGTCTACTGTACCTGCTTGACATGTTCAACGGCGGCGCACTGAGCAACTATACGCTGTTTGCGGCGGGGATCACGCCCTATATCACGGCGTCGATCGTATTCCAGCTGCTGACCATGGCGATACCGCGCCTGGAGGCGCTCCAAAAAGAGGGCGAGGAAGGCCGCAAGAAGATCGCGCAGTACACGCGGTACGCCGGAATCGCAATGGCGCTCATACAGTCAGTGGGCATCCTGTTGACGCTGGGCCCCGCCGCGGTCACATCGACGGCCTGGTATAACTATGCGACGATCGGCATCGTGCTTTCGGCCGGTACCGCGATCTGCATGTGGATCGGCGAGAGGATCACCGAGCACGGCATCGGCAACGGAATATCGCTGCTCATCTTTATCAACATCGTCGCAAAGATGTCCAGCTCGATATTCCTCGGCATAAAGGGCATCATCGATGACCCGAGCCTTGTGTGGGTTGCGCCGGTCACGCTCGTGGGATCGCTCCTCATCATCGTCGCCATCGTGTTTGTGGACATGGGCCAGCGCCGCATACCGGTGCAGTACGCCAAGCGCGTCGTGGGGCGCAAGCTCTACGGCGGGCAGTCGACCCATATCCCGCTCAAGGTCAATAACGCGGGCGTCATGCCCATCATCTTCGCGATGACGATCGTGTCGTTCCCGGGCATGCTCATCAGCATGTTCTTTAAAACGTCGCGCTTCGGCCAGGCGTATGCGCGGGTCATGGCCAACGGGAGCCTGCTGTACGGCATCATCACGGCGCTCTTTATAATATTATTTACGTACTTCTACAGCACGGTCTCGTTTAACCCGATCGAGATCAGCAAGAGCATTCAGCAGAACGGCGGCTTTATTCCCGGCATCCGTCCCGGAAAGGCGACCAGCGACTACCTGGCCCGGATCAGCTCGCGCATCACGCTGTTCGCAGCGCTGTTCTTCGCGGCGCTGGCTACGATACCGATGATCATCACCGCCCGGACCGGCGCAAGTCCGCTGGGCGCGACATCGGTGCTGATACTGGTGGGCGTCGCGCTGGAAACGAGCAAACAGCTCGAGTCCCATCTGCTCATGCGCCACTACAAAGGGTTTCTTAAGTAGTATGAGCGGCATGAGGGTGATACTGCTGGGTCCGCCGGGAGCGGGCAAGGGTACGCAGGCAGCGCGCATACGCGAGCGCTACGGGCTGCCCCACATATCGACCGGGGACATGCTGCGCTCCGCGATCCGCGCGAAAACCGGGATGGGACTGTCGGCAAAGGCCTATATCGACCGGGGCGAACTGGTTCCCGACGACGTCGTCATCGGGATCGTCCGGGAAAGGCTGGGGGAGGACGACTGCGCGAAAGGCTATCTGCTGGACGGGTTTCCCCGCACGGTGGAGCAGGCCCGGCAGCTTGAGCGGTTCGCCGCGCCCGATATCGCGATACTGATCGACGCGGACGCAGAGCTTCTTATCGGACGAATAACCAGCAGGAGAGTATGCCCGGCATGTGGCGGGATATTCACCGCGCGCGATACCCCGGAGGGCATGTGCCCGCAGTGTGGCGGGGCGGTCATACAGCGCGACGACGACACAGAGGCTACGGTGCGCAACAGGCTTGCCGTATACGAACGGCAGACCCGGCCGCTCATCGACTACTACGCGGAGCGTGGGATACTGCGCCGGGTGCACAGCACGGGGAGCATCGAGGATACCTTTGGGAAAGTAAACGCGCTGCTGGAGCAGCTCAAATGATCATACTGCGCAGCGACCACGAGATCGATCGCATGGCTCTGGCAGGCAGGCTCGCCGCAGAGTGCATGCAGGAGATCGCGCCCATGATACGGCCCGGCGTGACCACCGCCGAGCTCGACCGTGCGGCGAAACGGTTTATTATAGGCCGCGGCGGAAGGCCGTCGTTCCTCGGATACCGCAGCTATCCGGCCAGCCTGTGCGCGTCGGTCAACGAGGAGGTCGTTCACGGCATCCCGGGACCGCGCAGGCTGCGCGCAGGCGACATCGTGGGCATCGACCTGGGCGTCATACTGGATGGCTATCAGGGCGACATGGCGCGCACATTCCCGGTGGGAGCGGCCAGCGACGAGGCGCAGGCGCTCATCGACGCGGCCCGCGATTCGTTCGAGGCGGCGCTGGCGGTGATGGTTCCCGGCAAGAGGCTGGGCGACATCGGCCACGCGGTGCAGACACTGGCCGAGTCCCGCGGCTACGGCGTGGTCAGGGAGCTGTGCGGGCACGGCATCGGCCGCGATATGCACGAGGATCCCGAGGTGCCCAATTACGGTGAGGCGGGCAGGGGGCTCCGGCTGCGGGCGGGGATGGTGCTGGCGGTGGAGCCCATGATCAATGCCGGCACATGGAAAGTGAAGTTCCTGGAAGACGGGTGGACCGTGGTCACCGGTGACGGCAGCCTGTCGGCACACTGGGAGAATACGGTCGCGATCACGGCGGACGGACCGCGCATACTGACGGCGGTGGATTCATGAAAGGAGCGAGTGTCATGAACGCCAGCAGTCCTCCGGAAGTGGGAACCGTGGTGTACTCCAAGGCAGGCCGGGACGCGGGCCGCTACTTCGTGGTGCTCGAGGTGCTGGACGACCAGCATGTCCTCATCGCCGACGGAGATCTGCGCAAGGTCTCGAGCCCTAAGAAAAAGAAATTAAAGCATTTGGATATTAAAATGGTATCCATTCCCATTGTGAAGGAAAGAATGAGGGAGAAAAGCCGGTTGTTTGACTATGATATTCGACAGAATCTTGTCGCTCTGGGGTATGGACCGGACAAGGACGGGCAGGAGAAATAGGAGGGGAAAGCTTGTCTAAACAGGATGTCATCGAAGTAGAGGGGACCGTGATTGAAGCCTTTCCGAACGCGATGTTCCTGGTGGAGCTTCCGAATGGACACAACATTCGGGCACACATATCCGGAAAGCTCAGGATGAACTATATTCGGATTGTTCCCGGCGATAAGGTTACGATTGAGCTATCGCCATACGACCTGACCCGCGGGCGCATCACGTGGCGCGGGAAACCCCGCCGGGCGTAACCCGGCCAAAAGGAGGCTACAGCAATGAAAGTAAGACCCTCGGTAAAGCCCATCTGCGAGAAGTGTAAGGTCATCAAGCGCAAGGGGCGCATTCGCGTCATCTGCTCGGTTCCCCGGCACAAGCAGAGACAGGGATAAGCAAGGACCATTGTTCCAGGTCGGCGGGGCGGCTGTCCGGAACCTGCTCCGTTCCGGAACCCGCATGGCCCGGTTTATATGAATTCATCGAAAATCTGCATGGAGGTGTCTCGGTTCTATGGCTCGTATACAAGGCGTAGACCTGCCCCGCGACAAAAGAATCGAAGTGGCGCTGACCTACCTGTATGGGATCGGACAGCCCACGGCGACAAAAATCTGCAAAGAAACCGGTATTGATCCCGATACCCGCGTCAAGGACCTGTCCGAGACCGAGATCGGTCAGATCAGAGCCTATATCGAACAGCACATCAAGGTGGAAGGCGATCTGCGCCGAGAGGTGGCGATGAACATCAAGCGGCTCATCGAGATCGGCTGCTACCGCGGCATCCGCCACCGGCGCGGGCTGCCTGTGCGCGGCCAGAATACAAAGACCAACGCGCGCACCCGCAAGGGTCCCAAGCGGTCGGCCGCCACCAAGAAGAAGAAAGCGCAACGCGGAGGATAGATTATGGCTAAGACAGCAGCCACAGCAAAGCACGGGGGTCGCCGCCGCCGTGAGAAAAAGCACATCGAACGGGGAGCGGCCCATATTCGTTCCTCTTTCAATAACACGATCGTGACCATCACCGACGTGCAGGGCAACGCGATTTCGTGGTCCAGCGCAGGTTCGCTCAATTTCCGCGGATCGCGCAAGAGCACGCCCTTTGCCGCCCAGATGGCCGCCGAAACGGCAGCCCGCGGCGCGATGGAGCATGGGCTCAAGGTCGTGGACGTATTCGTCAAGGGGCCCGGTTCGGGCCGGGAAGCGGCGATCCGGGCGCTGCAGACGGCAGGACTCGAGATCGCGATGATCAAGGACGTCACGCCCATACCCCACAATGGCTGCCGTCCGCCCAAGCGCCGCAGAGTCTGAGTGTTGAGGAGGAACATGAGATCATGGCTAAATATACGGGATCCGTATGCCGGCTGTGCCGCCGCGAGGGGGCGAAGCTGTTTTTGAAGGGAGACCGCTGCTACAGCGGCAAGTGCTCGTTCAGCAAGCGGCCGGTTCCCCCCGGACAGCACGGACAGAGCAGAAGGAAGATGTCCGAGTATGGCCTGCAGCTTCGCGAAAAGCAGAAGATGCGCCGCGCATACGGACTGCTGGAAAACCAGTTCCGCACCTATTTTGAAAAAGCGCGCCGGCAAAAGGGCGTCAGCACGGGCGAAGCGCTGCTGCAGATGCTCGAAATGCGGCTCGACAATGTCGCCTACCGGCTTGGGTTCGGAGAGTCCCGCCCGCAGGCGCGCCAGATAGTGCTTCACGGCCATATACTCGTCAATGACCGCAAGGTGAATATACCGTCCTACCTTGTGTCGCCCGGGGATACGATTTCCGTCAGGGAGTCGAGCCGGGACATCGAGGTGTTCAAGTCGCTGCGGGAAGGCCCATCCCATAATGTACCAAAGTGGCTGGAGCTCAACGCCGACGCGCTGGAGGGAAGGGTACTGCAAAAGCCCGAGCGCGACGACATCGATCTGACCTTGTCCGAGCATCTGGTGGTCGAGTACTACTCGAAACTGTAAGCTTCCAGCGCAGCCTCGACCGACATCCCAACAAGGAGGGTTCAGATACATGATCGAAATTGAAAAGCCCAACATTGAGTGCGCGGAAATGAGCGACGACAACCGCTACGGCAAATTCGTCATCGAGCCGCTGGAGCGGGGATTTGGAACGACGCTGGGCAACGCACTGCGGCGCGTGCTGCTCTCCAGCCTTCCCGGCGTTGCGGTCACCTCGGTGAAGATCGAGGGCGTACTGCACGAGTTCTCGACGATTCCCGGCGTAGTGGAGGATGTAACCGAAATACTGCTCAATCTCAAGGGTCTTTCGGCCGCGCTGCACACGGACAACAAGCCCAAGGTCGTCACGATCAGCGCCAAGGGGCCATGTACCGTTACGGCCGACGATATCGCGGCCGACGCCGAGGTCGAGATACTCAATCCCGACATGTATATCGCTACCCTCAACGAGGATGGGTACCTTTACATGGAGATCACGCTGGAGAGGGGGCGCGGATACGTGTCGGCCGAGCGCAACAAGCAGCCCGGCCAGGCCATCGGCATCATACCGGTGGACTCGATATTCACGCCCATCCGCAAGGTTAACTTTACCGTCGAAGACACCCGCGTGGGCCAGCAGACCGACTTTGACAAGCTGACGTTGGAGATATGGACCAACGGCTCTGTCCGGCCCGACGAGGCGGGGAGCCTTGCGGCCAAGATCATGAGCGAGCATCTGAAGCTTTTCATCGACCTGACGGACGATGTGAGCGATGTCGAGATCATGGTCGAGAAGGGCGAGGACCGCAAGGAAAAGGTGCTCGAGATGACGATAGAGGAGCTGGACCTCACCGTCCGGTCCTACAACTGCCTCAAGCGCGCGGGCATCAACACCGTGGAGGAGCTGGTGCAGCGCACCGAGGAAGAGATGATGAAGGTGCGCAACCTGGGCCGCAAATCGCTGGAGGAAGTCGTTCAGAAGCTGGCTGGCCTGGGGCTGGAACTGGCACGCAACGAAGACTGAGGAGGAACATCATCCGATGGCAGGACAACGCAAACTGGGTCGGCCCACCGACCAGAGAATGGCGATATTGCGGGGCCTGGTAACCGATCTGTTTCAGAACGGCAAGGTGACCACGACGGTTGCCCGCGCCAAGGAAGTGCGCAAAATCGCCGAAAATATCATCACGATCGCGATGGACGAGTGCGACAATACCGTCACCGTGCAAAAGACGATCAACAACGTGAAGGATCAGTCGGTCGAGGTCGAGTTCGTCAACGACTCGCCTTCGCGGCTGGCCGCGCGCCGGCGCATCATGGCGATGATATACGAAGCGCCGATTCCCCGCAAGGAAAAGGAGAGCAAGGAAGACTATGCCGAGCGGACGCAGGACATCAACCACCCGCTGGTAGAGAAGATATTCCGCGAGATCGCGCCCAAATATAAAAAGCGCGCGCAGGAAATAGGCACAAAGGGCGGATACACGCGCATCCTGAAGCTGGGTCCCCGCCGGGGCGATGGCGCCGAATCCGTGGTGCTGGAGCTAATCTGATACGGAATACCGGTTGACGTTCAGCGTACTGGGGACCGGGAGGCGAACGCTTCCTTGCCGGTCCCTTTGCTTTACGGCGATGAGGGAGGGGGTGACGTCATGGCCGCGATCATAGAGCTTGCCGATGTCCATCACGCGTACGCGCAGTACCGGCAGGAGGGAGAGGACATAGTCCGCACACCGGCGATCCAGGGCGTCACGCTGTCTATCGAGGAAGGCTCGTTCACAGCGATCGTAGGCCACAACGGATCGGGAAAGTCGACGCTGGCTAAGCATATGAACGCGCTGCTGCTGCCCGACCGGGGCACGGTCACGGTCGCGGGCATATCCACAGCCGACGAAAGCAGGCTCTGGGACATCCGGCAGACGGTGGGCATGGTGTTTCAGAATCCCGACAACCAGATCGTAAGCTCTATCGTTGAAGAGGACGTCGCGTTCGGCCTGGAGAACCTGGGCGTACCCCGCGAGCAGATACGCCCGCGGGTCGAGGCTGCTCTTGGCACGGTCGGTATGTCGGAGTACGCGCTCAAGGCGCCCCATATGCTGTCGGGCGGCCAGAAGCAGCGGGTCGCGATCGCGGGCGTCATCGCGATGCGGCCGCGCGTCATCGTATTTGACGAGTCTACGGCGATGCTGGACCCGATCGGGCGCGCGGAGGTGCTGGACACGGCGGTGCGCCTCAATCGTGAGGAAGGTATCACCGTCATATGGATCACCCATTTCATAGAGGAATGCATGGTGGCCGGGCGCGTCGTCGTGATGTCGGGCGGCACGGTCGACATGGACGGGCCGCCGCTTGCGGTGCTGCGGCAGCGGGAGACGCTGCGCGGGCTCGGCCTGACCGCCCCGCCCATGCTGGAGCTTTCCGGGCGGCTGCGCGAGGCCGGAGTACCCCTTGCGGGAGATCCATCCACATTGGAGCAGATGACGGAGGCGCTATGGCCATTGTTATCGAAAAACTGACCCATATCTATATGCCCGGGACTCCGTTTGAGACCGCCGCGCTGCGCGGCGTATCGCTCACGGTGGACGACGGGTCTTTCGTGGGCATCATCGGCCACACCGGCTCGGGCAAGTCGACGCTGGTGCAGCACATGAACGGGCTGCTGCGCCCGACATCGGGCCGCGTTGTCGTCGAAGGAATCGACGTGGGCGCGAAGGGCGCGGATTTGCGCGCGCTCCGGCAGCGGGTGGGGCTGGTGTTTCAGTACCCCGAGCACCAGCTTTTTGAGGAAACGGTGCGCCGGGACGTGGCATTCGGACCGCGGAATCTGGGACTGCCCGAGGCCGAGGTGGACCGCCGCGTCGACAAGGCGCTCATGTGGGTGGGGCTTGACCCCGATAAGCTGGCAGACCGCTCGCCTTTCGAGCTGTCGGGGGGACAGCGGCGGCGCGTGGCGCTGGCCGGCGTGCTGGCGATGGAGCCGCGGGTGCTGATTCTCGACGAGCCGACCGCCGGGCTGGATCCGGAGGGCCGCTCCGACATGCTTCGTATGATGCGGGAACTGCGCGCGCGCGAGGGCACGACGATACTCATGATCAGCCATAATATGGACGAGGTCGCGCAGGTCGCCGACCGTGTGCTGGTCATGGCGCACGGCGAGGCGATCCTGTACGATACCCCGGCCAACGTATTCGACGACGCGCAGCGCCTTCGCGGGCTGGGGCTGGACGTTCCGCTGATGGCGCGCCTGTCGGACGCGCTCAGGCGGCGCGGCGTGGCGGTTCCCAGGGGACTTTTAACGCTGGACGCGATGGAGACGTTTATACTGGAGTGCACCGGGAGGGGGGGCCGCGATGCTGGGTAACATCACGATCGGCCAGTACTTTCCGGGCGAATCGCCGGTGCACCGGCTGGATCCCCGCACCAAGCTGGTCATCACGTTCGCGTTCGTCGTGCTGGTATTCCTCGTCCGGAGCATCGCGGGGTATGCGGCTGTGTTCCTCTTTATTGCGGCGACCGCCGCGCTTTCGCGGCTGCCCGTTCGGTATCTTATAAAGGGCCTGCGCCCGCTTTTATACATCATACTCTTTACATTCGTCATCAACCTCTTCCTTACGGGGGGAGAGCCGGTCGTGATCACGTGGGGCGGGCGCTCGGTGCCGCTTACGTGGCGGTTCCTGCGCATTACCCGGGAGGGCGTCCGCATGTCGGTCACGATGGTATTCCGGCTCGTGTTCCTGATACTGGGGACGCAGCTGCTGACGCTGACCACGTCGCCCCTTACGATGACCGACGCGATCGAGCAGCTGCTGGGGCCGCTCAAGCGCATCCGCTTCCCAGTGCACGAGCTGGCGATGATGATGACGATCGCGATGCGCTTCATACCCACGCTGCTGCAGGAGACCGACCGCATCATGAAGGCGCAGATGAGCCGGGGCGCCGACTTCGAGAGCGGCAACATCGTGCGGCGCGCGCGCAACATGGTACCGCTGCTCGTTCCCCTTTTCGTATCGGCGTTCCGCCGCGCGGACGAGCTGGCGCTGGCCATGGAGTCCCGTTGCTACCGGGGCGGACAGGGGCGTACCCGGATGAAGGTGCTCGCGATGACCCGGCTCGATCTCTACGCGGGGATCGCGGCGCTGCTGCTCACGGCGGCGGTCATCGCCGACAATGTGTGGGGCGGGAGGCTCCCATGAACATCCGGCTGACGCTCGAATACGACGGGACGGGCTATGCGGGCTGGCAGCGGCAGGATAACGCCATGACCGTCCAGCAGCGCGTCGAGGAGGCCATCGCGGCCGTGACCGGAGAGCGCGCGGGCATCGTCGCCGCCGGGCGTACCGACGCCGGGGTCCACGCGCTGGGCCAGGTCTGCCACTTCCATACCGGCTGCACGATACCGCCCGGGCGGATCGCCTTCGCGCTGAATGCGCACCTGCCCCCCGATATCCGCGTCACCGAATCGCGGCAGGTTCCCGACGCATTCCATGCCCGGTACGACGCGCGGGGCAAGCATTACCGGTACACGCTGTTCGTCCGGCCCGTCGCTCCGGCGCTGGAGCGCGGCAGGGTATGGCACATCCCCGTAGCCCTCGACGCCGCGGCGATGACGCGCTCTGCCGCGCACTTTGTGGGCGAGCATGATTTTTCGGCGTTCATGGACGCCGGAAGCCCGGTAAAAAGCGCGGTACGCACGCTGACCCGGGCAGACGTAACCGTGCGGAGAAACCATATTCTATTCGATTTCGAGGGAACCGGTTTCCTATACCGGATGGTGCGCATCATCGCGGGGACGCTCGTCGAGGTCGGACAGGGCAAGCGCGACGCGGACTCCATCCCCGAGCTGCTCAGGGACGGCGACCGCAGCCGCGCCGGGGTCACCGCCCCGGCCCGCGGGCTGTGCCTTATGCGGGTTTACTACGACGGGGACAAATTGCGTGACTAAACCCGCGCCGCGGCAGATGCGGGGCAACGGGTTTAAGTCGGTATCCGCGGCAGGCGCTAGAATCAATACCAGTAAAAAAATAGCATACGGGAAAAGGCGGTTTACGAACCGCCTGCTTTGGGAAGCGATAGATATGCGGCAGCCGTCAGGCTGCGATCGCATCAGGACTGATCGGTGGGCTGCTCCGGAGCCGTTTGCTCCCTGGATCTGCGCTGCACGCGCGCGACGGCCTCATCATGGGCGCGGATCGTGCTCAGATACACGCGGTATCGAGCCGACGGCGTTTTATTGCTCCCGGCCATGTCTTCGGGAGACGGATCTTGCGGCGGATTCTGCGGCGGCATGTTCGAACCGATCGGACGACGGGGACCCAGGCGCATAGCGATCACCATCCTTCATAACAGTGTATGCGCCCTGCCCGAAAAATAAACTGGTTTATTCAGCGCCGGACTTCACCTTGCTGCGGTAATAATTCATCAGGCACCCCCGCAGCAGGATGTCCCGCTCGTCTTTTGTCAGGCCCGACAGCATGAGCTTTATAGGGCGCGCGCCGCTCTTCGTGAGGATCAGCGCGGCGATCTCCTCGGCGCCGTCGGCTACCGATGCGGCGATGCCCGGCAGATACAGCCAGTCTCCCGGCGCGAGATCGGGCGTCTCGGCGA
>JBMNNN010000068.1:0-9644 GCA_050942555.1 Christensenellales bacterium
CGCAAGCCGCCAAAGCGGTTCGTAAAACATGTCAATAACTTTTGAAAATGTCTCTAAAACCATCGATCACTTGGGTGATTACTGTATTCCGTTTTAGCTGTTTTCTCGTCATTGTTATCTTTTCCATAGAGACATTTTATCAAGATAATATACAGAGACAATATCAACAAGATAACAGCACGGCTTGTGTGTCATCGATTGACTTGCCGGAAGAATTGCAGTAAAGTATAACTATATTTTATTATAATTTAATAAAGGTGATGGGATATGGCATTATTCTTCTACATCATTCTTCCTCTCGCCTGCCTTACGGGGTTCGCTCTTTTCTCAAGGGCATATCTCAAGCCCGGCGCTGCGTCCGCACCATGCGCTTCGAAGATTTCCGTCATCATTCCCGCCCGCAACGAAGAACACAACCTGCCCCATCTTCTCGGGTCGCTTCAGCAGCAGACGCTCATGCCCGGCGAGATCATCGTCGTCGACGACTCCTCGACCGACGGAACGAGCCGCGTAGCCAGGCAGTACGAGGGCGTCACCGTGATCCGCAATCCGGCCCTTCCCGACGGATGGACCGGAAAAACATGGGCGGTATGGAACGGTTACCAGCACGCGACAGGCGACCTCCTCGTCTTTCTGGACGCCGACGTGCGGCTGAACCCGCGGGCGCTGGAGCTGCTGGTCGCAGCCAGGGAGCGCTCGGGGGGCGCGATATCGGTGGTGCCGTACCATCACACCGAGCGATTTTACGAGCGGCTGTCCCTGATCCCGTACCTGCTGGGCGTGTTTTCGTTCGTCTCCCCCTTCGAGCGCAGCAGGGCGCGGAATCTCTACGGGTCGTGCATCGTCGCGACGCGCGAGGATTACGACAGGATCGGCGGACACCACAGCATACGCGGGGAGCTGCTGGACGACCTGAATCTGGGCAAGAAATTTGACGAAGCCGGGATCCGCGTGGAAAACTTCCTGGGAAACGGCTATGTCCGTTTCCGGATGTATCCCTATGGCCTGCTCAGCGAGATGCACGGCTTCTCCAAGGGGGCCGTACTGAGCACCGCGACACTGCAGCCCGCCACCATTGCGCTCATCGCTATATGGCTCGCGGGCCTGCTGGCCGTGGAATTCATGCTGCCAGTCCTCATCGTGCTCAGAAGCCCCCTCGTGTGGCCGTTCCTGGCCGGGTACGCGCTCTATACCCTGCAGATACTCTATTTCCTCCGGTATACGGGCCGCTACCGGTGGTTGATACCCGCGGTACATATCCTTTCGTCGATATTCTTCCTGGTCGTGATGGCGTATTCGGCCTATCAGGTGGTCTGCGTCGGCACCGTTTCGTGGAAAGGACGCCAGGTGGCGGTGCGGGGCGGAGAGAGAGGCGGCCGATGATCGCGCTGTATGTGCTCGTCGAGTTCCTGTGCGGCGCGCTCATGTTCTCCTACTGGCTGGGGCTTGCCGTGAAAAAGGATCTTTTCCAGGAAGGGGACGGCAATCCGGGCGCATACAATCTATGGCACACAGCCGGATACAGGCTGGGTCTGCTGGGCGTGGCGCTGGACTTCCTCAAAGGGTTTTTCCCGCTCGCGCTTTTTATCCGCTCGGGCCTTGTCGCGGGATGGGCGGTCGTTCCCGTCGCGATCGCGCCGGTTCTCGGCCACGCCTTTTCCCCTTTTCTCAGGGGAAGGGGCGGCAAGGCAATTGCCGTGACATTCGGCGTGTGGAGCGCGGTAACCGCTTTCGAGGCGTCGCTCGTTTACGCGGTCCTGCTCGCGCTGTATTCAGCGTCGGCCAAGCTCCTGTCGCGCGGGAAACCGATTCCTTCGGATATCGACGGGTTCGCCGCCGTCATGGGCATCGCGCTCATGGGCGTATACCTTGTCGTGCGCGCGTTTCCGCCTCCGATACTGCTGCTGTGGCTGCTCAATGCGCTGCTCCTGGCGTTCACGAACCGCATGAAGATACGGGGCTTTTTTAAACTGGTCCTTTTCAAAAACCACGAGTAGTGGTACTATAGATAAGAAATACCATATGTAGCGCACTAAGGAGGACTTCATGCAGACAGGTTATACTGCCAGCAGCATTAAGGTGCTCGAAGGGCTGGAGGCAGTACGAATGCGCCCAGGCATGTATATCGGCAGCACCGGCTCATCGGGGCTGCACCACATGCTCTGGGAAATCGTGGACAACGCCATTGACGAGGCTATGGGCGGCTATGCCGACGAGATTACAGTCACGCTGCACCCCGACGCCAGCGTCACCGTGACCGACAACGGCCGCGGCGTGCCGGTGGATATCAACCCGCAGCTTAATATCTCGGGCGTCGAGGTGGTCTATACGCGCCTTCACGCCGGCGGCAAGTTCGGCTCGGAGAATTATGCGTATTCGGGGGGCCTGCACGGAGTGGGCGCCTCGGTGGTCAACGCGCTGTCCAGGTGGATGTCGGTAGAGATCCATCTGGACGGAAAGGTATACAGGCAGGAATATGTAAGCAAAAAGAACCGCAGCGGCAAAATGCAGCCCGGCCGGCCAACTGGTCCGCTTAAGGTCGTGGGAAAAACTTACGAAAAGGGCACCCGGGTCACGTTCCTGCCCGACGCGGATGTATTCGACCACCTCCACTGGAACCATGACACGATCGCCAAGCGCCTCAAGGAACTCGCGTTTCTCAACAAGGGACTGAAAATCGCGTTCACCGACGAGCGGTCGGACGAGTACGCGCCCGAGGAATACGCCTACGACGGGGGCCTCATGGATTTCGTGCAGTATCTCAACGAGGACAAGACGCCCCTCTTCCCGCATCCGATACTGCTGGAGGGTATGCAGGACGGCATACTCGTCTCGGTGGCGATCCAGTACACCGACGCGTACACCGAGAGCATTTTTTCCTATGTCAACAACATACCCACCATCGAGGGCGGTATGCACGAAACGGGATTCCGGGCGGCGGTCTCGAAGGTCATGGGCGACTATATCCGGCGCAACAATCTGGTCAAGGAGAAGGAAATCCCGATGGTGGGCGAGGATTTCCGGGAGGGCATGACGGCGGTCATCGCGATCCGGATGCAGAATCCCCAGTTCGAAGGGCAGACCAAGACGAAGCTCGGGAACACCGACGCGCGCAGGGCGGTGGAAACGCTGGTGGGCGAAAAGCTGGCGGCCTGGCTGGACGATCTCAAGCACGCCGAAACGACCGGGGTCATCATGGACAAAGTAATCAAATCAGCAAAGGTCCGCCTGGCTACCCGCAAGGCCAAGGAACTGGCCCGCAAGAAAAACCGTCTGGAAGCCGCGCCGCTCGTCGGAAAGCTTGCGTCGTGCACCGGGCGCAATCCATCCGAAAACGAGCTTTTCATCGTAGAGGGCGATTCGGCGGGAGGCTCCGCCAAGCAGGGCCGGGACCGCCGCTTTCAGGCCATCCTACCGCTGCGCGGAAAACCTCTTAACGCAGAAAAAAAGCGCATCGACGCTGTGCTTGCCAACGAAGAATTCCGATCGATCATCACGGCGCTGGGCTGCGGGTTCGACGACGACTTCAATATCGCAACCCTGCGCTTCCACAAGATCATCATACTCTCCGACGCCGACCAGGACGGCGCGCATATCCGTGCCATACTGCTCACGTTCTTCTTCCGCTATATGAAGGAGCTCATCACCAACGGCCACCTGTATATCGGGCTGCCGCCGCTCTATCAGATCCGCACCGGCAAAACCATTAAGTACGCGTACGATGATCGGGAGCTGAAGGAGCTGACAAAGGGTAAGAGCAACTATACGCTTCAGCGCTACAAGGGGCTGGGCGAGATGGACGCCGAGCAGCTCTGGGAGACGACGATGAACCCAAACGGCCGCAAACTGCTGCGCATATCGCTGGACGACGTGGCCGAGGCCGACCGGCGGGTGACGACGCTCATGGGCGATAAGGTCGACAGGAGGCGGAACTATATCGCCCGGTATGCGAATTTCAATCGCTACGATGAATTTGAGAAGCTGGGAGGAGCGCGCTGATGGCCCGCAGGAAAAAGAACGAGATCGTCGTCAATGAGACCATCCTCCCCCAGCCGCTCGAGGACGTGATACACAGCTCGATGATGCCCTACGCCGAGTACGTCGTCATGGAGCGGGCGCTTCCCCGCGTGGAGGACGGGCTCAAGCCCGTCCAGCGGCGCATTCTCTACACGATGCTGGAGCTATCGAACACCCCCGACAAGCCCCACAAGAAGTCGGCCCGTATCGCAGGCGACACGATGGGCAAATACCACCCGCACGGGGACACATCGATATACGACGCGATGGTGCGCATGGCCCAGGACTTCTCGATGCGGGGCATCCTCATCGACGGGCACGGGAACTTCGGCTCGATCGATGGCGACCGGGCCGCTGCGATGCGCTACACAGAGGTGCGGCTTGCGCCGCTTGCGATGGAACTGCTGCGCGACATCGACAAGGACACCGTCCCCTTCATGCTTAATTTCGACGACACGCTCAGGGAGCCGGTGCTGCTCCCAGGCCGCTTTCCCAATCTCCTCGTGAACGGCGCGGTGGGTATAGCGGTGGGCCTGGCCACCAACATCCCCACGCACAACCTGGGCGAGGTCATCGACGCCACCGTCGCGATGATCGACAAGCCCGGCATCACGCTGGACGAGCTTATGGCGTTCATTCCCGGTCCCGACTTTCCGACCGGCGGCTCGATACTCGAGACGCAGGGCATCCGCGAGGGCTACGAGACCGGCCGCGGCCGCTTCAGCATACGCGCCCGGTGCGCGATCGAGAAAGCCGCCGGCGGCAAATCGCTGATCGTCATTACCGAGATACCCTATCAGGTCAACAAGGCCGCGATGCTCGAAAAAATACTCAGGCTCTGCGAGGACAAGAAGGGCATTCTGGCGGGCATATCCGACATACGCGACGAATCCGACCGGGAAGGCATGCGGGCCGTCATTGAGGTAAAAAAGGACGCCGACGCGGAGAAGATATTGCAGTATCTGTACAAGTATTCGGATCTCCAGGTGAGCTACGGCATCAACATGGTGGCCATCGCCGACGGGAAGCCCCGGCAGATGGGACTCAAGGAGATACTGGAGCACTATATCCGCCACCAGCTCGACGTGGTCACCCGCCGCACCCGGTTCGACCTCGATCGGGCCGAAGCCCGCGAGCACATACTCGAAGGACTGCTCATCGCGATCCGCAGCATCGACGAGGTGATCGCGCTCATCAAGTCATCGGCATCGGTTCCCGACGCGAAAAAGCGGCTGATGTCCCGCTTTAAGCTGACCGGTGTGCAGGCGCAGGCCATACTCGATATGCGGCTGCAGCGTCTTACCGCGCTGGAGGTCGAAAAGCTCGAAAAGGAGCTCGCCGAGGTGCGCAGCCTCATCGCCGAGCTCAGAGCGATCCTCGCGTCTCCAAAGAAGCTGCGCGGCGTCGTCAAAAAGGAGCTGCTGGAGATTAAAAGGAAATACGCCGACGCGCGCCGGACCCGGATGCTGGACGACGACAAGATCGTCGAGTTCAGCGCCGAGGATTTCATCATCGTCGAGGACGTGGTGGTTACGGTCAGCCGCGAGGGCTATGTCAAGCGGCTTCCCCAGAAGACCTACGCCCGCTCCGACCGGCAGGCGTACCCCGACGACCTGAGCCCTGCCGACTCGATTATGGCCGTCATGCCGGGCACGACCGCGCATACGCTGTACGTATTTACGGGCGACGGGAACATGTACCAGCTCCCCGTCTCGGGGATACCCGAAGCGCGGTGGGCCAGCCGCGGCGCGCATCTTTCGACGCTCCTTAAGGGCTTTAGCAAAAGCACCCATATCGCCGGAGCGGTATGCACCGATCGCCTTCCGGCAAAGGGAGAGCTGCTGTTCGTGACCCGCGGCGGCATGGCAAAGCGCACCGCGCTCGACCAGTTCGATACCCGCAGCCGGAAATACATAGCCTGTGGCTTGCAGAAGGGCGACGAGGTGCTGCATGTCGGGCTGTGCCAACGGGGACTGGCCCCGACGTTCTTTACCCGCAAGGGCATGGCGCTGCAGCTGAACTACTCGCAGATCAGCCAGATGGGACGTACCGCCCGGGGCAATAAGGTGATGGCGCTGGACGCCGGCGACGAAATCCTCCATGTCTGCCACTCCGACGGGGAAGGCGAGTTTGTGGCGCTGACCGACCGGGGATACGGGAAAAGGCTGCTGACGCTCGACTTTTCTCCAAGCAAAAGCCGTACCGTCACGGGAACGAAAATCTTTACGTTCTTAAAGAACGGCAGCAATGGCGAGGCGGTGGTCTTCGTGGGGCGCGTCAAGGAGCCCGCGGATATCGTCGTGCTGCAGAAAAGCGGCGCAGTGACCCGTATATCGTCGGAGGAATTCCCGATCGAGACGCTGGGCAGCAAGGGCGTGCCGCTTGTGCCCGTCGTGCTGGGCGACGATCCTGTGCGCGTGTTCCTGCATATGACGTAAAACGACGGACGCCTCCCTCCGGGGAGTATCGCATATGCCGGTAGAGGTTATAGGCAGCATCTGTATCATGAGGTTATCGTGCGCATCTCCGAGATTATTACGATCATCGTGCTTTTTACCATTTCATCGGGAGCTTTATTGTAGGATGCTTTCAGTTCAGGGAAAAGGCATCCTGTTTCATAATGCATATATTCATGCCTCAAGGGAAGAACGCAATAAGCTAAACAAAAAACCGCGCTACCGGCAATCGGCAATCATATTTACCGCAACCGGGATCATATTTCTGCTCAATGCCGTAGAAATGATCGTCCGAAGCGGATGAATCTTTAATGTCGGGATCGGGCTTATGATATTTCTGGTCGTTTATGCAGCCATATCAACAATAAGAATCGAGAGAAAACATAAGTAAACTCATTGCCGCGGCGAATTTGTCGCTGTAAACGCTGCCCTATCGGGCGCGGCCATCGCGGTCGATCGGATCCTCCGCGGCGTACCCTTTCCTATCGGAAAGGCCGCGCTGCCTTTTGAAGTTCTCCTCGTTCTTCTTTATATACCGGCTGCACAGCTCATCGGCATCCATGCCCATCTTGATGCACATGCTGACGAAGAAATGGAGTATGTCGACCAGCTCTTCCTTGACCCTGTCGTCGTCGACGGGCTTTGGATTCTTCCACCATTTAAAGTTCACCTCGTCGATGAGCTCCGCGAGCTCCGAGAGCATCGCCAGGGTCTCCTTCTGTATCCACTGCTCGCGGGTGATGTCCGATAGATCCCGTCTGGCCGCGAGGTCCTCGTCGAACCGGCGCTGCAGCGCGAATATCGTATCGAGCTTATCCTTCAAACCCTGTTACCCCCTATGGCCGTTTACCAGGCCTCCAGCATCCCTTCGATGACCTTTTTACTGCCCCTGCGGCCCACAAATGCGGCTGCCATCCTGTCAAAATCGAACACCATCCGCGCGGCCTCCATGACGTCGTCCCGCGTCACGCGGTCGATCCGCTCGAGCGTCTCCTGCTCGGTGCGCCTGCGCCCGTAGAAGAGGACGCTGCGACCCCCGCCGCTCATCCGGCTCTCGATGCCTTCCCGGCTGAGTATGAAGTTGCCCCTGAGCTGCTCTCTGGCCCTCAGGAATTCCTCCTCCGTGACGCCGTCCGCCACGATCCGGCGGATCTGCTCGCGTATCTTTTCCAGCACCTGCGGCCCGTTCGGGTCGATCGTGCCCGTATCGACGACAACCATGCCGCCGCACGAGTGGTACACCGGATAGGTAAAGATGCCGTATACGAGCCCCAGTTCTTCCCGAAGCGTCTGAAAAAGGCGCGAGCTCATGCCTCCGCCCACGATATTATTAAGCACATTGATCGCAATCATCAGCCGGTGGTCCCGCTCTACGCCCGGGAAAGCCAGCGCGATGTGAAGCTGCTCCACCGATTTTACCTCGTAGCGGACCGTACGCCCGCTCCGCTGGTGGGCCTGCGGCAGGGGCGTGGACTGCTCGTGCGCGCTGTCGGGCACGACCTGCTCGAGCGCTTCGAAAACCGTCTTTTCGTCAAAGCTGCCCGCGATGGAAAATACCGTATTGTCCCACGCGTAGTGGGCGCGGCGGAAATCGACGAGCTTTTCACGTGTCAGGGAGGAGATGACGCGTTTGGCGCCCAGCACCGGCTTGGAGAGCGGATGCCCGTTGAAATAGCATTCGTACAGCAGCTCGTGAACCCTGTCCTCGGGACTGTCGTCGGCCTGCGCTATCTCGTCGAGCACAACGCTTTTTTCCCGCTCGATGAAATCCTCGTCCATCAGGGAATGGTACACGATGTCGGTCAGCAGGTCGAGCCCCAGCCCGATATGCTGCTGCGCCACCTTGACGTAAAAGCAGGTCTCTTCTTTGGTGGTAAAGGCGTTCAGCGTCCCGCCGACCTCGTCCATCTCGACCGCGATATCCCGCGCAGTGCGCGTAGGTGTCCCCCTGAAGGAAATGTGCTCCAGGAAATGAGAGATCCCGCTTTCTCCGGGCGTTTCGTTGACGCCCCCTGTACGGATCCAGAATCCCATCGACACCGCTGGAGTCGTGTTCATATGTTCACCGGTCACGATCATCCCGTTTGACAGCTTTTGCAGGAATTGCATGCGCTCCGCTCCTTTCGCATGCCATCCATTATAATGGCTGTGGGAAACAAAGACAACAACGAATTCCGAAAGGCTGTCCGCTGGCCGAGGCTCGCTCCCGCTGCATCTCTGTGAACCGCATGGATTCATTATCGGGACCCGTAGGGCGGGGGCTTGCTCTCGCCGCGTTCCTCTCCACGAAATACGGTAAATCTTGCCCTGAACGGTCCGCTCTGCTCATGGTTAAGTGGGCGTAAGCCACCATGGTGGCCAAGTGCCTGGCGTTGCGAAGGAACATCGCACGACATTCATTCACAAAAATAAACCGGATTAACCAATATAGGCTCTCACCCGCAGCGATGCGCCTGCCTTTTCGGCTATTTCCCGGCAGGCGGCGATTTTTTCCTCTCCAAGCGTATCGATCACCGACATAGTGACCCGAATGCCGCGCGCCGCGCATTTCCGGCAGAATTCGAGCACCGCGCCAAACGCGGCGGAGCCGTGCTCCGGGTGGCACAGCGCGTCGTATTCCTCTGCGGTGGGGGCGTTGAGGCTGACAGACACGACATCGACGAGCCCCACGAGCTCGCCTGTCACATCGCGGCCGTGTATGAGGCTGGCCTGGCCGTTTGTGTTGATGCGGATGGGCAGATCCGGACGGCGCGCGCGGATGCCCCGCGCCGCGTCGAGCAATACGGGCAGCGCCATCATAGGCTCTCCGAATCCGCAGAATACCACCTCGGAAACCTTGCGCAGGTCGTATTCGTCGACCGCGGCCAGCACGGCCGCCGCGTCGGGCTCGCCGTCCAGCCAGAGATTGTATTCGCCCACGCCGTTGCTTGTGCGACGCAGGCAGAAGTCGCAGTCGTTGGAGCAGCGGTTGGTCAGGTTGATGTACAGCGCATTTTTAAAGGGATAGACGTATGTATTGGCCATGAAAGGCTCCTTCATTCCGTATTGTCCGGGATGCCGAAGAGTCGCCGCCCGTTTTCCATCGTGGTTTGTGCCAGCTCCTCGACTGGAACGCCCCGCAGCGCGGCGAGCCGCCGCGCGATGTGGGCGACGCAGCGCGGGTCGTTTCGT
>JBMNNN010000069.1:0-9600 GCA_050942555.1 Christensenellales bacterium
TGGCGAAGGATCTGGGCGTGGAGGAAATCGTCTACGAGGGCCATTCGGTCCACCGGGAGATCGACGACAGTTCCCCGTCGATCATACGCGATCCCAACAAATGCGTGCTGTGCCGCCGCTGCATCGCTGCCTGCCAGAACATACAGCAGGTCAGCGTTATTGGCGCGACGAACCGGGGATTTAACACGATCGTCGAGTCGCCGTTCGGTATGCCGCTGGGGGACGCTCCGTGCATTAACTGCGGACAGTGCATCCAGGCCTGCCCGGTCGGCGCCCTGCGCGAAAAAGACGATACCGACAAGGTCTGGGAGGCGCTCGCCGACCCCGAGCTTACCGTCGTCGTGCAGACCGCACCGTCGATCCGCGTGGCGCTGGGCGAGGAATTCGGCATGCCCATCGGCACGCGCGTGACAGGGAAGATGGTGGCCGCGCTGCGCCGTCTGGGATTTGCCCGGGTGTTCGATACCGACTTTGCCGCCGACCTGACGATACTCGAGGAGGGCACCGAGCTCATCGAGCGCATGAAGAGCGGCGGGAAGCTGCCCATCATCACGTCGTGCTCGCCCGGCTGGGTCAAGTTCTGCGAGCATTTCTATCCGGATTTCCTCGAGAATCTGTCCACCTGCAAATCTCCCCAGCAGATGATGGGCGCTGTCATCAAGCACTACTGGGCGCAGAAAAACGGCGTCGATCCCAGGAAGGTCTGTGTCGTGTCGGTCATGCCCTGCACCGCGAAGAAATTCGAGTGCGGACGCGATGAGCTTGCGGCAGGCGGCGTCGCCGACGTCGATATCGCCATCACGACCCGCGAGCTGGCCGCGATGATCAAGGAAGCCGGCATCGACTTTACCGCGCTGGCAGACGAGCCGTTCGACGATCTGCTGGGCGACTCGACCGGAGCGGGCGTCATATTTGGCGCGACTGGCGGCGTAACCGAAGCGGCGCTGCGCACTGTGTACGAGATACTGACCGGAAAAACGCTCGAAACCGTCGAGTTTACCGCGGTGCGCGGTCTCAGTGGCGTTAAGGAAGCGACGGTGCGCATCGGTAATGAGGACGTATCGGTAGCGGTGGCGCACGGCACGGGCAACGCCCGCAAGGTGCTCGACGCGATCCGCAGCGGCGAGAAGAACTACCACATGGTCGAGATCATGGCCTGCCCCGGCGGCTGCGTGACGGGCGGCGGACAGCCGATCGTACCCGCCAGCGTGCGGGAGACGCTGGATCCGCGCGCGCTGCGCGCCCGCGCGATATATGACGAGGACGAGAGCATGGCACGCCGCAAGTCCCACGAGAACCCGTCGGTCAGGAAGCTGTACGAGGAGTTTCTGGGCCAGCCCGGCGGGCACAAATCCCACGAGCTGCTGCACACGCACTACCAGAAGCGGCCGCAGTACATCAGCGAATAAAAACAAACGCATACAAAAGGACGGAGCGCATCCGTCCTTTTTGTGTCCGTCCCTGCGTCATGAGCCGGGCACGATGTTGTCGATAAGGCCCCCGCTCAGGGAAAACGTGTACGGAATGACTTCATAAAGCCCCGAACCGGCGGGCCTTGCCACAGCCCAGCCCGGGTCTTCCGAGGCAGGACCGTAGCGGCAGGGCAGTATCTCGTGTATGTCGCCGATGAAATTGCGCACCTCGGTAATCGAGAGCCCGTCCCGCAGCGCCGGGGTCAGCAGGGACGCCGCTTCGTCGTCAAGGCCCAGCGCCAGCGCCTCCAGGAACGCGCGGGCGATATCGCCGGGCGCCAGCTGCGAGGGCGGATCGGCCGTGACGAACCGGTCTTCTACGGGCGCGCCGGGCTGCCAGCGCCGCTGGCGCCTGTGACCGGTCGTGTCCAGCAGCTCGGCGGTCACGGTGACGGCATCCCCGGAAACCTCGACGCTCGTTCCCACGTCGGAATAAAGCACCTGCCAGCGGCCCTCGGGCGCGCCCGCGACCGCCACATAGCGCTGGTCGCCCCCCGCCTGCGCCTGGGCGACGACATGCTGCCGGCCGCCGATCGCCTGTACCGTCACGGCGCCCGGCGCCGCCGCCTCGGGCACAGCCTGCGTCAGGAGCGGCGTGCCGTCCTCCTCCTCGATCACCAGCCACCAGTCCCCAAAACTCGCCCATTCGGCGGCCAGCCGTCTCCCGCCCGCGACAAAGACCGTCCTGGACGCGATCGACGGCGAAAGCGGCAGCCGCGCCGGGCGCGGCAATCGCTCGGGCAGCAGCACGACTTCGGCGATGCCGCCGGGCCACGCGCGGATCACGGCGCGTCCCGCCGCGTCTCCCGGCGGACACGGAACCCCATCCTTGATGCGTAGGCGGCAGGTCAGCGGCAGATACCCGGATTCGAGCGGCATGAGGTGCAGCACACACTGCGCGTCGGATGCGACAGGCAGGGCTACGCGCTTGTCGGTCCCGGTTTCCCCGGCCGGGAACATGTTGAGCTGAAGCAGCCCGCAGACCGGGCTTTCCACCATCAGCGTCGGTACTCCTCTCATGGCAACCACCCCTTTACCCGATGCGGTCGGTCCTGTATAATGCACAGGAGGACGCTTGTTTCGTTCATAATCTATTCGCAGCCGGGGTACCGGTATGCCGCCGGGAGGCCTTTTTATGGAGAAAACCGAAACGCTCAGGGATATTCGCGCCCGGGCCGCCGAGCTTGACGGGCGCGAGCTCACCGTCGGCGGATGGGTGCGCACGATTCGCGACAGCAAATCCCTGGCGTTTATGCAGCTTGCCGACGGGACCTGCTTTTCCACGCTGCAGGTGGTGCTGGAGCGCAGCGCGCTGCCCGACTACGACAGGCTGGCGCGGCTCCCCGTGGGAAGCGCGGTCATCGTCACGGGTACGCTTGTGCTCACGCCCGACGCCCGGCAGCCCTACGAGCTCAGGGCGGCGCGTGTGTCGGTCGAGGGGGAGAGCACACCCGAATATCCGCTCCAGAAGAAGCGGCATTCGTTCGAGTTCCTGCGCTCGATCGCGCATCTGCGGCCCCGGACCAATACATTCACGGCGGTGCTGCGCGTGCGCTCTCTGGCAGCCTACGCGATCCACCGATTTTTCCAGGAGCGCGGGTTTGTGTACGTGCATACGCCCATCATCACCGCCAGCGACTGCGAGGGCGCGGGCGAAATGTTCCAGGTCACGACGCTGCCGATGGGCGACGTGCCCTGCAGCGGGGGCGCGGTAGACTATGCGGAGGATTTCTTCGGCCGCCAGGCGTTCCTGACGGTCAGCGGACAGTTAAACGTCGAAACGCACTGCATGGCATTCCGGAACGTGTATACGTTCGGGCCGACGTTCCGCGCCGAGAACAGCAACACGCCCCGCCACGCCGCCGAATTCTGGATGATCGAACCCGAGATCGCGTTTGCCGATCTCGCCGACGATATGGCGCTGGCCACGCAGATGATGAAGGCCGTAATTGCCGAGATCATGGACAGCGCGCCCGAGGAAATGGCGTTTTTCAACCAGTTCATCGACAAGGGGCTGCTCGCGCGCCTGACCCATGTCGCCGAGTCCGACTTTGCGCATGTCACGTACACCGAGGCCATCGATATACTCAAAAAATCGGGAGAGCCGTTCCAGTACCCGGTGGAATGGGGCTGCGACCTGCAGACCGAGCATGAGCGGTATCTGACCGAAAAGGTATTCCGCGCGCCGGTGTTCGTGACCGATTATCCAAAGGAGATCAAGGCGTTCTATATGCGCCTTAATGACGATGACCGTACCGTCGCGGCGATGGATCTGCTGGTGCCCGGCGTGGGCGAAATTATCGGCGGCAGCCAGAGAGAGGAGCGGCTCGACGTGCTCACCGGCCGCATGGAGGAGCTGGGTCTGCCCCGCGCGCCCTACGAATGGTATCTCGATCTGCGCCGGTACGGGACCGTGCGCCACGCAGGGTTTGGCCTTGGGTTCGAGCGGGCGGTCATGTACCTGACGGGCATGAGCAACATCCGCGACGTCATTTCATTCCCGCGTACCGTGCGCAGTGCGGAGTTTTAGGCAGTAATGTTTTGTACTTCAAAATAAAAACGCAAAGACAATACAAAAAAAGCCTAGAGTCGCAATTAATTATCTAGTCTGGCCAGTGGTCGGGCCGGATATTTTTTGTCTTTGCCGAGGGTTGTTTGATCAGGTTGGATGTTGGTATAATAAGCTGTGAATAGGGTAATTGAACATTCTGAAATGCAGCTTCATGTTTATTGCCCCTGATTCCGGATGCAAAAATAGGCAGGGGACAGGCGGATGAGCGCCGTTTGTTTTGTGAATTGAGGTTTTAAGATTTGATCCGGAGGTACGGTCATGGACGCAGCAAAAACGGTGCTTAGTCTTTATCTGCTTTTTGCGGCCATGGTTTTATGTATCAGTGTTTATTTGTTTTGGCAGTTAATGTCGCCTGCGTTCCGTTCCCCCCGTTTGATTTCTAGCCCCGGATGTGATAGAGTGTATCAGGATTTATAGGAGCGGGGAAGGAGGCGCGCGATGGCCGGTCGCACGATACTGATCGACGGAAACAGCCTGTTGTTCCGGGCCTTCTATGCGATGCCCGAGCTCACCGCCCCCGACGGTACGCCGGTGGGCGCAGTGTACGGATTCCTGAATATGCTTTTTAAGGCCATCGACGACTACGCGCCCACGTGCGCCGCGGTCGCGTTCGACCTGGAGGCTCCGACGTTCCGCCATGTGGGCTACGACGCGTACAAGGCCGGGCGCAAGCCGACCCCCGAAGCGCTGCTGCCGCAGTTTCCGCTGCTCAAGGAGATACTGCGGGCCATGGAGGTGCCGGTCGTGGAGGTCGAGGGGTACGAGGCCGACGATATACTGGGCACGCTGTCCCTGCGGGTGGCGCAGGAGGGCGGGGAGGCCATCGTCATCACCGGCGACCGGGACGCGCTGCAGCTCATCGGGCCTTCGGTTCGGGTGGTCATCACCCGCAAGGGCATATCGCAGACGCAGGAATACGACGAGGCGCTGCTCATGGACGAGTACGGCCTTCGCCCCGATCAGATACCCGACCTTAAGGGCCTGATGGGCGACAGCTCCGACAATCTGCCGGGTATACCGGGGATCGGCGAGAAAACGGCTCTGAAGCTCCTGCATGCATACGGCAGCGTCGAGGGCGTGCTGTCCCATACCCATGAGCTAAAGGGAAAGCAGAGAGAGAAAGTGGAGGCCGGAGTGGAGCTGGCGCGGATGTCCCGGCAGATGGCCACGATATGCAGGGACGTGCCCATCACGCTTGATTCCGCCGACTGTGCGCTCAAGACCCCCGGGCAGACGGGGCTCATCGCGGTACTGGAGCGGCTGTCCTTCGGAAGCCTTCTTAAGCGCGTGCGCGCGATGGGAGGCGCGGCCCGGGAAGCGGTGCAGGTCTGCGAGCTTGCCGACGCGCCGGCCGTGTCGTCCGCGGTCGCTGCGCTTGCCGGGCGGGAAATGGTCGCGGTGTGGCTGGGCGATGCGCTGTGCCTGAGCGATGGGGAGCAAGAGTACCGCATACCGCTCGAGGACGGGCTGCTGGGCGCGGGGCTTTCGACCGGGACCGCGCTGTCTGCGCTTGCGCCGCTTTTTGGTTCGGACACGATAAAGGTCGTATGGGACGCGAAGGAATGGATGCACCGGCTGGCCGCGTTTCAAATAAAGCCACGGCGCATGACCGCCGACGTGATGGTGGCCGGTTGGTTGCTGGACGGCGGCGAATCGGCGGGGTCGGCCGCGGCGCTCGCCGAAAGGCATACGGGACGCGCGTTCGAGCCGCCCGCGTCGGCGCTTCTGTCGCTGTGGCGCACGCTGCGCGCGAAGCTCGACGAGCAGGGCATGGCCGCGCTGTACGATACGATCGAGCAGCCGCTTACCGGGGTTCTCTACGACATGGAGCGCGAGGGCTTCCCGGTAGATGCGGGCGTGCTGCGGACGCTGGGCGAGGGCTTTAACGAGCAGCTTTCCTCGCTCACAGACAGGATCTACGCGCTGGCCGGAGGGCCGTTTAATATAAACTCCACCCGCCAGCTTGGCGAGGTGCTGTTTGAGAAGCTCTCGCTGCCCGTCATCAAGAAGAAAAAGACGGGCTGGTCGACCGATATCGAGGTGCTCGAGGCGCTCTCGGACCGCCATCCGATCATACCGCTGCTCATCGAATACAGGCAGCTGACCAAGCTCAAGGGAACCTATATCGACGGACTGCTGCCCCTCATCCGGCAGGATACCGGGCGGATCCACACCCGCTTCGTGCAGACGGGCACCGCGACCGGGCGTCTCTCGTCGGCCGAGCCAAACCTGCAGAACATACCGGTACGGATGCCCGAGGGACGGCTCATCCGCAGGGCGTTCGTGGCGGGCGGGCCGGGCCGGGTACTGGTGGACGCCGATTACTCGCAGATCGAGCTGCGCGTCCTGGCGCATATGGCAGACGACCCGGGGCTCATCGACGCGTTCCGGCGGGGCGAGGATATTCACAGGCGCACCGCGTCGCAGGTGTTCGGCGTGCCGATGGAGGACGTGACCGACGCGATGCGCAGCAGCGCCAAGGCCGTCAACTTCGGCATCGTCTACGGCATCAGCGACTACGGGCTGTCACGCCAGCTGGGCATCCCGCGCTCCGAAGCCGCCCGGTATATCGGAAGATACCTGAGTACGTTTGCGGGCGTGCGCCAGTTTATGGAGGAGACGCTGGCGCTGGGCCGGGAGCGCGGCTATGTCGAGACAATGTTTGGCCGCCGCAGGGCCGCGCCGGGCCTGCGGTCGGGCAACTACAACGTGCGCTCGGCCGCAGAACGCATGGCGATGAACGCGCCGATACAGGGCACCGCCGCCGATATCATTAAGCTGGCGATGATCGCGGTTCACCGCGCGCTGGCCGAGCGGAAGCTCCGCGCCCGGCTCATACTCCAGGTGCACGACGAACTCATCGTCGACGCGCCCGCGGAGGAGCTTGCGGAGGTTACGCAGCTCGTTCGCGACGCGATGGAGCGCGTCGCGGAGCTCCGGGTGCCGCTGGTGGTAGAGGTGGGCAGCGCCTACAACTGGTATGACGCAATATAGCAATCTACAGGGGGCTTCCATGATCGTAATCGGTCTGACCGGCGGCATCGCTTCGGGAAAGACCACCGCCGCAGAAGTGCTGCGCCGCCTGGGCGCACGGGTATGGGACGCCGACGAGGCCGCGCGGGACGCAGTGCGGCCCGGCACCGAAGGATACCGCGCGCTGCGCGCGCGGTACGCACCCGGGTTTTTCATGCCCGACGGCGCGCTCGACCGCCGCAAGCTGGCTCAATATGTATTCGGCCATCCCGAGCGGGTGGCCGAGCTCAACCGGACGCTGCATCCCTATATACTGGCCGACATGCGCGAGCGGCTCCGCGCTTTTGAGGACGAGGGGGCGGCCGTCGCGGTCATCGACGTGCCGCTCCTTTTTGAGACGGGACTCGACCGCGAGGTGGACGAGGTCTGGGTTGTTTCCTGCGGGGAGGACGCGCAGCGCGAGCGGATGCTCCGCCGCGGATATACGCTTGAGGAGGCCGACGCGCGCATCGCTGCACAGATGCCCGACGCCGAGCGCAGGCGCCGCGCCGACCGCGTCATCGACACGTCGGGCCCGAAGGACGACACAGCCCGCTATATCGAGGGGCTGTACCTGGATATGATGGAGGAGCGCCGGTGCGAAAAACCGTAATATGGGCGCTCATACTCATCGCCGCCGCAGCTGCCTGTATTGCGGCACTCTGGCCTTATATGCTGCGCGCCCGGTACCCGCTGCGCTACCGGGAGCTTATCGTTTCGGCCGCCCATGCGGCGGGTCTGGATCCGGCGATGGTCGCAGCCGTCATATACTGCGAGAGCGGCTTTCGCCCCGGTGTCGTATCGCCCGCGGGGGCGGTCGGACTGATGCAGGTCATGCCCGAGACCGCGCTGTGGCTTTGCGAGCTGGAGGGGATGGAGCCCGTCAGCGGGGACGCGCTCACCGACCCCGCCACCAACATCGCGCTGGGCTGCGCGATGCTTCGCCGCATGATCGCCCGGTACCGCGATACCGACACCGCGCTTGCGGCCTATAACGCAGGTCCCGGGCGTGTCGACGCGTGGCTCGCCGACGAGCGGCACACCGGGGACGGCAGGACGCTGTCCGACATACCGTATCCTGAAACCCTTGCCTATGTCAGAAAGGTACGCTCAGCCTATGAGAAGTACAGCGCGCTGTATACCTGGAGCGGCGAGCGGCCGTAGCCGCGGATCGCTTCCAATACTGATCTGTCTGCTGCTGCTTATTGCCGGCTGCGACGCCGGTCCTGAAAACAGTTTCCCCAGGATCACGCCCAATATCATAAGCGGCCCGGTCCGGGGCGGCACGCTGACCGTTCCCATTCCCGAAGACACCGGCCCGTTACATCCCCTGACCGAGCGCTCGCGCGAGCTGTGTAGCCTGGCGGGTCTCATTTTTGAGCCGCTTATCCGGTTTGACGCCAGCGGCGAACCCGACTCGTGCCTGGCCCAGTCGTGGCAGGTCGACGAGAGCCGGCTTACGTGGACATTCGCGCTGCGCGAGGGCGTACCCTGGCACGGACTGGGCCGGGACATGACCGCCCGCGATGTGGTATTCACGATGTCGCTCATAGAGGAGATGGGACCCGAGACGACTTACAGCGAAATGCTCGACTATGTGGAAAGCTGGACGGCGGTCGACGACTACACGCTGGCCGTCACGATGAAGTACCCGTTCTACGGCGTCATCAATGCGCTGGACTTCCCGGTGGTGCCCGAAGGGTGCGGCTACGCAAAGGATACCGCGCCGAAGCTTGCCATCGGGACAGGCCCCTATCGGATGATTTCGAACGACGCGGCGGCCGGCATGGCGCTCAAAGTCAACGAAGCGTGGTGGCGCAGGCTCCCCTATATAGAGGAGATACGGGCGGTGCCCTTCTCCGGCAAATCCGAAGCGCTGGCCGCGCTGGTGCTCCAGCAGCTCGACGTGCTGCAGGAGGACAGCCTGACCGCGACGCAGTACCGCGACTCGGGAGACGCGAACGTATACGAGTATGCGACGCGGTACTTTGAGTTCCTCGCGCCCAACTTCAATTCGCTCTATCTCAAAGACCAGCGGGTGCGGCAGGCCATCGCGTACGCGCTCAACCGCCAGGAGATCGCGAGCAACGTATACGTCAACCACGCCATCGTCGTCGACACGCCGATCCCGCCCACTTCGTGGCTCTATCAGGGGCGGCTCGTCGTCTACAATCAGGACTTCGCGGAGGCAGAGCGGCTGCTCAGGCTGGCCGGGTGGAAGAACACCGACGAGGACAAATGGCTGGACATTTCCCCCGAAGGCGTCGAGGACGAGCTGTCGCTGGTGCTGCTCACATACGACGAGCCCGACCGCTCGCTGCGCTATGACGCGGCGCGGCTCATACAGACGCAGCTGGCCAACGTGGGCATAAAGATCATCATCCGCTCGGAGTCGTGGGACGTTTTCCTGCAAATGATGCAGGAAGGCAACTACGACCTGCTGCTGGCCGGCTGGTATCTGTCGGACATTCCCGACCTGCGGTTCGCGTTCGCGTCCGACTCGGAGGGGAACGTCTCAGGGTACGCAAGCGAGCAGATGGACAA
>JBMNNN010000070.1:0-9597 GCA_050942555.1 Christensenellales bacterium
CCTCAGGCAGCTGCGCGAGACCGAGCTCCCGGCGCTCATCGAGCGGGCCCGGCAGACCGAGGACGACATAGACGCCCAGAGGGCTAACGACTTCGCGCAGATGGTCGACCGGTTCGACCGGCGGCTGCACGACTTGCGCCTCAGCCGCGCCGTCGCGCTGCAGACCGGGCCCCAGCTCCGGTTCATACAGGGCGGCGATCAGGCACTGGTGGAGAAGATACAGTCGTCGATACTGACGACGATCCCGCTGTGGAAAAACCAGGTCGTCATCGCCGTCACGCTGATGCGCCAGAAGAACGCGCTGGAAATGCAGCGCCGGGTGACCGAAACGACCAATGAGCTGCTGGAGAAGAATGCCGCGCTGCTCCGGGACAATGTGACCGGAGCGGCCCGCGAGATGGAGCGGGGTATCGTCGAGATCGAAACGCTCAAGAAGGTGAACGCCGAGCTCATCGCGACGATCGACGAGTGCCTCAAAATCCAGGAGGACGGCTACAACCAGCGCCGCCAGGCCGAAGCTGAGCTTACGGGCATCGAGACAGAGCTGCGCCAGAAACTGCTGACGGTGCGCAGCGGCGCGTCGCGGTAGGGCTATGGCATGAAAAAGGGCTGCGTCCAGATCTATACCGGAAACGGAAAGGGCAAGACCACCGCAGCGCTGGGGCTGGCCCTGCGCGCCGCCGGACGGGGGCTGCGGGTGCGCCTCGTGCAGTTCATGAAAGGCCGCGAAACGGGCGAGCTTCGTTCGCTGGCGCTGCTGCCGTCGGTTACGGTATACAGGGTTTGTGAGAGCAGCAAGTTTTTTGACAATATGGACAAGGCCGAAAGGCGCGCGCTGCGCGCCGCCTGCCGCGCGATGATGGAGCGCATCGCCGGGTGGCTCGCCGAAGGTAAAACAGATGTACTCATACTCGATGAGGTTCTGGGCGCGCTCAAATGCGGAGCGGTAACGCTGGAGGAAATACTCTCGCTGCTCATGAAGCGGCCCGGCGGAACGGAGATCGTGCTGACCGGCCGCGCTGCGCCGCAGGAGCTGGTGGACCGGGCCGACCTTGTGACCGAGATGGTGCCGGTCAAGCACTATTTCGACCGGGGCGTACCCGCCCGCGAGGGGATCGAGTACTGATCAGACTCCGGTCAGATCGAAAGAGGGAACATACTGCGCGCCCGCCGCTTCGGGGAGCTGGGTATAGCCCAAAAGTCCCAGCTCGGCCGCCGTATCGGTGATTTTTTGATATTCGTATGTGGTCAGCCGCCGGTTGATTTCGTAAAACCGTGCGCTCTCGTGCATCGGCGTGTACTGGCGCATGAGGCTCACCCGGATTCCTTCCCGGGGCAGGTTTTCGGCGATCCAGCGCAGTATCGCGACCGAATCCCGCCAGCAGCCGGGAATCGCCAGGTGGCGGATGAGGACGCCGCGCGTCATGATCCCCCGCTCATCAAACACCGCCGGACCGGTCTGGCGCGCCATTTCCTCCACGGCCCGGGCCGCGTGCGCAAAATAATCGGGCGCCGACGAGTACCGGCTCGATAGTTCCCCGCTCCTATACTTGATATCAGGCAGATACACGTCCACCATACCCGCCAGCGCGCGCAGGGTTTCGACGGATTCGTATCCGCCCGTATTGTACACAACCGGTATGCTCAGCGCGCCCCCGGCCATGCCCAGCGCCTCGATGATCCAGGGCACGTGCGGCGTGGGACTTACGAGATTGATATTGTGCGCGCCTTGCGCCGCAAGCGCGAGAAAGATCTCCGAAAGCCGCCCGGGCGTGATGTCCTGCCCGTAGTTCCCAGCGCTGATGGCATGATTCTGGCAGTAGCAGCAGCGCAGCGGACAGCCCGAAAAGAAAACCGTGCCCGAGCCCCGCTCGCCGCTCAGACAGGGCTCCTCCCAGAAATGGAGCGCAGCGCGGGCGATACGGGGCGCGGCGCCGCCGCCGCAGTAGCCGCGCACCCGTGTCCGGTCGGCCCCGCAGCGGCGCGGGCACAAGCGGCAGGCGGTGATCCGCATGCTTCCCTAGTACGCTCTGGCCCAGTAGACCAGTGTATCTGCGGGCTTGCCGCATACCACACATCGGTCACCCACAGGCGTCTGATCGAAGGGCATGCAGCGGGCCGAGGCAGCGAAGCGATCCTTGACCGCGTCCTCACAGGCGCGGTCGCCGCACCACATCGCGCGGATGTATCCCTTGCCTGCGTCCAGCGCCGCGCTCATAGCGTCAAGATTCGCAGCGTCACAGAAATGATTATGAAGATAGTCCTTCGCTCTTGTAAGCATATCCCGCTGTATCTCGCATAGCCGCGCAGACACGGCGTCCGCAATAGCATTGAGGGGCATAGGGCTCTTTTCCAGCGTATCGCGCCGCATTGTCAGCGCCTGGCCACTTTCGATGTCCCGCGGCCCGATTTCAATGCGCAGCGGCACGCCCTTGAGCTCCCATTCGTTGAACTTCCATCCCGGCGACAGCGTGTCGCGGTCGTCGAGCAGCACGCGGATACCTGCTCTCTCGAGCTGCTCTTGCACGCGCGCGCAGGCTTCGGTCACGCCACCCTTGTGGGCGGCAACAGGCACGACGACGGCCTGTACCGACGCAACCTTTGGCGGCAGCACCAGGCCGCGCTGATCTCCGTGCACCATGACGAGCGCGCCGATGAGGCGCGTGGTCACGCCCCAGGAGGTCTGGTACCCGAACTCCTCCCGGCCTTCCCTGTTCTGGAACGTGATATTAAATGCCTTGGCGAAGTGCTGCCCCAGGTTGTGGCTGGTACCCGACTGGAGCGCCTTCCCGTCCTGCATCAGCGCCTCTATCGTGTAGGTCGCTACGGCGCCGGCGAATTTTTCCTTGTCGGTCTTGCGGCCCGTGACCATCGGTATAGCCAGCACGCTCTCGCTGAACTCCCGGTACACCTCCAGCATCCGGAGCGTCTCCCGCTGCGCCTCCTCCTCGCTCTCGTGTACGGTATGCCCCTCCTGCCACAGGAACTCGGATGTCCGCAGGAAGGGCCGGGTAGTTTTCTCCCAGCGCACGACGTTGCACCACTGGTTGAGAAGCACCGGCAGATCGCGGTAGGACTGGATCCACTTGGCGTACATCGCGCAGATGATGGTCTCGGACGTTGGCCGCACGCACAGTCGCTCGGCAAGCTCCTCCCCGCCCCCATGGGTCACCCACGCAACCTCGGGCGCGAATCCCTCGACGTGCTCGGCTTCCTTTTTTAGATAGCTCTCGGGAATCAAAAGCGGGAAATACGCGTTCTGGTGGCCGGTCGCTTTGATACGCGCGTCCAGCTCGCGCTGTATGTTCTCCCACATCGCGTACCCGTAGGGTCGTATAACCATTGTACCCTTGACCGGGCCGTAGTCCACCATCTCGGACTGCCGCACCACATCGGTGTACCACTGCGGAAAGTCAGTCCGTATATCCGCGATATGGGTTACAAACTCCTGATTCTTCTTTGCCATTTGCGCTCACGCTCCTCACAATAAATACGAAAAAGCCGCCCCGTGCAGGGACGGCGTATGCCGCGGTACCACCCCGATTGGCGCTTTATCGCGCCCTCCTTGGATCCGGTAACGGCGGATTCCGGCGGCGGTTGCGACCCCGCCGCGGTTGACTCGCGGATGGGATAAACGGGGACAGACCAGACGCCTTGCAGCCTGCGGGCGCCCTCTCTGGCGGCATGCCGCGCCGTTATTTTCCGCGAAACCGGTATGGGCGTTATTTTAGCATACACGCGGGCGAAGCGCAAGCTGTTTGCGGTATTGTTGTTACCTTATTTTGTAATCCGTGCGGCCTGAAACAAACAGAAATAAAATTTCGATTGACATTTTTGATTGACAAGCTCATATCATGTATGGTAAAATACCGCTAATCTTATCGGATAAAGGCCGTGAACGGAAGTAGTAAGCCCTCAAGCCATCCAGAGAACTGTCGGCCGGTGCAAGGCAGCATGGCGAAAGGCGCCGAACTGATCCAGGAGCCGCTTTCTGAAAGGACAGTAGGAGTAGACGGAAGCCCACCGTTACAGGGGCAGGACATGCGCGGAGCGCCGCAAGTGTCCGGAAAAGCGTGTTCCCTATGGGGAGCAAATAAGAGTGGTACCGCGGATCGCCCCTTTCGTCTCTTAGCCGAAAGGGGCGTTATTTTATTCCGCAAGGAGGTACCTGCGATGCAAAACAGCAAGTATAAGCCCTATCCGCCGATGCACCTGCCCGACCGTAAATGGCCTTCGGCTGTGATAACCAGCCCGCCCACGTGGTGCAGCGTCGACCTGCGCGACGGCAACCAGGCGCTGCCCGTGCCAATGGGCGTAGACAAAAAGCTGCGGTATTACCGCATGCTGCGCGAAATCGGGTTCCGGGAGATCGAGGTGGCTTTCCCGTCGGCTTCGGAAACTGAATTTGAATTCGTGCGCACGCTGCTTCGGAAAGGCCTGGCCGATGACGACGTGGTGATACAGGTGCTGACGCAGTCGCGCGAACCGCTGATCCGGCGCACATTCGAGGCAATCGAGGGATTTAAGCGGGCCATCGTCCACCAGTATCTGTCCACGAGCGAGGTACAGCGCCGCGTGGTTTTCGGCATGAGCCGCGAGGAAATCATCGCGATGGCCGTACAGAGCGCACGGCTCATACGGGATCTGGCCGCCGATACCGACGCGGACATCCGGTTTGAATTCTCGCCCGAGAGCTTCACGGGCACCGAGATGGAGTACGCGCTGGAGGTGTGCGAGGCCGTGCTGAACGTCTGGCAGCCCACCCCCGACAAGCCCGCCATCATCAACCTTCCGGCCACCGTGGAAATGACCACGCCCAACGTGTTCGCCGATCAGGTGGAATGGTTCGGCAGAAATCTGTCAGCGCGCGACAGCGTCATACTCAGCGTGCACACCCACAATGACCGAGGGACCGGCATCGCGGCAAGCGAGCTGGCGATGCTGGCGGGCGTGCAGCGCGTGGAGGGCACTCTTTTTGGAAACGGCGAGCGCACCGGCAACACCGACATCATGACCATGGCGCTCAATCTCTATTCGCGCGGTGTGGACCCGGGCCTGCGCTTTCATAACATCAACGCGATCCGCGAGACCTACGAGCAGTGCACGGGGCTCACGGTTCACGAGCGTCATCCGTACTCGGGACAGCTCGTGTATGCGGCGTTTTCGGGCTCCCATCAGGACGCGATCCGCAAGGGGCTCATCGCACGCAAAAAAGAGCGCGCGGCGCATTGGGAAGTGCCGTACCTGCCCATCGACCCATCGGACATCGGCCGCGAATACGAACCCATTATCCGCATCAACAGCCAGTCGGGCAAGGGCGGCGTGGCTTTCGTGATGGAGCACGATTTCGGCTATCATCTGCCCAAGGCCATGCATCCGGAGTTCGGGCGCGTCATACAGTACAAGACCGACGCAGCCGGCCGGGAATTAAGCCCCGACGAAGTCATGGAAGCCTTCCGGGAAGTCTATCTGCGCGTCACGGGACCACTCGCGCTGCACGACTATACGATCGAGACGAGCGGTAGGCGCGTCATCGTAAAGGCGCATCTTACGTCGGACGGCCGGGAGATTTCGGTGACCGGAGAGGGCAACGGCCCGATCTCGGCGTTCTTCCACGCGGTAGCGGGGCTGGGCTGCCCGGGCCTCCGCTTCGAAACATACGAGCAGCATGCGCTGGGAAGCGGGCAGAACGCGGAGGCCGTGGCCTACATCGGCCTCATCGACGGAAAGGGCATGATGTTCGGCGTTGGCATCGACCGCAATACCACCACCGCGTCCTTTAAGGCGATACTGTGCGCGATCAACCGCTATATTACCGGAGAAAAAGTCTGAAACCCGAATTCATGCGACGGGGTATCCCGGCATAGGTATAAAAAGGTGCCGGGATACCCCATTTTTATATCCTAAGGAGTGATTGCATGGCGGGCATGCTGCATTATTTCGCGGACGGAAACACTGCGCGCGGTTATATTTCGCTGCTGGAATCGAACCTGTCGGGCGTGCGCCACCTGATCGTCGTGGAGGGCGGCAGCGTCAGCGACAGGTCCCAGGCCATCCATGAGATGGGTCTCAGGTGGTCTCAAAATGGCCACGACGCCGAGTTCCTGCACTGCGCGATGGATCACGGCACGATCGACGCGGTGATATTTCCGGGTCTGGGCGCCGCGATCGTGGACGGCGCGTCGCACGAAGCGCCGATACCCGCGGGCGCACAGGCAGTGACGGTGCGAGCCGGAGATCCGTTCGGGTCGCAGGCGGAGCGGGAGGCCGCACAGGCGATGGACCGGGAGATAAGGGGCGAGCTGGACGCCGCGTACCGCGCGTTCGCCCGGGCGCTGGCCATACACGATGCGTGGGAGAGGTGCTATATCGAGAGCATGGACTTTGAGCGGGCGGACCGGCTCTCCGCGGAAATCATCGACTCCTGCCTGGGCGACGCCGCCGGCGGCGGGGAGCCCGCGGTCAAGCGCCGCTTCCTGGGAGCGGCCACGCCGCTGGGGCCCATCGACTATGTACCGGGCATCATTCAGGGCGTCCGCAGACGGATCTATCTGAAGGGACGGCCGGGAACCGGAAAATCCACGATACTGAAAAGACTCGCGGCCGCGGCGCAGGAGCGGGGCTTTGACACCGAAATCTATCACTGCGGCTTTGACCCCCACAGCCTCGACATGGTCGTCGTGCGCAGCATCGGCATTGCGGTATTCGACAGCACCGCGCCCCACGAATATTTCCCGGGCGACGGGGACGAAACGATCGACCTGTACGCGCGCCTTATCAGGCCCGGCACCGACGAGCGCATGAGGGAGCGGCTGCGGGACATCGTGTCGGGGTACCGCACGCACATCGCGCGCGGGACCGCCGCGCTGGCCTACGCCAGATCGATCCGCGACCGCGCCCAGGGCATGGCGGATGACCGCGGGGCGCGGGCGGCACAACTGATAGATGCGCTCGAGCAGGCGCTTGGCGATATCGCCGGAGCATAACCGCTCTACAGCCTCTCTCCCGCCTCCATCGGCGCGGGCTTCCCGCAGCGGGTCTCCAGGCGGTATACGATGCCCTCGCGACTCGCGTCATGAAATCCCTGCATGATGTCGAGCACATGCAGCGTGAGCTCCGCCCCGGCGCGCGGCGGACGCCCTTCCCGCAGCGCATGGGCCATATCGGCCACGCCCAGCCCGCGGCTGTTGTCCGCGTAGCCGTGCGTGAGCGGGATCTCCTCCCAGCCGTCGTCGCCCGACGCGCCCTTCAGCAGCACCGGCCCGCCGAACGTATTGGGATCGGGGACCGACAGGCTGCCCCGGCTTCCGTATATCTCGATGCGGGGCAGATGCGCTCCCCATATGTCGAAGCTCGTGATGATGGTGCCGATGGCTCCCGACGCGAAGTGGATCAGCCCGGCCACATGGGTGGGCACCTCCACGTCGATGATCTGTCCGGCCTTTTTCCCGGAGGCGACGGTGCGCGTCGGGAACGTGATCCGCGCGGCCCCGGCGACCGCCTCCACCGGCCCCATCAGGTTCACGAGGGCTGTCAGATAATACGGCCCCATATCGAACATCGGCCCGCCACCGGCCTTGTAGTAGAACTCGGGATCGGGGTGCCAGCTCTCGTGGCCATGGTTGGTCATGAAGGCCACGGCGGCGACAGGCTCGCCGATCCGGCCCTCGTCGATCAGCCTGCGGCATGTCTGTATGCCGCCCCCCAGGAACGTATCGGGCGCTCCGCCTGCCAGGAGCCCCTTCCGGCGGGCCAGGCGTACGATGGCCTGCCCGTCTTCGCGCGCGATCGAAAGCGGCTTTTCCACATAGACATGCTTCCCGGCCTTCAGCGCCGCAAGGCACAAAGGCGCGTGCGCGGGCGGCGTCGTCAGGTTCACGACGATGTCGATCTCGGGATCCTTAAGCAGCGCTTCGGCGCTTTCATATACCTTTGGAATACCATATTTCCGGGCGGCAGCCGCAGCGCGCTCGGGTATGAGATCGAAAACCCCGCGCACCGTCAGGATATCGAACAGGCCGGTCATGTTATTAAGATATATGTCGCTGATATTTCCGCAGCCAATGACTGCAACTTTGACCCTGTCCATCGCGCCCTCCTATAGCAGGCCCCGTGGATCAAGCCCGCGCTCCCGCGCGATCTGCCTGCCCTCTGCCGCCCACAGCATGCCCCGCAGCATCGTCAGTTGTGCCTCGGGGATGTCGAATACGTCGTCGTGATGCCCTAGGCTCGAGTAGAAGACCCGGCCATACCCCCACATCTTGGTCCAGAGCACCGGCACATCGACCGCGCCGTTGGTGGTGTGGTAGCCCCTGGCGACCGGAAAGCGCGTGTGAGCCAGCACATTGACAGCCGGATCGACATGCACATAGTACTGCTCCGACGACACGTCGAAGTCGTCCACGCCCTCCACGATCGGACTTGCGGCGTTGCGAGCGATGTACACCCGGTAGGGGGTTCCATCGTTGCCCGGATGGGCGACCCACTGCCCGCCGGTCATGAACTGCCACAGCGTGCTCTGCCGGAAGGAGTCGCACATACCGCCGTGGCATCCCGCCAGCCCCACGCCCGAAGCCACCGCTTCGCTGACGGCCGTCTCCTGCTCCCGCGTGATCGACCCCATCGTCCAGACTGGCACGATCAGGCTGAGCTCCGCGAGCCCGGTGTCCAGCAGCGCGTCCAGCGTATCGGACACCGTCACGTCGAATCCTTCCCCTGTAAGCAACCGCGCGAACCGCGCCGATACCAGCTCGGGCTCATGGCCCTCCCAGCCGCCCTGTACGATCAATGCTTTCGGACTCATGCTTTCACCTCGTTCCCACAGATTGACTCCATTATAACAAATATCCCCCGGCTTTCATATCGTCTTTATCGTTTTGAGCCGCAGCGCCCGACGCGCAGCTGCCGCGGAGAACCCGACGCCCGCATTGTGAAGACGGGGTATAAACGGTCTTTCACCGTTTTCACCGGCCTTGTAAGCGCCGCGAAAAAGTAGTAAACTACTGTACCAAAGATCCTGGTTCAGATCACAGGGCCTGTGCTGGATGTGTTCTTCCCGTCGGGCAGGGTCCCGGAAACGCTAAACCGATTGGTGGCGCAGGACGGCGCGACCAGGGTCAATATGGAGGTCGCGCAGCATCTCGGAGAGGGCACCGTCCGCTGCATCGCGATGGAGGCGACCGAGGAGCTGTACCGGGGCATGCGGGTTTATGACACCGGCTCCCCCATCACGGTACCGGTCGGAGATGGGCTCCTGGGGCGCGCCGTGGACGCGCTGGGCAGGAGTATCGACGGAAACGGCGAAATTAAGGCTCAGGAGTACTGGCCCATTCACCGCCCGGCCCCGGCGCTGGCCGAGCAGCAGCCGGTCACGTCGCTGTTTGAGACCGGCATCAAGGTGATCGATTTGCTGGAGCCCTACGCGAAGGGCGGAAAGATCGGTCTTTTCGGCGGCGCGGGCGTGGAAAGACGGTGCTGATACTCGAGCTCATCCACAACTTCGCGACCGCGCACGGCGGGCTGTCGGTGTTCACGGGCGTGGGCGAACGCAGCCGCGAGGGCAACGACATGCTCCGCGAGATGGTCGAGTCGGGCATG
>JBMNNN010000071.1:0-9487 GCA_050942555.1 Christensenellales bacterium
CTTTGACCGCATCGTGCTGAAGACGCAGGGAGATGGAACAGCCCAGCCCGAGCTCCCGGTCCCGCAGGACTCGTTGCTGGGCGTGCGCGGGACCACCCTGACGCCGCTGCGCCCGGCGGGGAAGGCCGCCTTTGACGGAAGGCGGCTGGATGTCATTTCGGCAGGGGACTTCATCGGCCCCAACGTCACGGTCCGCGTGGTCGAGGCGGCAGGCGGCAGGATCGTGGTGGAGGCGGAGCAGGGGAGGGAGTAGGACGAAAAACCGCTTTTATATAAGCGGTTTTTGTATACCCAATGCTATCAAACAAGATGCAGAGGAATGAGCGCCACTGCAGGCGGCAACCCGCAAAAGGTTGGAAGTGAGCCAAAGCCGTAGCGAGCGCGTTTACAAGCGAGCAAGCGGCGCGAACGTAACCTTTTGCGGGAAAGGAGCAATGCCAAAGCGCGCGGGCATTTCGGGCGGAAAGAGCAACACTCCGCCCGAAAACGAGCGGAGTGTAGTCCATTGCGACGTGGTGCGCCCGACAGGAATTGAACCTGCGGCCTTTCGGTCCGGAGCCGAACGCTCTATCCGCTGAGCTACGGGCGCAAATCGTGCGTGAAGCATTATACCATCTTTACGGGTAAATGAAAAGCATTTTTTTCGCGATCATACCCCGGGACCAAGCGGGCGCTGGTAATAGAGGTTCTTTGACTGGTTAAAGCTGTACAGGAAATAGATATAGATAATAAACCCCATGATGAGACACAGTATGCCCAACACGGGAATCAGCATGAGAACATACAGCGCGACCGAGAGAGCCGCCATCACTTTCCATGCGCCAAAAAGCGGCTCGGAACGAAGATACCGGCCCGCCCGGTTTTCGATGTCCCGCACGCCCATCACGATGAGATAGCTGATAAACAGCGATATCGCCGTGGAAGCCAGGCCCAGCAGGTATGCCAGGTATCCGCCGCCGGTGAACGAAAATCCGAAGAGATCCAGCGCGTAGAGTATCGCGGTATAGATCGCCATGCCCACCGCGTAGGGCCGTGCCTTCTCGAAGCGCGGGCTTTCCTGTGCCATTTCCGCCAGGCCCCTGAGCATCAGTATATAGCCGACGAAGTCGGGGATAAGGCCGATCCGCGACGCGTTGATATCGAGGTTGAAGTCCAGAAATATAAAGATAAGGCCGATCCAAATATTATTCATCGCGGACTCCTCTCTGTCACAGCTATCCTAGCATGCGCGGGCGCGTTCCGCAAGGCGCTGTTTTGGACGAGAAAGCAGACACCAAGCTTGGATTTGGATGATAACAGAGGCAGTCAGCTTAAGTATGGTGCCGGGCAGGCTCTGGTTGACAGCCGGGTACCGGATTTGTATAATGGAAAAGCTTAATAGTCCGCGTATCCGCCCCGTCCGCCATCGGTCGGCGGCGTTTATTCTATTATAAAACCGATGGCAGCAACAAACGATAGCGGAGAAGGAGGTCGCCCCATGCTCATCACAAAAGCGCCCAAAGGTACGCAGGATCTGCTTCCCGAGGAGATTCACCGCTGGCATTTCATCGAGGACGCCATGCGCACTGTCTGCGCGCTCTTCGGTTACCGGGAGGTGCGGGTGCCTACGTTCGAGCATACCGAGCTTTTTACGCGCAGCGTGGGCGACACGACCGATATCGTGCAGAAGGAAATGTATACGTTTATCGACAAGGGCGGACGCAGCGTGACGCTTAAGCCCGAAGGAACCGCCGGAGTGGCGCGCGCCTTCGTCGAGCACAGCCTGTACGCAAAACCGCTGCCCCAGAAGATGTATTATCTGTACTCGCCGGTATTCCGCTACGAGCGGCCCCAGGCGGGGCGCTTAAGGGAGCACCATCAGTTCGGCGTAGAGGTCTTTGGCGCCGCGTCGCCCACTGCCGACGCCGAAGTGATCGCGCTGGCCCTTCATGTGCTGTCCCGGCTGGGGCTGGGGAAGATGCATGTGCACATCAACAGCATCGGCTGCCCCGAATGCCGTCCCGGGTACCAGCATAGGCTCCGCGCATACTACGGCGATCACAGGCAGCAGATGTGCCCTGTTTGCAGCGAGCGGTACGAACGTAACCCGCTGCGGCTCCTGGACTGCAAGGTCGAGGGATGCCGCGCGCTGGTCGACGGCGCGCCCAGCGTGCTGGACAGCCTGTGCGAGGGCTGCGCCGATCATTTCGGGCGGCTGAAGGAATACCTTAGAACGCTTAAAATCGATTATATCGTGGACCCGCGCATCGTGCGGGGACTTGATTACTATACGCGGACGGTTTTCGAGATCATCGCCACCGAGATCGGCGCGCAGAGCACCGTATGCGGCGGCGGGCGCTACGACGGCCTGATATCCGATGTGGGCGGTCCGCCCACGCCGGGCATTGGCTTTGGCATGGGCATGGAGCGGCTGCTCATTCTCATGGAAAAGCGGGGTGTGGAAGCGCCCGATCCTGGGAGCCTGGACGTATTCGTCGTGGCGCTGGGAGAGCCGGCCCGCCGGGAAGCCGTCGGGCTCGTGGGCGCGCTTCGCGAGGCGGGGATCCGCGCCGATCTCGACCACGCGGAGCGCAGCGCGAAAGCGCAGTTCCGGTTCGCCGACCGGCTCGGGTGCCGGTTTACGCTGGTCATCGGCGACGAAGAGCTGTCCGCGGGCACGGTGCTGCTGCGGGAAATGGCGCGCAGCACGCAGCAGAGCGTTCCGGCAGACGCGATCATCAATACCCTCAGAAAAGCGTTGGAGGAGCCCAATGAGTGAGCATCCGGAAACCTGGAAGCGAACCGGCCTGTGTGCCGAATACGGATTGAAGGACGCGGGCGCACAGGTCACGCTGATGGGATGGGTCCACAGGCTGCGCGACCTGGGAAGCCTTCTGTTTATCTGGCTGCGGGACCGCAGCGGCATCATGCAGGTGGTGTTCGACCAGTCCCGCGACGCGGCGCTCTTCGCGCAGGCGGAGTCATTGCGCAGCGAGTACGTCATCGCGGTGCGCGGACAGGTCGCGGCTCGGTCGGCCGAGAACGTCAATGCGGAGCTCGCGACGGGAGCTGTCGAGGTAATCGCCCGGGAGCTTGTCATACTGAACGAGTCCGACACGCCGCCCTTCGCGATAGGCGACGAAAAGGTCGCCGAAGCGCTGCGGCTCCGGTACCGGTATCTGGATCTGCGGCGGCCCGCGCTCCAGTCGCTGATCGAGATGAAGCATGCGGTGACCCGCGCGGTGCGGGAGTTCCTGGACGCAGAGGGGTTCCTCGACATAGAAACCCCGATACTGACCCGCAGCACGCCCGAGGGCGCGCGGGACTATCTGGTGCCAAGCCGCGTGCATCCCGGCTCATTCTACGCGCTGCCCCAGTCTCCGCAGCTTTTTAAGCAGCTTCTGATGGCGGCGGGATTCGACCGGTACTACCAGATCGCCAAGTGCTTCCGGGACGAGGATCTGCGCGCCGACCGCCAGCCCGAGTTCACGCAGATCGATATGGAGCTCTCCTTCGTCACCGAGGACGACGTGATAGCGCTCAACGAGTCGCTGCTGCGCCATGTTTTCCGCACGGTGCTGGACCGGGAGGTTCCCGAGCGGTTCCCGCGGCTTACTTATGAGCAGGCGATGGCGCGCTACGGCTCCGACAAGCCCGACACCCGGTTCGGACTGGAGCTCACCGATTTGAGCGATGCGGCGGCTGGATGCGGATTCCGCGTGTTCGCTGATACGGTCGAAAAGGGCGGCGCGGTGTGCGCGCTGACCGTGCCCGGGGAGCTCGGCTCCTTCTCGAGAAGGCAGGTCGACGAGCTGGGCGAGATCGTCAGGACATACGGAGCGCACGGGCTGGCGACGCTGATCGTCGAGGAGGACGGCGCACGCTCTCCGATCGCGAAATTCCTGACCGCCGACGAGACGGCGCGCATCACCGCGGCCTGCCGTGCGTCGGCAGGGGACACCGTGTTCATCGTGGCCGACGAGCGGCGCGTCGCGCAGACGGCGCTGGGGCAGCTCCGGCTGGAGCTGGGCCGCCGCCTGAACCTCATAGACCCCGGCAGGTTTGATTTCCTTTGGGTCACGCATTTTCCGATGTTCGAGTACAGCGCCGAAGAAGGGCGGTACGTGGCGATGCACCATCCGTTCACCGCGCCGCTCGACGAGGATATGCCGCTGCTGGCCGCCGAACCCGGGCGGGTGCGGGCCAGGGCCTACGACATCGTGCTCAACGGCAGCGAGATCGGCGGGGGCAGCATCCGCATACACCGCCGGGACGTGCAGCAGCGGGTTTTCGCGGCGCTGGGAATCAGCGAGCGCGAGGCCATGGAGCGGTTCGGGTTTCTGCTGACGGCGTTCCGGTACGGCGCCCCGCCCCACGGCGGGCTGGCCTACGGGCTTGACAGGCTCGTGATGCTGATGTCGGGCCGGGATTCGATCCGCGACGCGATCGCATTCCCGAAGGTTCAGAGCGCGTCGTGTCTCATGACCGACGCGCCGGGGCCGGTCGATCCGCGCCAGCTTGCCGAGCTGTCGATCGCGGTGGCCGCGCAGGGCGGCGCCAAAGACGATGCATGACGCTTTTGAGCGCTTCGCGCTGCTGGTGGGAAGCGACGCGGCCTCCCGTGTGGCCCGCAGCCATGTGACGGTGGTGGGGCTGGGCGGCGTAGGAGGGCAGGCCGCGGAGGCGCTGGTCCGATGCGGCGTGGGCACGCTGACGCTCATAGACGGCGACACCGTCCAGATGAGCAATATCAACCGGCAGATCATCGCCAGCACCCGGACGCTGGGCCGCCTTAAGGCTGAGGTGATGGCGGAGCGGCTGCTCTCCATCAACCCGGATCTTGCGGTGCGCGCCGTCGCCCGCTATATCACGCCCGAAACCGTGGACGCAGCCTTGAGCGAGCCGACTGATTACGTCGCGGACGCGATCGACGACATGAATGCGAAAATAGCGCTGATCGCGGCCTGCTGGGAGCGGGGCATACCCATCGTCTCATCGGCGGGCGCGGCGCGCCGCCTGGATCCGACACAGCTTGCGTGCGTCGATCTGTTCAGCACACAGTATGACCCGATGGCCCGGCGGATGCGTAGAAGGCTGCGTGAGCTGGGAGTCACCGCGCTGGACGTCGTGTGCTCGAGAGAGCAGCCGGTACCGACGCGGCTCGACCCCCGGCAAAATAAGCATATCGGCGGCAGCGCGGTATTTGTGACCGCCACAGCCGGGCTGCTGCTTGCCCGCCATGTCGTGATGCGTCTTGCCGCAGCAGGAGGAGAGCCCGATGCCCCGTGAGATCGGTACGGTCGTACGCGTCGAGGGACGCGCCGCGACCGTTCATTTCAATCGAAGAAGCGCCTGCGAGCGATGCGGCGCGTGCGGCATGCTCAAAAACCAGGGCGTCATGGAGCTTACCGTGAACGTTCCCTTTGACGTCGAGCCCGGGGACAGGGTCGCGCTGACCATGGATGATTCGTATTTCCTGCTGTCGACGCTGCTCCTCTATGGCCTGCCGCTCGCAGCGCTCGTTGCCGGGGTGGTGGCGGGCGTGATGCTGGGCGCGCGCCTTTTTCCGGGGCGCGATCCTGAGCTTGTGGGAGCGGTGACGGGTATCGCCGCGGCTGCGGCAAGCTATCTCGCGCTGCGATTGTTCGGGGCGCGGTTCGCGGCACTGCGCCGGAGCAGGATGAGCCTCGAGAAAGTCGAGCCCGGCACGGAAAATGACGAATAATTTCTTGCCAAACATCTGATATTGCCGTATAATGGGGTAAAATCCGAACGAAATTATTAAAATTTAGAATATTGTTAGGAGTGCTACCATGATCGACATCAGGGAAATAGCCGCCGCCGATCCGGAGATCGCCGCGGCGCTCAGGCAGGAGCTGGGCAGGCAGCGGCGCAATCTTGAGCTCATCGCCTCGGAAAACTTCGTAAGTCCCGCAGTGCTGGCCGCAGCCGGCACCCATCTGACAAACAAGTACGCCGAGGGATACCCCGGAAAGCGCTACTACGGCGGCTGCCAGTTTGTGGACATCGCCGAGGAGCTCGCCCGGGAGCGGGCAAAGACGCTCTTTGGGGCCGAGCATGCAAACGTGCAGCCCCATTCGGGCGCACAGGCCAATATCGCCGTATACTTCGCGCTGCTTGAGCCGGGCGAAACGATACTGGGCATGAACCTTGCGCATGGCGGCCACCTGACGCACGGGAGCCCTGTCAACCTGTCGGGCAGATATTTCAACATCGTACCCTACGGCGTACAGCGGGATACGCAGACGATCGATTACGACGAGCTACTGGCTCTTGCAAAAGAGCACAGGCCCAAAATGATCGTAGCCGGGGCGAGCGCCTATCCCCGCGTGCTGGACTTCCCGAAGTTCCGCGAGATCGCCGATGCGGTGGGCGCGCTGCTCATGGTGGACATGGCACACATCGCAGGACTTGTGGCTGCGGGACTGCATCCGAGCCCCGTGCCCTACGCCGACGTCGTGACGACGACCACGCACAAGACGCTGCGCGGGCCGCGCGGCGGTATGATACTGTGCCGGAAAGAATACGCCGCCGACATCGACAGGGCGATATTCCCCGGCACACAGGGCGGCCCGCTCATGCATATCATCGCAGCAAAGGCCATATGCCTGCGGGAAGCCATGACGAGCGAGTTCAAGGCATACCAGCAGCAGATCGTGAAGAACGCCGCCGCGCTGGCCGCAGCCATCATGAAGAACGGATGCCCTCTGGTTTCGGGCGGCACTGACAACCACCTGATGCTGCTGGATCTGACGCCCTTTGACATCTCGGGGCGCAAGGTCGAGGCACTGCTGGATAAAGCGCATATTACGGCCAACAAAAACGCGATCCCGTTCGACACCCGCAAGCCCTATTATACGAGCGGGCTGCGCGTGGGCACGCCGGCCGTCACCACCCGCGGCATGAAAGAGCCCGAGATGGAGCGTATCGCGGGCTTCATCACCCGGATCATACACGAGAGGGAAAATGCCGTAGCGCAGGTAGCGGAAGAAGTTGCGGCGCTGTGTGAGCGGTTCCCGCTGTACGAGGGGAAGATCATCGAATAATGCGCAGCGCGCCGGGTTTTACTCCGGTCGGTATAATCAAAATAAGACGGCGGGGCTGTCCCCGCCGCTCTTTTATTCTATTTTTGGCACGGTAAACACATTTCTGCCGGGCATGAGAAGGGCGCCTGCGCTGTTTGGTTAGTCCTGCGGGTTTTCTATGCAGTTAGCAAAATAAAACGTTGGATATTTGACGAGAATCAATCTTGACAAAAAAGGTCGGGTATGCTATCATTCTCTCGCAATCCCGAGCAAACTACTTTGGATTGGAGTGGGTTCGACGATGAAGGTATCCACCCGCGGCCGTTACGGCGTGAACGCGGCATTCGAGCTGGCGATACGATGCGGAGAGGGACCGATACCCATCAAGGTCATCGCCGACGCGCAGCAGCTTTCAGAGTCCTATCTGGAGCAGCTGATGGCAAAGCTGCGCAAGGCAGGGATCGTAAACAGCGCACGGGGCGCGCAGGGCGGCTACGAGCTTACGCGCCATCCTGGCGAAATCACGGTCGGGGAGGTCCTTTATGCCGTAGAAGGCCCGATGGTACCGGCAGACTGTCTTCTTCAAAACGGCAGGCGCGGGTGTATCCGGAAAGAAACCTGCGCGGGACGCATTATTTGGGGCAAAATATACGACGGTATCCGGTCGGTTATCGATACGATGACGCTGGCCGACCTGATCGAAGAAAAGGAAAGGATAGAGCGGTTGGAGGATAATGGATAAGCGCATTTATATGGACAACGCGGCGACGACCGCGGTAAGGCCCGAAGTGCTGGAAGCCATGATGCCCTACTTTATCGAGGAGAGCGGCAACGCGTCGAGCTTCCACACGAGCGGCCAGAACGCCCGCAGGGCGGTAGAAAGAACCAGGGAGCAGACGGCGGCTGCGCTGGGCGCGCGCCCGGAGGAGATCTACTTTACGTCCGGGGGCACCGAGTCCGACAACTGGGCCATCGAGGGCGTCGCCCGCGCCAATATAAAAAAGGGCCGCCACATCGTCACGACAGCCATCGAGCACCATGCGGTGCTGCATACCTGCGAGCACCTGAGCAGGCAGGGTTGGGACGTGACATACCTGCCGGTGGACGAACACGGCCTCGTCACGCCCCAGCAGGTCGAAGCGGCCATCCGGGACGACACGGCGCTGGTGAGCATCATGTACGCGAACAACGAGATCGGAACGATCGAGCCGATACCGCAGATCAGCGCAGTGTGCCGCGCCCGCGGCGTACCGCTGCACACCGACGCGGTGCAGGCTGTGGGGCATGTGCCGATCAATGTGGAAGAGCAGAATATCGATCTTCTTTCTCTGTCGGCTCATAAGTTTCACGGGCCCAAAGGCGTGGGCGCGCTCTATATCCGGCGCGGCGTCCGCATCGATAACATCATGCACGGCGGCGCGCAGGAGCGGGGAAAGCGTCCCGGGACATACAACCACGTGGGCATCGTGGGGCTGGGAAAGGCAATAGAAATAGCCTGCGCCGACATCGAAGGGCGCAGCCGGAGGCTGTCGCAGCTACGTGACCACATGATCGCCGAAATCCTGCACAGAATACCCGGCTCGCGGCTCAACGGCCACCCGACCCTGCGTCTGCCCGGCAATGTCAATGTGAGCATCGCATATATCGAGGGCGAGGGCATGCTGCTGCATCTGGACCTGGCGGGTATCGATGCGTCGAGCGGCTCGGCATGCACGAGCGGCGCGCTGGATCCCTCCCATGTACTGCTGGCCATCGGTCTTTCTCACGAGACCGCCCACGGTTCGCTGCGCTTCTCGCTGGGCGAGGATACTACCCGGGAGGAAATCGACTACGTGATAGACAGGCTGGAAGAAACTGTACGGAAGCTGCGTGAAATGTCTCCGCTGTATCCGGGTAAGGAGTAAATTATGTATTCAGAAACCGTTATGGACCACTTCAGAAATCCCCGGAACATGGGCGAAATAGAGAATCCCGACGGCGTCGGCCAGGTGGGTAACCCCAAGTGCGGCGATATCATGCGCATGACGATACGCGTCGAGGACGGCCGGATCGCGGACGTGAAGTTTAAGACATTCGGCTGCGGAGCGGCCATCGCTTCAAGCTCGATGGCCACCGAGATGATTATCGGCAAGACGCTGGAGGAAGCGCGCGAGTTTACCAATAAGCAGCTCATCGAGAAGCTGGGCGGTCTGCCCGCGCCAAAGATACACTGCTCGATACTGGCCGAACAGGCGCTCAAAGAGGCGCTCGACGACTATATGAGCAAAGTGAAAATGGAATAGATTTCGCACAGAGCAAGAAGGCTCTCTCGCGGTCGGGTGTTCGCAGAGCGCCTTTTTTTTCGCGCGGATTTCCGCAAATTCCCGTACGCAATTGCGCACCGGCGATAAATGAATCCGCCGTCTCCGGCAGACACTATCATGGAAGCAGAAATGAGGCGGTTGACATGGTGGCCAGCCGGG
>JBMNNN010000072.1:0-9447 GCA_050942555.1 Christensenellales bacterium
GTTCTTTCTGCGCAGTCACCGGAGGATCCGGCGGCGCCACCGGGTAACCTGCACGCGGCGCGGGTATTTTAATATGGATTCGGTCACGATGACGGCGGGCGACCTGCTAGGCCTGTGGAGCCAGTCCCGGCAGCTGGATTTGAGTGCCGAGCTCGTCGTATACCCGCGGCTCATGAATCCCGACGAGCTGCCGATTCCCTCCCGGAAATGGCAGGGCGACGTCATCGTGCGCCGATGGATACTGCCCGACCCCTACCTTATCAACGGCATCCGCGAATACCGGCACGGAGACACGCTCCGGGACGTGCATTGGGGCGCAACCGCCCGCACGGGCGCGCTGCAGGTCAAGACGCGGGACTATACCGCCTCCCCCCGGCTCATGCTGGTGATCAATGTGCAGCTGACGCAGGACCAGTGGGGCGAGCTCAATCCCGCGCAGCGCGACATCGTCGAGGGGGCTTTTTCCATCGCGGCCACGCTGGCCCGGTGGGCGACCGACAACGGCGTGGACGCGGGTCTGTGCTGCAATGGCGTGCTGACAGGAGAGGAGAAGCGGGAGATACTGATCGAACCCTCCCACGGCGAGGGGCATCTGGCGCTGCTCATGGAGACGATGGCCCGGATCATTATACGGCGGCGAAAGAGCCTGCACAGCTATATCGACGAGACGCTGATAGCGCCCGCCGTCACGGGGCTTGATATACTTATCGTATCGGCTTACTGGAGCGACCTTCTGGAGGAGCGCGCGCAGGCGCTGCGAAGGCAGGGCAACGCCGTGGTGCATGTGCCGGTAGGAGGCGCGTCATGAGCGAGCGGGCTAAAAAACTGATGCTGCCGCTGCTGTACGCCTGTCTCATATACGCGCCCTCAGTCGCCGTCACATGGCTACTGGGTCTGGACGAGCGCGTACGTCTGGCGCTCCTTTATATAATAGCCGCCTTTTTGGGCTATGGTCTGTCCCTGACGGGCACACGGCTGCGCATCGGCTGGCACTTCGCCGCGGCGGCCGCGGCCGCTGTTCCGGCTATCCTCATTACCGGCGCCCCGCTCTGGGTCCGGATAGGAGAAGGGCTCCTGTGCGCCGTGCTGGCGCTGTGGACCGATAGGAGCGCCGCCCACCGCTACTGGCAGGCCATCTCCTCCCGGAAGCTGCTTGTGAGTGTGGGACTTCTGGCGGCGCTGCAGGCCGTCATCTATATGGAGCGCTTTTTTAGCGCGGGCAGACTCTATCCTCTGACGCCCGTCATTACCGGTATCACGTTTTTCTGGTTCATCGCGGCGCTCTTTGTCATGAACCGGCTTTCTGTGCGCGGGGCTGCGTACCTTGACGACGACCGCAGGACGCCCCGCAGCCTGACGGTCAGCAACTCGCTGCTCGTCGCGCTATTTCTGGCGCTCGTGATGGGCGTCGCATTCATCCGCCAGCTCCGCGACGCCGCCTCCCGGGTGGTACTGTGGCTGCGCGATACGATTCTCCGCTTCCTCCTGTGGCTGATGAGCCGCCAAACGGGCGGCGAGCCGGGCGGAGTGGCGGGGGGCAATATTACCGACATGCTGGCGGGCTTGCGCGAGGAGGTAAGGCGTTCTCCCTTCTGGGAGAAGGTAGAGATCATACTGCTCTACACGGTGCTCGCGCTGGTGGGGCTGGCGCTTCTCGGGCTGATCGGCTGGGGGCTCTATAGGGCAGCGCGCAGGCTCTGGCGCTTTATACGGGATCGCCTGCGGGGCTTCATCGACGAGTGGCAGGCCGGCCGCGCCGGTTACACCGAGGAGGAGGAGAACCTCTTCAGCTGGAAGCAGGTGCGCGACGATCTGCGCCGCAGCGCAGACCGCCTGCTCAGGCGGTTCCGGCCCAGGGTGCGGCTGGAGGATCTTCCCGACGACCGGTCGCGGGTTCGCATGATATTCCGTTGGACGCTGGGCAAGCTGAGACGGCAGGACAAGTACAATCCGGCGCGGACGCCGGCGGAATATCTGCCGCATCTTCCCGCAGGAGAGGCAGCGCGCTTTGTGGACGCCTATAACAGGGCGCGTTTCAGCGTCCATCCGGTCACCAGCGAGGACGTCGAAGCGGCCCGGCAGGCGTACGACGGGCTGTGATAGTTGGGTGACGCGATGAACGACTCGCTCCGGATCCAGCTCGAGAGCCTGCCCGACAGCCCCGGCGTCTATATCATGAAGGACGCGTCGGGCCAGGTCATCTATGTGGGCAAGGCCATCTCGCTTAAAAACCGGGTGCGCCAGTATTTCCACGCCTCGCGCGACCAGGGGCCCAAAGTCGCCGCGATGGTGGCGCGGATCGAGTCGCTCGAGACGGTGCTGACCGGCAGCGAGATGGAAGCCCTGGCGCTTGAATGCAATCTCATCAAGCAGTACCATCCCCGCTACAATATACTGCTGCGCGACGACAAGCACTACCCGTATATCCGCATCGACATGACGCAGGACTACCCGCGCATCGAGATCACCCGGCGCATGGATCGCGATAGGGCGCGGTACTTCGGCCCGTATTTCGGCGCGCGCGGGCTGCGCCAGGTGCTGGATGCGGTAGCGGCGATCTTTCCGACGCGCAGCTGCAGCAAGTCGATCGATCCTGCCGCCGCACGCGGGCGGCCCTGCCTGAATTACCAGATGGGCCGGTGTCCCGCGCCCTGTGCGGGGCTTATTTCGCCCGACGAATACAAAAAGACCGTAGCCCAGGTCATCCGCTTCCTGGAGGGGCGGGAGGACGAGGTGATCCAGAGCCTCACCCGGCAGATGAACGAGGCAGCCGAGGCGATGGAGTTCGAGCTGGCCGCGCGGCTGCGCGACCGCCGCGCGGCGGCAGAGCGCATGCTCAGCCAGCACCAGCGGGTCATATCCACGGCGCGGGAGGACTGGGATGTGGCAGGGCTTTGCCGCGACGGCGCGCGCGCGACGGTGCAGCTCATGGTCATCCGCGCCGGGCGCATGATCGGCACAGAAAGCTTTCATATGGCGGGTTCGGGCGGCGAATCCGATGCCGATATCGTGACGGCGTTCATGAAACAGTACTATCCGGAGGCGCGCGTGGTGCCCAGTGCGCTGATCGTGCCCGCGCTGACCGACGATATGCCGGTGCTCGAGCTGTGGCTGTCGTCGCTGCGGGGCAGGCGCGTGCGTCTCATCGCCCCGCAGCGGGGCGAAAAGCGCCGTCTGCTGGAAATGGCATGCCGCAACGCCCGGCAGAGCCTCGAGAAGGAGGCGCTCAGGCAGGTCCGGGAGTATCAGCGTACCGGCGGCGCGCTGCGGGAGCTGGCCGCTGTGCTGGGCCTGCCGGCCCCGCCCGCCCGGGTCGAGTGCTTCGACAACTCGAATATACAGGGCACCGATCCGGTGGCTTCGATGGTGGTTTTCGAGGACGGAAAGCCCGCCCGGCGGGAGTACCGGAGATTTAAGATCAAGACGGTCACGGGCGCCGACGACTTCGCGACGATGGCCGAGGTCATCGCCCGGCGCTTTACGCGCGGGCTCGCCGAGCGGCAGGAGCGCCGGGAGCGCGGCGAGAGCGAGGACGGCGGCGGCTTTTCGCGCCTGCCCGACCTGCTCATCGTGGACGGCGGACAGGGGCAGCTGTCGGCAGCGCGCGCGGTGATGCGCGCGCTAGGCGTGGAGCAGATACCGACGATCGCGCTGGCCAAGCGCGAGGAGGAAATATACCGGGAGGGTGAGGATGAGCCGCTGCGCATAGACCGGCTGTCCCCGGCTTCCCTGTTTATCCAGCAGATCCGCGATGAGGCGCACCGCTTCGCGATCGCCTATCACCGCAGCCTGCGGGGCCAGCGGACGCTTCGCTCGCAGCTAGACGCGATTCCCGGCATCGGGCCTGCCCGGCGCAGGGCGCTGCTGCGGGCGTTCCCGTCGCTGACAGCGATCCGGGAGGCTCCGGTGGACGAGCTGGCGGCCGTGAAGGGCATGAACAGGCCGGCGGCCGAGGCGGTGAAGCGGTTTTTCGAGGAGAAGAGGGAAGGGTAGGGATTCCATCGCTGAGACATGAACGTTTGGATTGACGTAAATGTCAGGAGGATATGAATTTGAATAACTGTATTTTCTGTAGGATAGCGCACGGTCTGGCTCATTCATGGCGCGATAAGTTTGATGATTTATTGAATAAGCTCAGTGAATAGATTAAATGCTGCTGTTTCTGATATTGACATTCCATTCCGGGTAAAATATAATGAAGGAGAACTTGCAGGATGACGGGGATCAGTAGTCCGGTAAACCCATCGGAAAGAGACGGCGCATCGCAGGCTGAGAGTGCGCCGGGTGAGGCCCGGATGAATACCGCCCCCCGACTGCGGCGGCTGGGCCCGTTATCGCCCGTCAGAGTGGTTTTTTGAGCAATAAGGGTGGAACCGCGGGTAAGAAGCCCGTCCCTTTCGGGGGACGGGCTTTTTGTATATAAAAAGCAGGGGAGTGATTACTTGTGTACGTGAAGCTCAAAGACGGATCGGTCCGGGAGTACGCGAAGGGGACCACCGTACTGGATATCGTGCGCGAACTCAGCGAGGGGCTGGCGCGCAAAACCGTAGCCGCGGAACTGGACGGCCGAGTCGTGGGACTGACCACGCCGGTCACAGACAACGGCGCGCTCAACATACTCACGTTTGACGATGAGAAGGGACGCGATGTCTACCGCCATACCGCTTCCCATATCATGGCGCAGGCCGTCAAAAGGCTGTACCCGGACGTGAAGCTGGCCATAGGCCCCGCGATCGAAAACGGGTTCTATTACGATTTTGATACCGAGCAGCCCTTCTCGGTCGAGGACTTCGAGGCGATCGAAACCGAGATGAAGAAGATCATCGGCGAAAAGCTGCCCATCGAGCGCTTCGAGCTTCCCCGGGAAGAGGCCCTCGCGCTGGTCGAGCAGATGAACGAGCCCTACAAGGCAGAGCTGATACGCGACCTTCCCGAGGACGCGGTCATATCCTTCTACCGGCAGGGCGAGTTCACGGACCTGTGCGCTGGGCCGCATCTTCCCGATACGGGAAGGGTGAAAGCGATAAAGCTCCTGTCGGTGGCGGGCGCGTACTGGCGGGGCAGCGAGAAGAACAAGATGCTGCAGCGCATATACGGCACGGCCTTCGACGACCGCAAGGAACTCAAGGCCTATCTCGACCGCATGGAGGAGGCAAAAAAGCGGGATCACCGCAAGCTGGGCCGCGAGCTCGACCTTTTCAGCATACATGACGAGGGGCCGGGTTTCCCGTTCTTCCATCCCAAGGGAATGATCGTGCGCAACCTCTTAGAGGATTACTGGCGCAGGATTCATACCGAGGCGGGATACCAGGAAATAAAGACCCCGATCATGCTCAACCGCGAGCTGTGGATGCGCTCCGGGCACTGGGAGCACTACCGGGAGAATATGTATACGAGCGTCATCGACGAGACGCCCTTCGCGATCAAGCCCATGAACTGCCCCGGCGGTATGCTGCTCTACAAGCGCCGCAAGTGGTCATACCGCGATCTGCCGATGCGCGTGGGGGAGCTGGGCCTTGTGCACCGCCATGAGCTTTCGGGCGCGTTGCACGGACTCATGCGCGTGCGCTGCTTCACGCAGGATGACGCCCATATATTCATGCGCGAGGACCAGATGATCGACGAGATACACGGCGTCATCGACCTGACCACATCGGTTTACGACGTATTCGGGTTCAAGTACAGTCTGGAGCTGTCGACGCGGCCCGACAACGCGATGGGCAGCGACGAGGCGTGGGAGATGGCGACCGATACGCTGCGGGAAGCGCTGAACCGAAAGGGACTGCCTTACAAGATCAATGAGGGAGACGGCGCTTTCTACGGGCCGAAGATCGACTTCCATCTGGAGGACTCGATCGGGCGGACCTGGCAGTGTGGTACGATACAGCTGGATTTCCAGATGCCCGAGCTCTTCGACCTGACCTATACCAACGAGCGGAACGAAGAGGTGCGGCCGGTCATGGTGCACCGGGTCATATACGGCTCCATCGAGCGCTTTATCGGCATACTCACCGAGCACTTCGCAGGCGTGTTCCCGCTGTGGCTGTCGCCCGAGCAGGTGCGCGTCCTGTCCATCACCGACCGCGTGGACGACTATGTGCATGAACTCATGGGAAAACTGCGGGCCGCCGGACTGCGCGCGTCCGCCGACCTGCGCAACGAAAAGATCGGCTTTAAGATCCGGGAGGCCGTCGCGGAGCGCATACCCTACATGCTGGTCATCGGCGACAAGGAGATGGGGGAGGGGACTGTCGCGGTGCGCCGGCGCGGCAAGGGCAATATCGGATCGATGCGCTGCGACGAGTTTATCGCGATGGCGCGCCGCGAGAACGACAGCAAAGCGATATAAATGCTATCGCACATGTCAGGCATGCGGCCCGGCACGCATGCGGACGGCACCGCCCGTACCGTGCCGGGCCGCATTCGTCGCTTGCATCGCCGCATCCCGGATGGTAGAATATTCTGGGAGCTGACGACCGCTCCTGTGCGGCGCGGCCGTACAACTTACGCGAGACAAAGGGGGAGCAACATGCAGCAGAGGTTCCATGAAGCGCTGGAGCGGTTTCCGTTTCTCGCGAACACGTCCGATGCCAGCCGGAAGGATTTTCGCGAAAACGCGGAATTCCTGGAGTTTCCGGTCTACTCGAGCATGATTGAGGAAGGCACGCAGTGCCGGGGCGTCGTGATGGTCTTGCGCGGCGTGATCCGTGTCTACCAACTGCGGGAAGATGGCCGGGAAATGACGCTGTACCGCGTAGGGCCCGGGCAGCTGTGCGTGCTGACGGTAGCCTGTATGATGGGCGCTGTCGATTACCCGGTCATCGCGGAGGTCGAGGACGAGGACGCGCACGTCATCGTGCTGACGCAGGTGCTGTTCCGCCGCCTTTTCAACAGCGATCCCGAGTGGCAGCGCTACATATTCAGCGCGATGGCCGATCGGCTCATGGAGCTGATGGTCATACTGGGCGAGGTGGCGTTCGGCCGCATGGACGAGCGGCTGGCGGCATGGATATTGCGCCAGAACGGCAATCCCATCGCGGTCACACACGAGAAAATCGCCGCTGACATCGGCACGGCGCGCGAGGTGGTCAGCCGCGTTCTCAAGGACATGGAGCGACGCGGTATGATCGCGCTGTCCAGGGGACGCATTACGATCACCAGCGAGCGGAGGCTCAGGCGGCTGGTGGGCGAATGACGGTGCTTTTTTCGCAGTGACTATTGTTACGGTTAAGCGTACCGGTACGGGTTATGATAGGAACGCACGGATGAGTTGATAGAAAGGAATAAGCGAAACATGGCCGCTATGCATCTTACATCGTCCAATTTTGATCAGGAAGTGCTGAACAGCACGATCCCCGTATTCGTGGATCTCTGGGCGCCCTGGTGCGGGCCCTGCCGTATGGTCGGCCCTATCGTGGAGCAGATCGCCGACGAATACGAAGGCCGGATAAAGGTCGGTAAGGTCAACGTCGACGAGGAGCCGGAGCTTGCGAGACGCTATGGAGTCATGAGCATCCCGACGCTGCTGATAATCAAGGACGGAAAGGTCGTCGCCAAGCAGGTCGGCGCGATGCCCAAGCCAAAGCTGGCTGCGATGATCGACGAGGTACTGTAACCACCGATACGAAAAAGAGCCGGAGCAAGCGCTCCCGGCTCTTTTTTCACGTGTACAGTCAGTCGGTCACGACCGGGTGCCCTTCGGCGATCCAGCCGGCGGTCATGCCCAGATGCATCGACACGGCGTCATAGCCCAGCATCCGGAGAACCGCGGTCGTCTGCCCGGCGGTCTGGCCGGTGTAGCAGGCGATGATGAGCTTGCCCTCGGGAATATCTCCAAAGGACTCCTGCATGCCCTGACCAAACGGGATATTGATGGCTCCCTCTATGTGCCCAGCCGTGAAATCCTCGGGTTTGCGGATGTCGATCACGGTGGCTTCGCCCCCTTCCGCGGCGGCTTTGGCATCGGCGAGTCCGATCTTGTAGTTCGCGTAGGGGGTATCCGCCACATCAGCCAGGCCCTTAAAGTAGGCTTTGACGGCGTGCAGCAGCACGGTTTCGAAACGTGCGCCCGCGTCGGGCAGCTCGGGGGCGGCTCCCGTCGTCACATATTTCTCATAGCCCTCGACCTTCGTCGCGCCTGAGTTGAAGCCCGACTGCAGCGAATACGCGTCGATGCCCAGCATCCGCATCAGCGCGACGGCCTGACCGGCGGTCTGCCCGGTGTAGCAGTACACATAGACGGGCCTGTCGGTGGGAAGAAGCGCGATCTGGTCGCCCAGATCCGGCCCCCACGGGGCCAGATAAGCGCTCCTTACATGGCCGGCGGCGTAGTCGGATTCGCTGCGTATGCTCAGTATGAAAGGCTCCTCGCCCGCGTCGATCTTCGCGAAAAGCTCATCCCACTTGACGGCGGGATTTCCGGTGAAGTCGGAAAAGTAGCGGTTGGCGGCGGTCTTCTTGACATAGCCGGTCCATCCGTTCTCGCTCATGCCGAACGCCAGCGATATCGCGTCGTAGCCGAGGGCGCGCATGATGGCCACGGTCTGCCCGGCGGTCTGGCCGGTATAGCATACCACCAGGACTTTCCTGCCCTTGAACTGCTCGAACTGCTTGTGCATGTCCTTGCCAAAGGGCACGTTGACGGCGCCCTCGATATGCGCGGCGGCATAGTCCTCAGCCCTGCGGATGTCCATGACGGTCAGGTCGCCTGCCTCGATGAGGGGGGCGGCGTCGGCGGACTTGATCTGATAGCTGGCGTTGTCGGTCACCGAGCGGAAGTAGTCCTGGACAAACTTGAGGGTAGCCTTGTTGAACCTGGCCTTCGCATCGGGAAGCTCGTGGGGCGTGGTTTCGACATACTTTTCATAGCCCTCGATCCTGACCGCGCCGTAGTTGAAGCCCGACTGCAGCGAGTACGCGTCGATGCCCAGCATGCGCATGAGCGCCACGGCCTGGCCTGCTGTCTGGCCCGAGTAGCAGTAGACGTACACAGGCCTGTCGGTGGGCAGCATGGCCACCTTATCCGCAAGGTCGCTGCCCCACGCGGCCAGATACGCGCCCCTCACATGCCCCTGATTGTAGACGTCGGCCTGGCGGATGCTGAGTATGAACAGGTCATCCCCGGTATCGAGCTTGGCGAAGAAATCCTGCCAGGATATCGCGGGATTGCTTTCGAAGTTCGCAAAATAGGCTTCGGCCGAGGCCTCAACACCCGCTCCGGTCGAGCAGCCCGCCACCGCGAGCGCCATGACGACGGCTATCGTGAGTATCAGATACTTTCTCATGGCTTTTCTTCCTTTCTTGTCGGTTACGAGGCGTCCTGCCCGCTGGGGATCTCCGGCCCGACAGGCACCTGGGGATTCTCGACGGCGGCGAATTCTTCGAACGCGCCGTCATAGATGCGCACATCCCTGTACCCGGCGTCCCTGAGCGCGGTATATGTCTGGG
>JBMNNN010000002.1:0-41482 GCA_050942555.1 Christensenellales bacterium
ATGGACGAGGAGGGATGGACGCCCGAGGAGCTCATTACGAGACGCTATCCCGATCGCCTCATCATCAAGGTCACAAACCAGTGCGGCATGTACTGCCGTTTCTGCCAGAGGCGCAGGCTGATCGGCAAGCACGACACGCACGCTACCCGCGACCAGCTTGAGAGGGCTCTCGGGTATATCCGTTGGCATTCCGAGATTCGGGATGTCCTTATAACGGGCGGCGATGCGTTCATGCTGCCCGACGAAGCGATCGACTGGCTGCTGGGCGAGCTGAGGCGGATACCGCATGTGGACATCGTGCGCTTTGGCACGCGCACCCCTGTTACGCTGCCCCAGCGCATTACCGGCGAGCTGACGCGGATCCTTAGAAGACACCATCCCGTGTACGTAAATACCCAATTCAACAGTCCCAGGGAAATTACGCGGGAATCAAAACAGGCATGCGCCAGGCTGGCCGACGCCGGGGTGCCGCTGGGCAATCAGATGGTGCTCCTGCAGGGTGTCAACAACGACGCATTTACGGTGCGCAGGCTTAACCAGGCGCTCCTGTCTCTGCGGGTAAAGCCGTACTATATATTCCATCCAAAGACCGTCCGGGGCACTTCCCATTTCTGGGTGCGCATCGAGGAGGGACTGGATATCATCGAATCCCTGCGCGGCCGCACGTCGGGCATGGCGATCCCGACATACATCGTCAACGGCCCCCGCGGTCTTGGAAAGACGCCGGTACTGCCCAATTATCTCAGCTATATCGGCTCTGAAAAAGCGGTGTTCCACAACTGGGAAGGAAAGCGGTTTGAAATCTCCAATGCTGTTCCAGAATAAATTGAAAGGCAGGTACGCAATGCAAAACGGATATTCCCAATTCGACGAACAAGAGATCGCCCGGCTTGCGCGCAGGGTCGAGTCGGGCGGCAGAATCGACCCGGAGCTGTACGCGTGGTATGACGTCAAGCGGGGGCTGCGCGACGTGAGCGGAAAGGGCGTATTGGCGGGGCTTACCCGCATCGGAGAGGTGCGCGGACACATTCTCGATGAAAACGAGCTCATTCCCACGCAGGGCAAGCTCTATTACAGGGGCATCGACATCGAGGACCTGGTCAATGGATTTCTCGCCGAGGACCGGCCCGGGTATGAGGAAACATGCTATCTGCTGCTGATGGGCGAGCTGCCCGCGCGGCACGATCTTGAGCGCTTTATGCGGATGCTCGCCAGCTGCCGTGCGCTGCCTGAGGAGTTTTTAAGCGGAATCATACTCAAATCGTCGAGTCCCGATGTGATGAACGCGCTGGCCCGCTCGGTGCTTGCGCTGTACAGCTACGACGAGCGGGCCGACGATATCAGCATACCCAATGTGCTGCGCCAGTGCCTCAAGCTCATTGCCTGCTTTCCGCAGCTGGCGGTATATGCGTATCAGGCATGCGTCCATTGCCACAGGAACCAGAGCCTTATCATACACAGCCCGTCTCCGGAGCTTGGGACGGCCGAGAATATCCTCCACATGCTCCGTGCCGATTCGCAGTACACGAAGCTGGAGGCCCGGCTGCTGGATCTGTCGCTGGTGCTTCACGCCGAGCACGGCGGGGGCAATAATTCCTCGTTCATCATCCACGTGGCGACTTCGACGGGTACAGACACGTATTCGTCCATCGTGGCCGCGATCGGCTCGCTTAAGGGGCCGCGGCACGGAGGCGCGAATCTCAAGGTGCTGCAGATGATGGAGGACATGAAGCGCGAGGTATCCGACTGGACCAGCGAGGATGCGGTGCGCGATTATCTTTTCAGGCTGCTGGACAGGCAGGCGTTCGATCGGTCGGGTCTTATATACGGGATCGGTCATGCCGTCTATTCGCTGTCGGACCCCAGGGCGCTGCTCTTTAAAAAGTATGTCGAGGCGCTCGCCCGGGAAAAGGGCCTGGAGGAGGAGTACCGCCTGTATGAGCTGGTGGAGCGGCTCGCGCCCGAAACGATCGCCCGGAAGCGCCGCATGTACAAGGGCGTGAGCGCGAACGTCGATTTTTATTCGGGGTTCGTTTACCGGATGCTGGACATACCGCCCGAGCTCTTCACGCCGCTTTTTGCGATCTCGCGGATCGCAGGATGGAGCGCCCACCGCATCGAGGAGCTCCTCAACGCGGGCAAGATCATCCGGCCCGCGTACAAAAGCGTTACGGCAAGACGCAAATACACGCCGATGGCTGGCCGTCACGGCGAACCTGCCGGTACGAAGGATCATACCGCGTATTAGCCGCAGGGCGGGACGATGTCCCGCCTGATTTTTATTTAAAACTCTTTATATATGAAATCCGGATACACGAGCCGGTATTCCCACGACCGTTACTGTTCGGCCCGCGGGCATCGCTCATTTTATTGGATTTTTACGCCAATATGTTTTATAATAAAAGGGCTGTGAGAACCGGGGCATAAGCGTCCCGGTTTTAAGGAGGCATCCGGTTGGACATTCATTGGTATCCGGGGCACATGACCCGCGCGCGGCGCATGATCGAGGAGAATCTGGCGCGCATCGATCTGGTGGTCGAGGTGCTGGACGCCCGCGCTCCCCGCGCATCCCGGAACCCGGACTTCGACGACCTGTTTGCCGGAAAAAAGCGCGTCGCGGTGCTTAACAAGTCGGATCTGGCCGATAGGGCCGTCACGAAGCAGTGGATCGCGCGATTCGAGGCCGATGGTATGCCCGCTGCGGCCGTCGCGGCGGTATCGGTCGGCGCGAAAAAGAGGATACTCGCGTGCATCGACCGCGCGATCGCTCCTGATGCGCGGCGAGCGCTGGAAACCCGGGGCGTCCGCAAGACGTTCACCGTGATGGTGGCAGGGATTCCAAACGTGGGCAAATCGACGCTGATCAACTGCCTTGCGGGAAGCGGCGCGGCCCGAACCGGGGGAAAACCCGGCGTGACCCGTGGCCGCCAGCGCGTCCGCATCACGCCGTATCTGGAGCTTCTCGACACGCCGGGGCTACTGTGGCCCAAGCTTGAGGATCCGGTAAGCGCGCGCCATCTGGCCATCACCGGCGCGGTGCGCGACGAGACCACCGATATACCGGGACTGAGCCTGTTGCTTCTCGAGGAGCTGGCCCGGACGTACCCGGATCTCCTGGCCGGGCGGTACCGTATCGAGGCGAATTTGGTGCAGGAGCTTCCGCCGCGGGAGCTGCTGTCGGAGATATGCCGCAGGAGAGGGTTCCTTGCGGGAGGCGGCGAGCCCGACGAGGAGCGGGGCGCGGCGACGGTCCTGCATGAGTTCCGGATGGGAAAACTGGGAGCCGTGTCGCTGGAGCGGCCCGGGGAAGAGGAGACAAATGGCGCAGACGCTGACGCTTGACGATCGGCTCGCTTATGAGCGGTCGCTGTTCGCGCAGGGATACCGGCTGCTGGCCGGTATGGATGAGGTTGGCCGTGGCCCGCTCGCAGGTCCCGTGGTGGCTGCCTGCGTGATACTGCCCATCGACAATCCTATCGAAGGCGTGGACGATTCGAAGCGCCTTTCCGCAAAAAAGCGCGCGGAGCTGCTGCGCCATATCGAGCGCAGCGCGACGGCGATCGGCATCGGCGTGGTGGAGCGCGACGTCATCGACCGGATCAATATATTAAAGGCCACGCGGCTGGCGATGGAGCGCGCGGTCGGAGCGATGCGGGAGCAGCCCGATTACATACTGGTCGACGCGTTGGAAAACCTAAACATACCGGTGCGCCACCAGGGCGTCGTCCGCGGGGACGGCCTCTGCTATCTGGTGAGCGCGGCTTCGATCGTCGCCAAACAGGCCCGGGACGCGATGATGATCGAGTATTCGCGCCGCTTCCCCGGTTACGGGTTTGAGCGGAACATGGGCTATGGCACGCCAGAGCATATCGATGCGCTGCGAAGGCTGGGGCCCTGTGCGATACACCGCAGGAGCTTCATCCGGGGGATACTGTGAAAACCCGCGAGCTGGGAAGGAGCGGAGAGCAGGCTGCCGGGCGCTACCTCGAAAGCCTTGGCTGCCGTATCGTCGCCCGGAACTACCGCACCCGTCAGGGTGAGGTAGACCTCATCGCGCTGGACGGCGAAACCGTGGTGTTTGCCGAGGTCAAAACCCGCCGCAGCCAGAGGGCAGGGAGCGGGGCCGAGTCTGTGACTGCCCGCAAGCAGGAGCATATCATCCGGGCGGCGCTGGCATTCCTGCAGGAGCGGGGGATGGAGGAAGCGCCGGCCCGGTTCGACGTGATCGAGTTGCTTTACGCCCGCGAGGGTTTCCGGATCCGGCATATCCGGGACGCTTTCGGCAGCACGGGATTCTAAAGATACGGGAGATCGTGATGGACAGCAAACGGATCGTATTCGCGCTGGCCGCGGCGCTTATGCTCATACTGGCAGCGCCCGGGGCAGCCGTGGCTGACGGTGAAAACCTTCTCGTCAATCCGGAGTTCGAGTCGGTATCCGACGGAGCGCCCGAAGGCTGGAAGCTGAAGCTTTATAATTACGAGGAAGGCTATACCGAAACCTCCTTTACGACCGGCCGGTCGGGGCAGGCCGTGGTGCTTGTAAACGCGGAGAGCAACGACGCACGGTACCAGCAGAAGGTTTCGGTCGAGCCCGATACGCTTTACTGCCTTTCGGGATACATAATGGCCGAGGGCGTACAGGACGGATGGGGCGCGAATCTGTCACTCGAAAACACATTTATCTATACCGACCCGGTTTTCGATACCGCAGGACAGTGGGAGCATGTCGCGCTCTACGGACGCACCGGCCCGCGGCAGACCGAGCTCATCGTATGCGTGCGGCTGGGCGGTTACGCCGGAGAGGCCATGGGACGCGCGGCTTTCGACGGCCTGTCACTCAGGAAAGCAGACGCCGTACCGGCGGGATACGAGGAGCAGTCGTTTGAGTCGATGCCCGAGACAGAAGATGATCCTGCGGGCCTGATGAACAAGTATCAGTATATCCGGCCTATCCTGCTCATCGCCGCGCTGTTCCTGGCGGCTGCCATGATTGTAATACGCCGATTCGTGCGATTTTCGGGAGAGCCTCGCGACCACGAGGCGGCTCCGGCTGCGCTGTGGGTCCTCATGGGTCTGGCGCTGGCGCTGCGCGTGGGGATCGGCGCTGTGATCACCGGATACCCGAACGACATCGCCTGCTGGATGGGCTGGGCCAACGACACCGCCGAAAACGGCCTGTGGGGACTGTATGCCCGGGGTAATTTCTGCGACTATCCGCCCGGGTATATGATCGTGCTGTGGGTCATCGGCAAGATCCGGCTGCTCTTGGGCATCCCGTCCAGCTCACCGATATTCCTGGTCATGGTCAAACTGCCCGCGATCGCGGCCGACCTGGCGCTCGGGTACCTGATTTATAAAGCAGCCCACAAGCGCCTTGGCAGTGTTCCGGCCGTGGCGCTCGCAGGGCTTTATCTCATGAACCCGGCTACGCTTACCAATACCGCCGCATGGGGGCAGATCGATTCGCTGCTGGCGCTGGTCGTGGTCGCGTACCTGTGGCTCCTGTACGAGCGGAAGATCGTGTGGGCGTCGGTGGCATTCGTACTGGGCGCTCTCATCAAGCCCCAGATGCTGCTGTTCGGGCCGGTCCTGCTGGTCGTGTTCATACACTTTTGGATCGAGCAGGGCTGGAAGAAGGCGCTGCGCGCATTCGCGATCAGCGTCGTTTCGGGGCTGGCGCTGGCGGCGGCGGTGGTGCTTCCCTTCCGGCAGGGACAGGACTTCTGGTGGATCATCGACAAATATACGGGGACCATGGGCTTTTACCGGTACACCTCGCTGAGCGCCTGCAATGTCTACGGACTCATGGGACTGCTCTGGAAGCCCGATACCATCAAGCTCCTGGGGATCCCGGCAAGCATTTGGGGAACGGTGGGCATCGTGGCTGCCTGCCTCGTCTTTCTGATCGCGGCGCTTCGCGACAGGAGCCGCGAGCACATATTCTTCTACGCCGCGATGCTCGTAACCGGCATATTCGGCCTGGGAGGGCGGATGCACGAGCGGTACATGTACCCCGCGCTCATACTGCTGCTGCTCTCGTCGATACTCATACGCGATAGACATCATCTTCGCCTTTATATACTCTTCAGCCTGACCCAGTTCGTGAACATCGCGCTGACGCTGGCCAACGAACACCTCGTCAACGGGGATGGCGTGATATTCACGCTGTCGGCGCTGATGATGGGCGGATACATAGCGATGCTGGCGATGGCGTTCGGAAGAATTGCCCCCCGGATGACTGGCCGCGTCAGGGAGCGCCTTTGCGGGCTCCTTGTACCGGAGCAGGGCGGGCGCGCGCCTGATGCCCGCGCCGGGGCAGCGCCTTCCCCGGATGAGCGTGCGGCCGCGCGCATCACGAACTGGAAATACACGCACGATATGCGCATGACGCGCAGGGACTGGCTGGCGATGGGCGTGCTGACCGCGGTATACGCGGTGCTCGCCTTTACCTATCTGGGCGATCTTCGCGTCCCGCAGACGATGTGGAAGGCCAGCCGTACCGGGGAATCCTTCGTAGCCGAGTTCGACGGGGAAAGAGAGATCGCGGAGATCTGGTATTACCGGGGGCTGTCTTCATCGGCTGCGAAGATGCGCTTCGAGACGCGCGACGCGTCGGGGGCGTGGACGCAGGCCGCAGTGGTAGACTTTACGCAGGAGCCCTACTCCGACTGGAGCAACGAGCTGTATAAATGGTTCATCGCGCCCGAAGCGATGACCGGAAGCGCGGTGCGCGTCACGATCGAAAAGCCCACGCTCCGGCTGATCGAAATGGCCTTTAAGGACGCGGAGGGCAGGAATATACCCGTTAAAGCGGTGACCGACATAAACGCCAGGGAAGAAGGCGGGCCGCTCTTACTCTTTGACGAGCAGCAGCTTACGCCCGAATACCCCAGCCAGATGAACGGCACCTATTTCGACGAAATCTACCACGCGCGGACGGCCTGGGAGCATCTGAACGGCATCGAGCCCTACGAGAACACGCATCCGCCTCTTGGCAAGGACATCATCAGCCTGGGCGTGGTGCTTTTCGGCATGACGCCGTTCGGTTGGCGCTTCATGGGCGCGCTCTTTGGCGTGCTGATGATACCGGTCATGTATCTGTTGGGGAAAGCCCTGTTCCGCGACTCGCGGCTTGCGTTCATCGCCGCGTTCCTCATGACGTTCGACTTTATGCATTTCACGCAGACGCGCATCGCCACCATCGACACGTACGGCGTGTTCTTCATACTGTGCATGTATGCCTGCATGTATATCTACTACAGGATGAGCTTTAACAATACGCCGCTCATGCGGACGCTCGTCCCGCTGGGTCTTTCGGGCATATTCTTCGGGCTGGGCGCAGCCAGCAAATGGATCTGCCTGTACGCCGGGGCCGGGCTGGCGGTGCTGTTCTTCTACAGTCTGTGGATGCGCTGGCAGGAGTTTCGCGCGGCTTCCGACGCCGGGAGAGCCGGGATCGGAGAATCCGAGGCGCGGCGCATCCGTCGGCGTTTCCCGCGCAATGTGATCGTGACCCTGCTGTGGTGCGTGCTGTTCTTCATCATCATCCCGGCGGGAATATACATAGCCTCCTACATACCGTATCTTAATGTGACCGGCGCGGGCCACGATCTCCGGGATGTATGGCAGAATCAGATCAATATGTTCAACTACCACTCCAGGCTCGTGGATGACCACTTTTTCCAGTCGCCCTGGTACCAGTGGCCTGTCATATGGAAGCCGATGTGGTTCTACCAGAACACCTACCTTGCGCCGGGCTGGATGGGCTCCATCGCGACGATGGGAAACCCCGCGGTCTGGTGGCCCGGTCTGGTCGCGATGGTGGCGCTCCTCATGCGCACGGCACGCAGGAGAGCGGCCGAACCGCTGGGCCTGTTTGTGGCGATTGGGTTCCTCGCGCAGTATCTCCCCTGGGTGCTGGTGCCCCGGTCGATGTTCATTTACCATTATTTCGCGTCGGTGCCCTTCATCATATTCGCCGTCGTCTATTATATTAGGGAGCGGTACATCGGGCGGCCTGACGGGAAAAAGAGAGTGCTCATCTATCTGGGCGTCGTGCTGTTGCTGTTCCTGTGGTTCTACCCGGTGATGTCGGGCCTTCCCATCCCGTCATGGCTGGGCAGGACGATGCGGTGGCTGCCTACCTGGTATTTTACATACTAAGGACGGAGGAATGCGATGATCGCCGGCGTCATCAGCCTGGGATTGAGCGGAGTGGATGGCTACGCGGTGCGGGTCGAGGCCGATATCTCCAACGGGCTCCCGGCCTTTGAGACCGTGGGGCTTCCCGACGCGGCCGTCAAGGAATCCCGCGAGCGGGTGCGGGCGGCGCTGCGCAATACGGGACTCGAGTTCCCGACGCGGCGCATCACCGTGAATCTGGCGCCCGCCGACACGCGCAAGGAAGGTCCGATATACGACCTTCCGATCGCCGTGTGCCTGCTGGCGGCGACCGGACAAGTCCCCACCGAAGCCGTGCAGGATGCGGCATTTATCGGGGAGCTGTCTCTGGACGGCGGCGTGCGCCCGGTCAGCGGCATGCTGCCCATGGTCATCGCGGCCAGGCAGCTTGGCGTCGAGCGGATTTTCATACCCGCCGACAACGCGCCCGAAGCCGCCTGCATCGAGAACATACGCGCGATACCCGTGGGCACGCTGGGCGAACTGGCAGCGGTGCTGCGCGGAGAGCGGGCCGCCGAAGCGGTGGTGCCGGTTACGTGGCAGGCGCTGCGCGAGGCGCGGCAGGAGCAGGCCGACTTTGCGGTCATACGCGGGCAGCACATCGCCAAGCGGGCGCTGGAAGTGGCCGCGGCAGGCGGCCACAACGTGCTCATGATCGGCCCGCCCGGCTCGGGAAAGACGATGCTGGCGCGGAGCCTTCCCTCGATCCTGCCCGACATCACGTTCGAGGAGGCGCTCGAAGTCACCAAGATCCACAGCATCGCGGGGACGCTCCCGCCCCGGCAGGGGCTTTTAACCGCTCGGCCTTTCCGCGCGCCGCACCATACAGCGTCGGCGGTTTCGCTGACGGGCGGGGGGCAGCGCCTGCATCCAGGCGAAATCAGCCTGGCTCACTTCGGCGTGCTGTTCCTCGACGAGCTTCCGGAGTTCGAGCGCACCGTGCTGGAGGCGATGCGCCAGCCGCTCGAGGATGGCCATGTCACGATCACGCGCGCGAACGGATCGGTAGTCTTTCCATCACGGTTTATGCTGGTCGCTTCGATGAACCCGTGCCCCTGCGGACATTTCGGCTCGCGCACCCAGCAGTGTTCCTGTACGCCCCACCAGATACAGCGGTATCTGGGCCGCATCAGCGGGCCCATGCTGGACCGGTTCGACATACATATCGAGGTGGACGCGCTGGAGTACGCGGAGCTTACCTCTGAGCGGGACGCTGAGCCGTCCGCGACGATCCGGGAGCGGGTCAACGCCGCGCGCGAGGTGCAGAACCGGCGTTTCCGGGACGCCGGGATATTCAGCAACGCGCAGATGAATAACCGCCATCAGAGGACGTACTGCGCCCTCAACGAGGAATCGCACGCCCTGATGGAGCGGATGTTCGTCCGGCTGAATCTGAGCGGCCGGGGATACGGACGCATCCTCCGCGTAGCCCGCACGATCGCCGATCTGGCGGGGTCCGAGCGCATCAGATCCGAGCATCTGGCGGAGGCTGTACAGTACCGCAGCCTTGACCGGAAATACTGGAGGTAGGCATGGCAGAGGAGGGCAGGCAGTACTGGATCTGGCTTTCGCACGTAGACGGCGTAGGCCCGATGCGCTTCAAAAAGCTGATGAACGCGTTCGACGATCCGGCGGAGGTTTTTCGCCAGGCGCAGGCGGGGCGCCCCATGCCGATGCTGGACGACGCCACGGCCGCGCGCCTGCGGGAGTCCGCCACCGCCGCGGCGATCGAGAGGATCCTTCGCGCGCTGGACGAAAAGGGAATCCGAGCGGTGTGCCAGTGCGATCCCGAGTACCCCGAGCCGCTGCTGGGCATATACGACGCGCCTTTTGTTCTGTACGCGCACGGAAACGTGGGCCTGCTGTCGGGCAAGCGCATGATATCGATGGTCGGAACCCGGCAGCCAACGCGCTACGGCGAGCAGGTAGCCACACAGATATCGCGCGGCCTAGGCGAGAACGGAGTCACCGTCGTATCGGGTCTGGCGCGCGGCATCGATGGCATCTGCCACCGGGGGTGTCTGGAGGGAGGCGGTGATACGATCGCGGTGCTGGGCTGCGGGGTGGACATCGTCTATCCGCGGGAGCAGCAGGGGCTCTACGACCGGATCGTGGACAGGGGACTGATCCTGTCGGAGTACAAGCCCGGAACCCCGCCCGCTCCGGGGAACTTCCCTGCCCGGAATCGGATCATCAGCGGTCTGGCCAGCGGCATCGTCGTGGTAGAGGCCGGACAGCGCAGCGGAACGCTCTTTACCGTAGACTTCGCGCTGGATCAGGGTCGGGACATATTCGCGGTGCCGGGGCCGGTCAATTCCCCGACCAGCGTGACGCCCAACAACCTCATCAAATCCGGGTGCCAGATGGCCACCTCCAGCGATGACATACTCCAGTACTACGGATGGGTGCGCAGAAGCGCCGATGCGCCGGGGACGCCGCGCATACAGCCCGCAAACCACGAGGAGGCCACGGTGCTGGAAATACTCGAGGACGGAGAGACGACGTTCGATCGGATATTCGAGATGACCGACTTTTCGGTGCCCCAGCTCGCCGCGATCCTTTCGATGATGGAGATGAAAGGCATGATCGTACAGCTTCCCGGGAGGGTGTATTCGCTGTGAGAGCCACCGTAGTCGGGGCGGGGCTTGCGGGCTGCGAGGCCGCCTGGCAGCTGGCGCAGGCGGGCGTGATGGTCGAACTCATCGACATGAAGCCCGCGAAAAAGACGCCGGCGCACGCGCTGGATACCCCGGCGGAGCTCGTGTGCAGCAATTCGCTGCGCTCCGATCGGATCGAGAGCGCGGTGGGGATGCTCAAGGAGGAGATGCGCCGTCTGGGCAGCCTGATACTGGCTGCCGCCGATCAAAACAGGGTGCCTGCAGGGGAAGCGCTGGCGGTGGACAGGGAGGGCTTCTCGCGGACCGTCGGGGCCATGCTGCGCAGCCACGCGCATATTCATATGGTCTGCCGGGAGATGGACGCGATACCCGACGGCCCGTGCGTCGTCGCGACCGGGCCGCTGACGTCGGCGCCCATGGCGGGCGCGATCGCCGCGCTCATAGGAACCGACCTGCTTTATTTCCATGACGCGGTCGCGCCCATCGTAACGGCCGAGTCCATCGACATGAGCCGGGCGTTTCGCGGCTCGCGGTATGGCCGGGGAGAGGACTACATAAACTGTCCCATGACCCATGAGGAGTATGACGCATTCTACCGCGCGCTGATCGACGCCCAGCAGGCGCCGCTTCATGATTTCGAGACGATGCGGGTTTTTGAGGGATGCATGCCGATCGAGGAGATCGCGCGGCGGGGTTACCGCACGATGGCGTTCGGTCCGCTCCGGCCGACAGGCTTTCGCGACAAACTGGGCAAGCGGCCCTTTGCGGTCGTTCAGCTGCGACAGGACGACAGCGCCGCTACGCTTTATAATATCGTCGGATTCCAGACGAGGCTGAAATTCGGCGAACAGAAACGCGTATTCTCGATGATACCCGGTCTCGAGCGGGCTGAGTTCGTGCGGTACGGCGTCATGCACCGCAATACATACATCGACTCGCCGCGGTGCCTGACCGGGAATTACCGGTTCCGCGGCCGGGAGGATCTCTATTATGCGGGCCAGATCACGGGCGTGGAAGGCTACGTCGAGTCGGCGGCGTCGGGACTGCTGGCGGGGCTGTCGCTGGCGCGCAGGCTTTCGGGCCTGCCGGAACCGGACTTTGGTAGGGAAACGATGATCGGCGCGATGGCCGCATACGTAACCGATCCGGGCCTTGCCCGGCTCGACCCGATGAACGCCAATCTGGGGCTTCTAACCCCCCTGCCCGAAGAGATCCGGGGCAAGCGGGAACGGGGGAGAGCGATGGCGGCGCGCGCGCTGACCGCCGTCGAATCATGGATTCGATCAAATCGAAGGGAGTGACGACGATGTCTTTTCAGGGAACCACCATCGTGGCTGTTCGGAAAAACGGGCTGTGCGCCATGGCCGGGGACGGCCAGGTAACGAGCGGGCAGCATACGATCATGAAAATGAACGCGAAAAAGGTGCGCCGTCTGTACCATGATCAGGTGATCGTGGGCTTTGCAGGCTCGGTCGCCGACGCATTTACGCTGTGCGAGCGCTTCGAGGGAAAGCTGGAGCAGTACAGCGGCAATCTCAAGCGCGCCGCGGTGGAGCTTGCGCAGGACTGGCGGGAGGACAAGATACTCCGCAAGCTCGAGGCCATGCTCATCGCGGCCGACAAGGACGAACTGCTGGTGTTGTCGGGGAGCGGGGAGGTCATCGACCCGGACGACGGTATCGCAGCCATCGGAGCGGGCGGGAATTTCGCGCTGGCTGCCGCCAAGGCGCTGAGGGAAAATACCGATCTATCGGCGATAGAAATCGTACGCAAAGCGATAGGCATTGCGGGCGATATATGCGTATTTACAAACCATAATATCACGCTGGAAACAGTAGGGGAGGAGAGAAAACCGTGAGCGACATGACGCCGCATGAGATCGTCGAGGCGCTGGATAAATACATCGTCGGACAGACCGAGGCAAAGCGGGCCGTGGCGATCGCGCTGCGCAACCGTTATCGGCGCAGCAAGCTTCCCCCTGAGATACAGGACGAGGTGACGCCGAAGAACATCATCATGATGGGGCCTACAGGCGTCGGAAAAACCGAAATCGCCCGGCGGCTTGCCAAGCTGGTCAAGGCGCCGTTCGTCAAGGTCGAGGCAACAAAGTTCACCGAGGTGGGATATGTGGGGCGCGACTGCGAGTCGATGGTCAGGGATCTGGTGGAGGATGCCATCTGGCTTGTCAAGACGCAGGAGATGGAAAAAGTCCGCGGGCGCGCGCGCGCAGCAGCCGAAAAAAGACTGCTGGACGCGATACTGCCGCTTAGAAGAAAATCCGAAGGAAACGCGCTGGGCTCGATCTTCGCAGGAATGCAGCGGCCAGCCGCTTCCGAAACGCCTGAGGAACAGACCGAGCGGGAGACCGTGCGCGCGCGGAGGCAGGAGATGCTCGCCCGGCTGCGGGCCGGCGAGCTTGAGAATGAATATGTCGATATCGAGATCGAGGACACCCACGAGGGAACCGAAGTGATTCCCGGCATGGGCATGGAGCTAAATATCAGCGAGATGCTGGGCGGGATCATCCCCCGGAAGAAGAAGCGCCGCCACGTCACGGTACAGGAAGCGCGTCGTCTTCTCGAGCAGGACGAGGCGCAGAAGCTCATCAACATGGACGAGGTGAAAGCCAAAGCCATCGAGGCCGCCGAAAAGCACGGCATCATATTCATCGACGAAATCGACAAGATCGCAGGCCGCGGTACGGGAAGCGGCCCGGACGTATCGCGCGAGGGCGTGCAGCGCGACATACTGCCCCTCGTGGAGGGCACGACCGTCGTCACCAAGCACGGCCCGGTCAAGACAGATTATATCCTGTTTATCGCCGCGGGCGCTTTTCATATGTCCAAAATGTCGGATCTCATACCCGAGCTGCAGGGCCGGTTCCCGATCAAGGTGGAGCTCTCCAGCCTGACGGTCGAGGACTTTAAAAAGATACTCGTTCAGCCCGAGAACGCGATCACAAAGCAATACGCTGCGCTCCTGGAGGTCGATCACGTACGGGTATCCTTCACGCCCGATGCGCTGGACGCGATCGCCGAATACGCTTACCTTGCCAACGAGACCAGCGAAAATATCGGCGCGCGCCGCCTGCACACGATCATGGAGAACCTGCTCGAGGATATATCGTTTAACGCCAGCGGCACGCACCCAATGGTGGATATGGTTCTTGACGCGGAGTATGTCCGGCGCCACCTCAGGCGTATCGCACGGGAAAAGGATCTGGGGAAATTTATATTATAGTGCTTTAAGAGATGAGTATCGGTGAAAAAGCTGTGAACAGCAAAAAAATATAAGAAAAAGTATTGCCTTTTTGATACATTTCTTTTACAATGGAACCGCGCCGCAACCCGGCGAAACTGGAGGGATGGCCCATGACATACAGGATTTTTACCGACAGCTGTTCCGACCTGCCCGCAGAATACATTAAGAAGCACGATGATTTAACGGTATTGCCGCTTACCTATTCGCTCGATGGGAAAGAATACAGGGACGACGGCTGGGTTTCGATATCGATGGAGGATTTCTATGGCCGGATGCGCAGGGGCTCCATTTCGACGACATCCCTCATTAACGTGCAGCGATTCCTGGAGGCATTCACGCCCTGCCTTGAGAAGGGCGAGGACATACTGTACATCGCTTTTTCCTCGGCGCTGAGCGGGACCTGCCAGAACGCGATGATCGCCGCGGGCGACCTGCGCGAGCAGTTCCCCGATCGCCGCATCACGGTCATCGACAGCCTGTGCGCCTGTATGGGCTTTGGAATGCTCGTGACGCTCGCCCAGCAGAAGAAAGAGGAGGGCATGGGTTACGACGAACTCGTAGCCTGGGTGGATGATGAGAAGCTGCGCGCGGTTCACTGGTTCACCGTAGATAATCTTAACCATCTACGCAGGGGCGGACGGCTTTCCACGACGTCGGCGTTCTTGGGCACGATCCTGTCCATCAAGCCCGTCCTTCATGTCAGCGACGAGGGGAAGCTGGTTCCGGTCGAGAAGGTCAAGGGGCGGCGAAATGCGCTGCGCAGTCTGGTGGAACGGACAGCACAGACCATTGTGGATCCCGAACAACAGACCCTTTTTATCAATCACGGCGACGCGCTCGAGGAAGCGCGCACGGTGGCTGATATGATTCGCGAGCGGATAAATATCCGGGACATCACGATCAATCCGATCGGACCTGTCATCGGTTCCCACGCGGGGCCGGGAACGATCGCCGTATTCTTTATGGGCACCGGCCGAAGCATATAGGTTAAAATAAAAGAAAAAGCCAGCCTCGTCAGGCTGGCTTTTATGAGCGCTTCGATCAAAGAAATACGATCAGCAGCCCGCCGCTTCCTCCATGGTTTACGATGCGGGAAAGCGTGTTCCGGAGCTTGGCCTGCGCGCCGGAGGGCATCGCGTGCAGTTTCTGGTTGAGCCCTTCGCCGACCAGATCTTGGAGGGATTTGCCGAAAAACTCGGTTTTCCAGATGCTCGCGGGATTCTCCTCGAATTCCTTCATGAGGTAATCCACCATATCCGCGCCCTGCCGCTCGGTCCCGACGACCGGCGAAACCTCGGTATCGATATCCACCTGCATGATGTGCCAGGATGGGGCGCGCGCCCGGAGCCGTACGCCGAACTGCCCGCCCCTGCGGACGAGCTGCGGCTCCTCCAGCTCCAGGTCATCGAGGGAGGGCGGGACCACGCCGTACCCGGTGAGCTTGACCTGAGCCAGCGCGCCCGACATCCGGTCGTACTCTCTTTTCGCGTGCGTAAGTTCGCTCATTATCGCCATAAGCTGGCTCTCGTCGGATATTTCGCAGCCGCACTCCTCGCTGAGCACCCGGTAGTAAAGCCGAGTAGGCGCCTCCACCTTCGCCTCGATGGTGCCGTTCTCGGGGTGAATGGCCCATATGCGAAGACCGTCCAGCTCCTCCGCCTCGCCAAAGGCTGCCAGCACGTCCTGATAGTCGCGCAGCCGGACCATGTTCCGTCCGCCCTGCGCGAGGAGCCCGAGGAGCAGCAACCACAGCCAGTGGTTCCGGGGAAGCCTGCGTATCCACCGCGGCACGTCGATGCTCATGCGGCGGACCGGGAATTCGTAGAGTACCTGGGCCAGAAGATCCTCGATCTCGGCTTCGCGCATATGCAGCACGTCCAGCGCGAGCACCGGCACATCATATTTCTCATAGAGGGAGTCCCGCAGCGCCATCGTGGCGTCCGCGTCGGGATGCGTGGAATTGAGCACCACCGCGAAGGGCTTGCCCAGCTCCTTGAGCTCGCTGATCACCCGCTCCTCGGCGGCGCGGTAGTTTTCCCGGGGAATCTCGGTAATGCTTCCGTCGGTCGTGACGACCAGCCCGATGGTGGCATGCTCCCGGATCACCTTGCGGGTGCCGGTTTCAGCGGCAACCTCGAAGGATACTTCCTCGTCGAACCAGGGAGTGCGCACCATCCGGGGGACCCCGTCCTCGATATGGCCCATCGCGCCGTCCACCATGTAGCCCACGCAGTCAATAAGCTGAACGCTGCAGGTCACGCCGTCCGAAAGGCTTACGTCTACAGCCTCGCTGGGCACGAACTGCACCTGGGTGGTCATGATCGTGCGTCCCGCCGCCGACTGGGGCAGCGTGTCCGTAACCCGTTGCTTATGCCAGCTCGACGCCATCCCCGGCATTACCAGGAGATCCATGAACCGTTTTATAAGCGTAGATTTACCTGTGCGGACCGGGCCCACCACGCCGATCTGTATGTTCCCGCCGGTTCTTTGGGAAATCTGCTGGTAAACGTCATATTTCTCCATGATCCCACTCCTCTTTTCCGGGCATAACTTCACGTTTACTAATATATATGAGAGGAAAGTGGAAATATGAAAAACCGGCCGGGCATCCCGCGTGGCTTACGTGTGGTTTGTTATTTTTCCGGGGGCTTCAGCTTCTTTTCGGTACCGGAGAGGAGCCGCCTGATATTGCTTCGGTGCAGTATGAGCACCAGTATGCTGACTCCCAGCGCGAACCATCCGAAGTGCGCAGGTCCGGAGACGAGAAACGCGCCGATAGGGTAGAGGATGAATATGATGATCGTCCCAAGAGAAACGATGCGGCTTGCAAACATGATCGCGAAGTCTATCGCGAGCGCGGCGAGCGTGAGCAGAGGATGGAGAACCAGCAGCACGCCGCCCGACGAGGCTACGCACTTGCCGCCCCGGAAGCGCTCGAATACCGGAAAGGCGTGCCCGAGCAGCACCGCGCCTCCCGCTACGTATGCGCCCGTATATCCGGCCCACAAAAGGCCGGCGAGCGTGGGCAGGGCGCCCTTTGCCATGTCGATGAGCAGCGTGATCACGCCCCACTTGATGCCCATCACGCGCAGCATGTTCGTGGATCCGGCGTTGCCGCTTCCCTTTTCCCGGATATCGAATCCTCCGGCTTTCCGGCTGATGAACACCGCAACCGATACGCTCCCCATAAGATAGGAGGCGACGGCAAGTATGACATAACGGACGATCGGATGCATATTATCTATCCTCTCCCCGGCTCCGGCAGCTCATGCGGATAGGTGTTCCGGTAAAATCGAATGTTTTTCTCAGATAGTTTTCGAGATACCGTATATACGAAACAGGCATAAGCTCCGGATGGTTGACGAAAAGAACGAACGTCGGAGGTGCGACGTCAACCTGTGTCGCGTAGTAGATGCGAAGTCTCCGCCCCTTATCGGAGGGCGGCTCCACCGCCGCGGTCGCGTCTCCTATTACGTCGTTGAGCACGCCGGTCGGCACGCGGAATCTGGCCTTTCCATATACATCACAGATAAGCGGCAGCAGCCGATGGTGTCGCTGTCCGGTTTTACAGGATATAAAGAGGACAGGGGCCCATGTCATAAAGGACAGCGCCGTATATACCCTGCGGGTGAATTCCGACGTCGTATGCTCGTCCTTCTCGATGAGATCCCATTTGTTAATGACGATCACGACGGGCTTCCCCTGGTTCGCGATATACCCGGCGATCTTTGCGTCCTGATCGGTCACGCCTTCGGTGGCGTCGATCATCAGCAACACTACATCAGCGCGGCGCACCGCGGTCAGTGCGCGAATCACCGAGTAGCGCTCCAGCGAATCGTCCTCTACGCGGCTTTTCCGGCGCATACCGGCAGTGTCGATGATGACATAGTCCCGTCCGTCGCGCGTAAAGGCGGTATCGACGGCGTCGCGGGTCGTGCCGGGTATATCGCTGACGATCACGCGTTCTTCGCGCAGCAGCAGGTTGACGAGCGAGGACTTTCCGACGTTGGGCTTGCCTGTGACCGCGAAGCGCAGCGCCTCGTTCTGCTCTCTCGCTTCCTTCCTGGGCAGAAGCGCGACGAGCGCGTCCAGCATCTCCCCAAGACCCGTACCCTGCGCTGAAGAGACCGGATAGGGATCGCCCATGCCCAGCTCATAGAATTCGTAGATTCCTTCATCCCGGAGCGGCGTATCCACCTTGTTGACGACGAGCAGCACGGGTTTGGCGCAGCACCGCAGGTAGTCGGCTACATCCCGGTCGTCGGAGACCAGTCCGGTTTTTCCGTCGACGAGAAAGAGGATCACGTCGGCCGATGCGGCGGCCAGATCCACCTGTCTGCGCATGTGCGAGAGCATCGTTTCCTCGCTGCTTACGTCCAACCCGCCCGTGTCGATCAGCGTGAACGTGTGATCGAGCCAGTGCGCGTCGGCATAGATCCGGTCGCGGGTCACGCCGGGGGTGTTTTCGACGATGGCGATTCTCTTTCCGACTAGCCTGTTAAACAGTGTGGACTTGCCCACATTGGGGCGGCCCACGATAGCCACGAGCGGCTTCATTTCATCACTCTCTTTCGTATTCACCAACGAGAAGCCCAACAAACGTATAACCGTCCTCGCACGCGGGCACGACCGGCGCGCCCAGCTCCCGCTCCAGCCAGTCAGAGCTCGTGCCGTCCAGAAACAGCGCATCTCCCTCCCGAAGCGAGGAAGCGGGAACAAAGAGTACGTCGCCCAGATCGGTATCCCTGAGCGAATCCGCGATATCGGCTCCCGCCAGCAGTCCGGCCACCGTTACCGACGGCCCAAAGAAACGGTTCTCTATCGCCTGTACGCGGACAGACAGCCCCTGTGTGCGCTCTTCCAGCATGGCGCACAGGGAGGCGATCGTCGGGGCTGCGGACACGCCCGAGGCCACCGTGACGCGCCGCGGCGCGATATGGCCGGGGACGCCGCTCAGGGCTTCCTCGAAGCCGGTTATAAACTCGTCCATCATCCCTACGCCGTTGCTCATCTGGTGGGCAGGACTTGCGCCCCGGTATCTGGGCCAGGGGAGACCGGCCCTCTGGTAAAGCTCGTCGGAGGCGTAGGCGAAGCGCTCTCCGGTCTCGCGCAGGCAGCGATCTGCCAGAGCTTCGACCTGCGCGACAGCCCTTTGCGCATCCGCAGCGCCTACGGGCGTGAGCGCAGGGAGCCCGTCCCGGTGCCGCGTCAGTCCTAGCGGTACGACGGCGACCGACCGGGCGGCAGGATAGAGCGCTCTCAGGTCCGCCAGGGTCCGGTTAAGCGCCGCCCCGTCGTTGATGCCGGGGCAGAGAACCACCTGACAGTGAAAGACGATCCCGCCGCGTGCGAGCGCGCGAAGCTGATCCATGATACGCGCAGCTGCCGGATTGCCCATCATCGCGGCGCGAAGCGCACCGTCGGTAGCATGAACCGATATAAAGAGCGGCGAAACGCGCCGCGATACGATCCGCGCAAGTTCCTGGTCCGAGAGATTGGTCAGCGTGACATAGTTCCCGAAAAGCATACTGTAGCGCCAGTCGTCGTCCTTTACGTACAGCGTGGAGCGCAGTCCGCGCGGCAGTTGATCGATGAAACAGAACATGCACCGATTGGCGCACTGCCGCTCGGTCGGGTAGAGTTCGGCGTCCAGCGTAAGCCCCAGCGGCTGGCCCACTTCCTTTTCGATGATGGTCATCCGTTCGTGTCTGCCCCGGCGCGTCCGGAGCGTGACGCGCTCACCGTCGGTCAGGTACCTGTAATCGATGAAATCTGTCACCGGCTGTCCATCAATGTCAAGAAGACGGTCGCCCGTCCTGATTCCCGCGCGGCAGGCGGGGCTTCCCGGCTCCACGCCCGCTATGGGTATATCCACGGGCATTCCTCCGTTTTCGTTTGGTAACTATTATCAGCTATCGAGCCGGTAAAGTCAAGAAGGACATATGAAAAGTAAATCGTTATACATTCAAATGATTTTTCTGGTAATTGCCTGGACTTTCCGCAATGGGTCTCCATTATAAACATGTTAATCGTTACACGTATTGGTGCTAATACGCTCGCATAAACCTATCGCGGGTTATGGACTGAAGTATCAAAAATATCTTGTTTCCGCTTAAATCTGTAATCCAGCTTACGCTTCCACCGGGTACTGGCGCATGTTTCACGGCGGGCGGGCGAAAGATAGAATATCATACCGATCGGAACGTGATGGAATGACGCATGCGGATTGGCCGGTCCGACCGATGGAGCCGGTTTCATCAGAAAGTGTGATCGACGAGGACGATACGCTCTACCAGGTGAAATGGGACGGCGTCCGTGTGCTGGCCTACATAGAAGAGAGCGGAGTGCGCCTTTTTAACCGGAACCTCCGCGAGAGAACCAGGCAATACCCGGAGCTTGTGGAACAGCTTTCGGCGCTGGATGGCGATACGGTGCTGGACGGGGAGATCATCGCGCTCAACGAATACGGGAAGCCCGACTTCCCGCGGGTCCTCGAAAGGGATCTGGCGCGCGCCGTCCAGCCGGGCAGCCAATTTATCGCCAGCCGCCCGGTTTATTATATGGTTTTTGACGTGCTGTGGTATCGCGGCGAGAACCTTTGCGATCGACCGCTGACCGAAAGGCTCGGGGTGTTGGACAGTCTCGGTTTTGACGAGGGGTCGCTGATTCACCGGGTGGAAAGCGTCCCGGGAGCCGGGACGGCGCTTTTCGCCGCGGTGAAGAGCGAGGAGCTCGAGGGGATCGTGAGCAAGAAAAAAGACAGTCCCTACCGTATCGGGAAGAAATCCGAGCTGTGGCGCAAGGTCAAGTGTTTCCGACATATAACGGCGCTCGTAGGCGGATACCGGACGCAGGACGACCGTATCCGCTCTCTGCTTCTCGGAATTCCCCGGGAAGAAGGGTTGTTGTGCGTGGGGGCCGCTTCGACGGGAATCAGCGGCCGACAGTGGGAGTCGCTGCGCGTCTTGCTGCCAAAGATTAACGCGCCGTGTCCGTTCGTGAACCCACCGATGATGGACGGCGTCCGGTGGGTTCAGCCAGTTTTGCCGGTGCGCGTACGGTTTCTCGAGTATACGTCCAGAGGAAACATGCGCGCGCCGGTCATTACGGGATTTCCGGAGGGGATTCCATGAAGGAGCGGTCCGTATACGAAATCGAAGGGAAGGCCGTTACGTTTGGCAACCTCGATAAAATCTTTTTTCCGCAGATCAACGCGGCCAAGTCCGAGCTTATCGATTATTATCTTAATATGGCCCCGTATATACTGCCGTATCTGCGGGGAAGGCCGTTTTCGATGCTGCACTATCCCGACGGTGTGGAGGGCAAATCCTTTTACCAGAAGCAGCGTCCCGACGACGCCCCCGAATGGCTTGCGGGCGTGCGTCTTCCCTCGGGAGAAAAGACAATCGACTGGTGCATCGTAAACGATCTTCCGAGCCTTCTTTATATGGTCAACCGCTCGTGCATCGAAACCCACGCGTGGTTTTCGCGCCTTCCCGATCTGGAGCGGCCCGATATCGCGGTATTTGATTTGGATCCCTCGGGCAGCGCCGGGTATGCCCAGGCGGTGTCGGCGGCGCTGCTCGTAAAGGAAGCGCTGGACGCCTGCGGGCTTTCGGGATTCCCGAAGCTGTCGGGGAAGTCGGGTATCCATGTCGTCGTTCCCATCGCGCCCGTACCCTTTGAAAGGGCGCGCAGTTTTCTGATGACGGTATGTAAGGGCATCGAGCGGATCGCGCCGGAGCGATACACGACGCAGCGCTCGATCGCCAAAAGAGGAGATCGGGTGTATCTGGATGCTGTGCAGAATGGCCGGGGAAAGACGCTGCCCTCTCCCTACAGCGTGCGGGCGACACCCCAGGCGACGGTATCCGCACCTGTCACATGGGAGGAGCTGCGAGCGGGAGTGGGCCCGCTGGCGTTCACGATGCGCACGATGCGGGCGCGCGTCGATTCGGCGGGCGATCTCTTCGCGCCGGTCTACACGCTCAGGCAGCCGCTGCCCTGACGGTTACCGGGCTGCGGCCTGGTCGGTTTCCCGGTTTTGAGTGGCTTCGACGCTCTGGCGGAGCCGCTCCATGAGATCCACTACATTTCCGGCCGCCTGTATATCAGGCTGCTCAGCCAGCACGACCTGCTGTCCCTCGACCTTTGCGCGGATGAGGCGCAGCAGTTCCTCCCGGTAGGCGTCGTGGTATTTCCCGGGGTCAAACCGGCCGGTCAGGTTTTCCACAAGCCGTACGGCCATATCCATTTCCTCGGGACGCACCTCTACCCTTTGTGCGAGTTCCGCGATGCCCAGCTCGCCGGTATCGCGTATTTCGTCGGGGAAGAACATCATCGACAGCGATATCGTATCGCAGATTAGCCGGATGAGGCACAGATGCTCCTTCTCCCGCAGCGTGACCTTCGCGACGGCGGCCTTGCCGGTCGCGCCCATCGCGTCGCGCAGTATGAGATACGGCTTCTCCCCACCTTTTTCGGGCCAGAGATAGTAGGTCTTGTGAAAGAATATCGGGTCTACCTCTTTTACATCGATGAAGTCCACGATATCGATATACTTTGCGCTCTTGACGGGAAGCGCGTCGAGCTCTTCCTCGGTGATCAGCACGAAACGGCCCGGTTCGTATTCATAGCCACGGATGATGTCTTCATAGGGGACCTGCACGTTGCACTTGGAGCAGTAGCGTTTCTGGTTGATCGGCGTGTTGCAGGACTTGTGAAGCTGCCGGAATGATATGTTTTCACGGTGGGTTGCCGCACCCATTTTGACGGGCACGTTCAGCAGCCCGAAGCTGATTGCCCCTTTCCAAACAGTCTGCATGATGACCCTCCTTCTCTGCGATATAGATATATAGGCTTTTGTATTCTGCCCCGGGCCGGGGAGAATATGATGCCTGGAACTTCCAGAATGAACGGCCTATGACATGCCCAAAATAAAGAAAACGAACGGAAAAGGAGACACGCCCATGAAAAGAAATCCCGACGACCGCAGTGACAACGTGGAGCGGATACAGCACAACATCGACATGACCATCCGGAATATGCAGCTTGCGGACGAAATGATCGAAACGACTTCCGACGAAAAGATGAAGCAGGCGCTCATCGACAAGAACAGGAGAAGACGGCAGGCGCTCGAAGGCATGCGGCAGGAAATCCGGCAAGAGGCCGAGTACAGAATGCAGCAGGATCAGCAGCAGCAGTAGCGAAATTCCGCTTCGGATCGCATGATACATACATGATACCACGGGCACACATGGGTTGCCGCGCGCATATGGATGAATTGAAAGGAGGGCTTCACATGAGTCCTGTGGTCATGAATCCCGAAGCGGCCAACGTTGCGCGCGCTGCGGTTCAGGGGAGCCGCCCCGACAGCGGGTGCCGGTGCTGCCTGATCATCAATATTATATTTCCGGACGACGTAACGATTAAGCAGGAGTGCGACAACGACATTCCGCTGTGTCCCCCGCAGCCGGCGAAATGATGGCATTCCCGGCAGATAATCGATCCGATATCTGATACGGGGAGTCAAAGCCGGGTATGCGCCCGGCTTTTTCTACACGCGGGCATGCGCACTTGCGTGTATAAACCAAATACGAAGTGCGTATCCGGGAAACGTTCCGGAATGGTTCAAACCTTGCTGCGCCCCTGGCCCGCTGAATACTTCCGAATTCATCCGCTGCATAGCCTTCCTGTGGGTAAATACCCGGAAAAACAAGCGGATCGCGCGATATAATCAAATATAAGGATTGAAAACCTGAAAAAAATGTGGTATACTGTTTTTGCTGATTCACGGAGATCAAAGAGTGGGATAGCCCGCTCTTTAATATTGTTGTCTATGAGTGAGAATAATAGGTTTTGAGGTGAACCGCTTGCACCAAACGGTAGCCCGCCGGGCTATGGAAATCGCTGTCCCTGTTCTTGCGTCAATGGGTTATGAACTGGTCGATGTTGAGTTTAAGAAGAGAGGAACGGAGTGGTTCCTCACATTTTTTATTGACAAGGAAAACGGAATCACGCTGGATGACTGCGAATCCGTAAGCTACGCGCTGGACAGCAAACTGGACGCGGATCCCGCCATCAGCGGGAAGCATGAACATCTGGTCATTTCTTCGCCTGGCCTGGACAGGCCGCTCAGGACTGATCGGGATTTCGAGCGCAAGGTCGGCTCGCAGCTGGATATCAGGCTGCGCGAGTCGGTCGAGGGCAGGAAAGCATTCACGGGGACGCTTCTCTCCTTCGAGGACGGCGTGCTCCGGTTCAGCGTCGGGAAGAAAATATATGCAATTGACAGAGACAATATCGCACTGACAAGGCTGCATCTGAACATGAACCTGGAGGGTGGAAAATGAATGCAGAATTTATGTCCGCGCTCAATCAACTGGAGTATGAAAGAGGTATCTCGAAGGATGTAGTGCTGAGTGCCATTGAGTCGGCGCTTGCTGCCGCTTACAGACGCAACACCGGATCCACGCAGAATGTACGCGTTGAGATTAACAGGGAGACCGGGGAAACCCAGGTTTTCAGTCTTAAGCGCGTGGTGGAACATGTGACCGATCCCATCGAGGAGATCTCTCTGGAGGACGCCCGGAAAAAGAATAAGAAATTTCAGCTCAATGATCTTTTTGAGATCTGTGTAACGCCCAAGGAATTCGGCCGCATCGCGGCGCAGACCGCCAAGCAGATTGTCGTCCAGCGCATACGCGAAGCCGAGCGCAGCATGATATTCGACGAGTTCTCCCAGAAGGAAAACGAGATCGTAAACGCAGTCGTGCAGCGCGTCGAGAGGAATCATGTGTATGTGCAGATCGGCAGGACCGAAGCCGCGCTGCCCCCGTCCGAGCGGATGGACACCGAGCGCTACTACCCGAACGACCGGATTAAGGTCTATGTGGTCGAGGTCCGCAAAACCAATAAAGGCCCGCAGATCATCGTGTCGCGGTCTCATCCCGGGCTTGTGAAGCGGCTTTTTGAAAACGAGGTGCCCGAGATACAGACCGGCATCGTGCAGATATACAGCATAGCGCGGGAAGCCGGACAGCGCACAAAAATAGCGGTATTTTCAAAGGATCCCGATGTGGACCCGATCGGGGCATGCGTGGGACAGAGGGGCGTTCGCGTAGAGCGGGTGGTAGAGGAACTTCGCGGAGAGAAAATCGATATCATAAAGTGGAGTCCTGATATGATCGAGTTCATCGCGAATTCATTGAGCCCTGCGCGCGTGGTGATGGTGCAGCTGCTGGAGAGCGAGAAGATCGCCAAGGTCATCGTTCCCGACAACCAGCTGTCTCTGGCCATCGGAAAAGAAGGACAGAACGCCCGCCTCGCGGCAAAACTCACCGGGTGGAAGATCGATATCAAAAGCCAGAGCCAGTCGATGGATATGATCGACGAGTTGATCGACGAGATGGGTAACGACTTCGACGAGCAGGACGATCAATTCGCGGAGGAGATTGAATTCTGATGCGGCAGAGAAAGGTGCCGATGCGGATGTGCGTGGGGTGTCGGGAGAAGATGCCCAAACGCTCGCTGATTCGCGTGGTGCGCGACACCGAGGGCGTCGTGCGCGTCGATGCCACGGGCAAGGTGTCGGGCCGGGGCGCGTACCTGTGTCCGGGGTCTGCGGCATGCCTGAAGCGCGCGATGAAATCGAAGCTGCTGGAGAAGAACCTGGGCGCTCCGGTAGACGAAGCCCTGTACAGGGATCTGGAAAGGCAGATACAGAAAACCGATGAATGCGACTGAATCCGCTCTGGGATTAGCCCGCAAGGCCGGAAAGTGTCTGGCGGGAACCGAAATCTGCCGCAAGGCGATCCGCGGCCGCAAAGCCTGTCTGGTTCTCCTGGACGCGACCACGGGCAAATCGACGCGCGAAAGCATTGAGGCGCTGGCGCGGACCCATGCGATTCCGCTGCGGGTTCTGGACGAATCGATCCGGCTGGAAAACGCGCTGGGCAAGCCCAACGCCAAGGTTGCAGTCATAACGGATCCCGGTTTTTTAAAGATTTTTGGCGGAGCCGATCAATCAAGCAAGGTCAAATCCCACGGGGGTGCGGAGAAGGAATGAGTAAAACGAACGTACACAAGATAGCCGAAGACCTCTACGCTGCTTCAGCCAGCCTGGCCGAGAAGGTTCGGGGGGACCGTCTCGCGCTGCAGAGCCATCTGAATATGTTGCGCGATCTGGAGACCCGCATCAGGGCGCATATCAGGGAGGAGCAGATCCGGCAGCGCGCCGCTGCGGAGGCGGAGGCCGCCGCAAGGGCAGCGGAGGAAGCGCTTCAGGCTGCCGCCGCGCAGGAGCAGGAGCCTGACAAGCCGGTCGAAACTGCCGCGATACACGATGCGCCGCAGAAAGAAGCGGAGCTCGGGCAGACCGCCGTACAGGATCCGGCTGCTCCCAAAGAGGATAAGGCGCAGCGGAAATCCGAGCAAGCAGCGGAGGCGCCCCCCACTCATGAAGCGGAAGCAAAACCCGTTCCTTCCGAGCCCCAGCAACCCGTGGCCAGAGATGAACTGAAGCTTCCAGAGAGCGAGCAGCTCTCGAAAGACGCAGAGGCGCAGCGCAAAACGGGCGCCCCACCCGCAGCGCGTACGCAGCGCCGCGAAGGAGCCCCCCGCCCGTCGAGCACGCCCGGCGCATATTCTACGGAAAGAGCGGCGCAGCCCGGAGGCGGACGCAGATCCGCGCCTTTGCCCCGCGCGGCTGGTGCCCAGGCTTCCCGCCGGGAGGGATTTGCAACACGCGCACCGGGCCAGACGCAGCCGCCCCGCGGACCGCGTACCGGCGCGGCGGCAGGTCGACCGCGACCCGGCGGATCGGGCCGTACGACCGATCCGCTTAATTTAAGGAAGCTCACAAAGGAGCTTGCGCCCGTACAGGAAAAGGAAAGGGCCAGCAACTATAATCCCAACAAAAAGGCGTACGCCCGTGATAAGGATATCACGTCGGCCAGGGCAAGGAAGAATAAAAAGCAGCTGATGCGCGAGCAGGCGCCATTCTTCAATGATGAAGAGATCCGCTTCCGCAAGAAGCGCCGCAGACAGCAGCAGATACGGGGCATCGAGAAAAAGGTGATCGAACATGCCGTCATCAGTACCGAGATGGTGTCTATTAAGGCGCTGTCCGAGAAAATCGGCGTGCCAGCCGCTGAAATCATTAAAAAGCTGCTTCTCTTGGGGACGATCGCCACTATCAACCAGGAGATCGACTTCGACACGGCGGTACTTATTGCCGGTGAGTTCAATGTGACGCTGGAACAGAAGCTCGAAAAGACATACGAAGAAGTCATGATGGACAGCTTTATCGACGAGGACGAGAGCGGGCTTGTCGAGCGGCCGCCTGTCGTGACGATCATGGGACATGTCGACCACGGAAAGACCTCGCTGCTCGACGTATTACGCCAGAGCCGCGTGGCTGAAACCGAGGCCGGTGGTATCACGCAGCATATCGGCGCGTACATGATCAACGTGGACGGTAAGGCTATCACGTTCCTCGATACGCCGGGTCACGAGGCATTCACGGCCATGCGCTCCCGCGGGGCGCAGGTAACCGATATTGCGGTTCTTGTGGTGGCGGCCAACGATGGCGTCAAACCCCAGACCATCGAGGCGATCAACCACGCCAGGGCCGCAAAGGTTCCCATCATCGCGGCCATTAACAAGATGGATCTTCCGGCGGCCGACGCCGACCGCGTCAGGCGGGAACTGATGGAACATGGCCTCGTACCCGAGGAATGGGGCGGCGACAACATGATGGTCGAGGTCTCCGCGCACACTGGGATGGGCATAGACAAGCTGCTGGAAAGCATACTGCTGTTGGCTGAAATCGAGGATCTGACGGCCAATCCCGATGCGCGGGCTACCGGCACCGTCATCGAAGCCAAGCTCGACCGCGGACGCGGCCCGGTAGCGACTGTGATCATAAGTAATGGCACGCTGCGTATCGGAGACACGGTCGTGGCGGGAACCACCAGCGGGCGCATCCGGGACATGCTCGACGAATCGGGCAACCATGTCGAGGAGGCCACTCCTTCGATGCCCGTGGAAATCGTCGGATTCTCTCAGGTGCCCGAGGCTGGCGACATACTGTACACCGCGGAGGGCGACAGATTGGCCCGCCGTGTCGCGCAGGAGCGGGAGGAGAGAATCAAGGTCGAGCGCATGAAGGCGGCCTCCAAGGTCACGCTGGACGATCTGTTCTCGAAGATAGCCGAGGATGAAATAAAGACCATCAACATCATCGTCCGCGGCGATGTACAGGGATCGGTCGAGGCAGTCAAGCAGGCTCTGGAGAAGCTTTCCACCGATGAGGTAAAAATTCAGTGCATCCATGATGGAGTAGGCGCGATCACCGAGAATGACGTCATGCTGGCATCGGCATCCGACGCGATCATCATCGGATTCAATGTCCGTCCCGACGCGAACGGTCGGGAAGCGGCGGATCGTGAAAAGGTGGATGTCCGCCTTTACCGGATCATATACAATGCCATCGAGGATATGCAAAAAGCGATCAGGGGGATGCTGGCTCCGGAAATCATGGAGACGGTGCTAGGTCACGCCCAGGTCCGCGATGTATTCCACATAACGGGAGTAGGTACGGTCGCGGGCGGGTATGTCACCGACGGAGTCATACGCCGGAACGCGAAAGTGCGCATACTGCGCGACAGCGTGGTCATTCACGAGGGTATGCTATCATCGCTTAAGCGATTCAAGGATGATGTGCGCGAAGTAGCATCGGGCTATGAGTGCGGAATTGGCGTGAGCGGGTTCAATGACATCAAGCAGGATGATGTCATCGAGGCCTACATCATGGAAGAAATCCAAAGATAAAGGGGTTGTTGCCCAATGGCGGGTCACCGTACAGACCGATTGGCGGAGGAGATCAAGCGCCTGGTCAGCGCCATCCTGCGCGACGAGCTCAAGGATCCCGATATACCGGCGATGACCAGCGTGCTCACGGTGGATGTGACCCGTGATCTGCGGTATGCAAAGGTGCGGGTCAGCGTGATGGGCAGCCAGGAAGAGCAGGAGAAGGCGATCCGGGCGCTTACGCGCTCACAGGGCTATGTCCGCCATCTGGTTTCGGATCAATTGACCGTACGCTATATTCCCGAAATCGTGTTCGAGCTGGATCAGTCCATTTCTCACAGCATTCGGGTCAGCCAGATACTCAGCGACCTGAAGAAAAGTGAAAATGAAAAGCAACCTTCCGATACCTGACGCGATAGCCGCCGAGCTTGCCCGTGCCGATGCGGTGCGCATCATACTTCACAGAGCGCCCGACGGCGACACGCTGGGCTCGTGTCTGGCTCTGTATCTGGCGCTGTGCGCGCTGGGGAAGAACGTCGCACTGTATTGCGCCGATCCGGTTCCGGCGCAGTATTCGTTCTTGCCGGGAGCCAACCGGATCGAAAACCGTTTCAGCCCGTCTGCGCTGCTGGTCACGGTGGACTGCGCGGACGTATCGATGACCGGCGGGGCCGCGGAAGCTATCGAGGGCGGCGCGCCCTGTATCGTCATCGATCATCACCGGTCGAACCGGGGATACGGTACCTTAAACTGGATAGACTACGCTGCCGCCGCCGCGGCCGAGCTCGTCTACGATTTGCTCCGGCGCATGTCGCTGCCCATCACGCCCGATATCGCCGACTGCCTGTATGTGGGCCTCGTGACCGACACCGGCCGCTTCAGCTTTGACTACACGCGCTCCGCATCGATGCGCATCGCGGCCGATCTCATCGAGCGGGGAGCGCACTTCACAGAGCTGTGCCACCGAATATTCCGGCAGCGCTCACTGGCGAAAACGCGGCTCATCGGGGCGGCGCTGTCCTCACTTCGGGTCGAGTCGGAACCGCGCGTAGCCGTGATGACAATTACGCTCGACATGCTGTCCCGCTGCAGCGCGTCCCACGAAGACACCGAGGCCATCATCAACTATGGCATTGAAATCGACGGCATCGAGGTCGCGGTATTGCTGCATCAGTTATCCGAGTCGGAGTATAAGGTGAGCTTTCGCTCCGCGGGCGATGTACGGGTGGATACGGCTGCCCAGTCTTTGGGGGGAGGGGGCCATGTCAAGGCATCCGGGTGCACACTATCAGGCTCGGCCGAGGAGATACTCGGGACGGTACTCCGGGCGATTCGGGAGCACGCATACCGCTGATGGACGGGATCATCAATCTCATAAAAGCCCCCGGCATGACATCAAGCGATGCGGTGGTGTGCGCCCGCAGGATACTGGGTGAGCGCAGGATCGGCCACGCCGGAACGCTGGACCGCGCGGCGGCTGGCGTTTTGCCGCTGCTTGTCGGCAAAGCCACGCGGCTCTTTGACGAGGTGACGCGCAAGCGCAAGACGTACGTAGCTGAATTCACGTTCGGGATTGAAACCGATACGCTGGATGGGGAAGGGTCGGTCGTCGCGCACGGCGAGCAGGTGGGAGCGGACGCGCTTCTGGCCGTGTTGCCCGGTTTTCTGGGAGACATCGCGCAGAGACCGCCCATATACTCCGCCGTCAAGCACGAAGGCGCGCGGGCATCCGACCATGCGCGGGCGGGGCGCGTTCCCGAGCTGGCCGAGCGACGGGTAACGATCCATGCGCTCAGGCTGCTCCGGCAAACCGCGCCGGGCGCTTATCTCTTTGAGATTGCATGCTCAAAGGGGACCTACATACGTAGCCTGTGCCGGGACATCGCCCGCGCGGTTCACACCTGTGGCTATGTGTCCTACCTTGTTCGTACGCAGGTCGGCCCCTACCTTCTGGAGGACGCGATCACCGTCGATGAACTTGAGACGGTATGGCGGGGCAGCCCTGCTGCCATTCTGCGGCCGATGGACGAGCCGCTTGCGCATCTGCCGTCCCTCCGGCTGGATGCGGCGCGGGAAAGAGCCATACTGAACGGGCGGGACGTAGACGTAGAATCGGACGGCGAAGGCAGGGTGCGCCTGTACGGAGCAGACGGGCTCTTTATCGGCGTGGGCGCGCTCAAGCGCGGCCGGAACCGGATGACCGTCCGGATCAAAATCAATCTGGAGCATACGCATCGATGAAGTATTGGACCAGGATCCCAGTTATTGCAGAGCCGGTGGTCATGACCATCGGGAATTTCGACGGAATCCATATCGGGCACAGGGCCCTTCTTGACCGCGTCGGGGAGATAGCCCGCCAAAGTAAAAGCATACCGGCGGTCGTCACATTTGCAAACCACTCGCTGGAGCTCATCGATCCGCCCAGAGCGCCCAGGCTTCTCATGGACGCCGGTGACAAGATGGCTGTCATGGCCGACGCAGGGGCCGCGCACATGATCGTGCTGCCTTTCGACACGGCGCTCGCGTCAATGGAGCCCGATGCGTTTATCGGGCTTCTATTGGAGTCCATTTGCGTGATGCATATCGTCGTCGGTTTTGATTTTCGCTTCGGCCGGGGCGGGGCAGGAGAGGGGACAACGCTGGCACGTATCGGCGCCGCCCGGGGATTCGGAGTTACGGTGATGCCGCCCGTCCTTTACGAGGACAAGCCGGTATCGAGCTCCCGCATCCGTTCCGCGCTGCTCGCGGGAGACTGCGCGTCTGCGGCCGCGATGCTGGGCCGTCCCTATGCGCTCCGGGGAACGGTCGTATCCGGTCATGGGATCGGCAGGAAGCTCGGATATCCCACTGCCAATATCCGGTACCCCGATGGCCTGCTGGTCCCGCGCAGCGGCGTGTATGCCGCCAAGGTACAGGCCCGTGGCCGGTGGTATGCGGCGATGGTCAATATCGGGACGCGCCCCACCGCGCGCGAGTGCGGCGGAGAGATATCCATCGAGGCGCATCTCCTTCACTATGAGGGTTCGCTGTACGGCGAAAAGGTCTGCCTGATGCTGCTGGAGCGGATCCGGGACGAGCGGCCCTTCGAGAGCTGGGACGCGCTCAGAAAGCAGCTTGACGACGACCGGGAGCAGGTGCTTAACAGGCTGCGCGTATTAAAGCAATTGCCGAAGGCCTGTCACTTGTAAGTCGGAGGTTTGGTGCATCCCTGCCCAGCCGTGTGCCGGAGCGGTATATGATTGCTATATATCGCCGCGCAAAAGCGTTTACACTGTTAATTTTCATTTCGAATCTGGACAGCGTCGGACCGATATGCTATAATACGCTGGCATGGATGTGCGGATACGCCAATATAGCTCAGTTGGTAGAGCAGCGGTTTCGTAAACCGCAGGTCAAGGGTTCGAGTCCCTTTATTGGCTCCACTTTTCGAGGTGTGGCTCAGCTTGGTAGAGCGCTGCGTTCGGGACGCAGAGGTCGCTGGTTCAAATCCAGTCACCTCGACCATTGATACACACAATCCCGGGGCCGGGAGCAGGAAAGGACGGATCATCAATCCGGTAGTAGATGGTCACGTCCTCATCGTTTATGACCACCTTTTCAATAAACCGGAGAATGACCTTCTGCTGGGCCGCGCCGCCCTTGTCTAGTGCCGTGGACTGGTGGAGCAGGTATTCGATCAACTTTTCCCGCGTAGCCAGGTCCAGATTCGAGGATTTGCTTTCCATCTCGTCAAGCTCTTCCTTGAGCGCGTCTTTGCGATGTCGGTATCCAAGCGGCGGCACACCTCCGTTGTGCCGTGCCTTTAGTGCGTTTTCCGTCAACCCCTTCTTAACTTCCCGCGCTAGATTCCGGCTGTAGTATTCCGCCATGCCCTCCAGCATGGATGCCATTATAACGGATTCCGGGCTGTCGTCCAGGCGTTCCAGCACGGAGATCAATGACACCTCGGCGCGCTTTAGCTTTCGCCGGTATATCGCGCTGTCGTACCGGTCGCGGCTGAACCTGTCGAGTTTGTGGACGATTATCGCGGAAAACTGCCCGTTTCCCGCGTCCTCGATCATGCGCTGGAACTCCGGGCACTCGTCTGTGCGGGCTGACTGCGCGTGATCGGTGTAAATTTAGTTATTACATACCCGTTATCCTGCGCAAACTTATTTATCGCCCGCATTTGGGCGTCAATGCTTTCCTCCCGCTGGGCCTGTGACAAGAAACGAGCGTATGCGACGGCCTCAATCACTCGTCCTTGTCCTTCTTACCTAGGAAAATCCGGCGTATCGGGATTTGGATTAACGCCGCTACTGCCACGATACATAACGCGAACAATATTTCCATGCTATTTCCTCCCTTTCCAGCGCCTCCACAATTTCAAGACGTACTCATGCAGGAAAATTACCGCGACCCAAATTGCACCAAATAGAAGTGTTCCGACGAATCCCATTCCGCTGTCCCCTTTTTGTCCCAATTTATATGTTTGAATTGTCGATTTTTGTGGTTTACTGTAAGCGTAACAAGAAACACTCGTTCGCGTTATGTGCATACTTGGGGCCGTACTGTTGATTAAGATTTGTTACCTTTTCTGGCCGCCATCGTCGCTTTCGGGTTCAGGTTTGGTTCTTAAAATTTTTAGTAGCCGCAGTGCTTTTGCTGCGTCCTCGAAAAACTTAATATCGTCGGAGGTAATCTCTGCCCCTTTCAGAATTTCCATTTCCGTAATCCCGAGTTTCGTAATGGCCTCAGGTAGTTTAGTGTGGGCTTCGTATTGGGGTTTGTTTGTGCGCCCGAGTAAGTAGTCGGTTGTGCAGTGGAAGTAATCGGCGAGTTTCAAGATAATCTCATTATTAGGTTCCAAATCGCCCCTTTCATACTTCCCAACAGTTGCAGAAGTAACGCCCAAAACCTGAGCTAATTCAGATTGGGTTAAATTTGCCCCCCTTCTTAAATTTCGTAAACGTTTATTTACCACAAAAATCTTTCCTTTATTTTGTAACATACTATAATATACATTCAGTCCATTATAGACTTTAATAATCCATGTCGGACAGAAACGATCCAGAACGGATACAATCAATACAGCGTATCCATGACATCAACGAATTATACCATAGCTAACAAGGACGGTCAATAATTTGGAGGAAATATTATAGAATTTATTACATAAAGTTGCAGGCCGCTATAACAGCTACGAATGTTCTTCACCGCACTCTAACGACGGCAATCAATGACTAAAAAACAGCGCGCTTAAAAAGTGCGCTGTTTTTGTCGATCAACCTGTTGACGTATAGGTATAAAGCCGACGGCTTGCGCACGCAGAAATCCATGGAGCCACAACCCACAACTACTGCTGGCCCGGAGCTTCTCAATGTATGCTTTCGTTACTTAATCAAGCAGACACGAATAAGTGCACACCTGAAATTTGTCCTCGTTGGCGTGCAGATATTCGATAAGCGCCTCGAGCTTTTCAGGCGAATAGGACATCTGCGCCCCGTCGTCGGTCTCGTCTATCTTGTGCAGGTTAAGAAGCACCGCCGGCTCGCCGCCGATATAGGCCATTAGTTCCGCCTGCGCGCTCTCGACGGACTTATCGGTCAGCAAGTGTATGGTCTTTACGGGTAAATAATACGACCTGTTATTGCGAAGCATGAGTACATTGTCCGAGGTGCGGATACTACGGAAGCCTTTTTCGATGAGCAGCGGTATGAGATAGGGGTTGCACTCCCCATATGGGGTAATGACCATGTCCATGCCCGCTGTCAGGTAATGCGTATCCAGCCATTCCCTTGCCCGCATAAACTCATAGAGCATCTCCTCGCAGCGAAAGTACATGTCCTCCTTATGGGAGTATGAGTGATTCAGTATATCCCATCCCTCCAAATACAGCTCAGCCAGCTGCTCATAGGACAGGTATTCGCTCTCGCGGACCAATGCGGGAATGACGGCGATGCTGCCCCTGTACCCATAACGCTTAAGGAGCGGGTATGCGCTTGTATACACCGAGCTCCAGCCGTCGTCAAACATGAACACGACCTGCGTTCGGGTCTCATCGACGGCGCATGAGGGAATGTCCCCGTGGGAAATATTGCTGAGCCGCAGCATCGTGATTGCGGTTTTAGCGCCGCTGTACAGGCGGGTATACGTCTCTGGATACATGAGCAGCGCGAAGCAAACCGCCGCCAGCGCGAAAGCGTAGTAGAGCTTTTTCATTACGCACACTCCTATTTCTTCTATGGTATGTCGGGCTCAAAGACCGCGCGCAGCTTCAATGCTGACGTCAGATTGATGTCGAGCCTTTCGCTTTTCGAAGTAACCGCGCCCATCCATCCGGCAAAACGATAGCCCTGCGCCGGAATCGCTTCCAGCGATACGGCTATGTCCGGGAAGTACAGGCCCGAAAACGGCAGGTCTTCGTCCTCCAGCAGAAGCGTATTGAGACGGACGGAGCCTTTTCCGGTAACGGAAACTTCGAGCCTCTGCATGTCTGAGAGCTTGAAATACTCCTTTATATAGCCGCGCATGACGTCGGTTCGTTTCTGCGCATACAGCCGCACCCGGTCGATTTCGGAGAGATATCTGTCCATACTCCCGCGGTGCAGATTCCATCTTGCCAGATGCTGCGGCACGTAGGGCAGATATATGCTGAGCAGCGAATCAAGCTTCGCCTGGGCGGTTTCGGCGCTGTAGGAGGTATTCAGAAGGTCTGCAAATCTGGTTATGAACCAGGTCCTGAAATCTTCGTTTGTCAGCATCGTTCGCAGCATCATGGTAAATTCATCGGTGTTGTACCACTGGTCGCTTCCTATCGCAGTCGCGTCGGCCAGCGAGTTTTCCTCATAGCTTTTATAAAAGAGGCCGAACCCGGTATCCAGATCATACACCAGCCAACGCCACCTTCCGTCCTGTCCGTAAGGCGCCTGCGGCTCGTACATTTGCGTGCGCTTCCTCCATATGCGCACGTTGTTCGCGAGCCAATCGCGGTTGCCGCAATAGATCTGCAAAATGTTGTATTCGATGTAGTTATCAATATCGATCTGCGTTTTTACATACTCGTAGTTCTCCGGCTTGCGCATATCCACGTTTTTTATGAAAGTGAATAGTTTATTGAATGGGAACTCGTCTCCGGCAAAGCCTTCCTGCACCTCGTCGCCGATACTGCCCGTCGGGTTTTTTATGATCACCACGTCAGCGGCGTCAAAACCGTATTTGCGCGCGAGATAGTCGGCGCTGTACTGCGGACGGATGTTATAGATGCCGTAGTATTCGCCATTGATAAAGGCGATGCAGGGACAGGAGGACTGCAGATCGAGCTTTCCGGGATCGGCCAGGCTCTGGATATAGGCGTCGCGAAACAGGGAATAATGCGCATCGGTAGCCGAATTCCTGAGTATCAGGCGGCTTAATGGGAAACGATCGGCCTCTGAGGGAAAGAAGTCGTACTCGAATACGTCGCGATCGTCATAGTCGGTATTCGCCCGGAGGCTCAGGCATTTATTGGGATGGTCGAGCGAATAGCCGCCATGGGTACGGATACCGATATCCTGGGATATCCACAGCCTTCCTTCGGGATCAAACAGCTCCATATGCGCGGGGCGCTCCCACAGTTTGCCTTCCTGATTGTAGTTCGCGGGTAGTCCCATCATGCCCGCGGTCTCGGGGTGTAGTGTAAGCCAGTCATCCCGTACCTTTCCGGCTACATATATTCCGGTTTCGTAATCAAACAGGTTGGCTGGAGAGGTCGAAAGAGAAACGACGGGGATATCGTACCGCCCGGATATGCCCTGGTCTACAAAATAGGTTTTCGTAACGGTCTTGCTCGCGGGATAGCCGGATTTAAAGGTACGGGCGCGGACGACATAGGGCGCCGCGCGCTTATTGAGGAGCAATGGTCTCTTGTAACGCGCGGAATCCTTATTGGGCTCGGAACCGTCGAGGGTATAGCGGATTTCCGCGCCTTCCTCACAGAAAAGCTCCAGCGCCAGATCGCTCTCATAGAATCCGGCAGGCAGGCTGAATCCGGGCCCGGATAGACGCTGCCCCTGCCTGCCGTCGTTCAGCGGATCGCCTTTATTGCTGCTGCCCGCTGTGCAGCCGTCGAACCAATACAGGCTGTCGCTCCCGTCGGGCATCCGGCCGTACGATATATTTTCGTGCATGTTCCGGAAAGGCAGCACCGTGCGCCACGCGCGGGCGGGCGAGGTCAGCAGCACCACATTGTCGTTTTTGCTCAGCCTGAAATTCGCGTGCGCGCTTTTTTCGTCTATCAGCCTGTCCTTGCCCGATGTCCACACCGTTATATAGCCGTATGGCTCGATCTTAATATCGGGGAACACCCACCGGAAAGGTTTCTGCGCGTCGTCCGACAGACCGAATCCCCTGAGATTCACCGTTTTGTCCGAGGCATTATATAGCTCCACAAAACCCGAAAACCCGCCGTCGCTCGACTGTATCAGGCCCCTGTTGAGCGGCATGACCTCGTTTATCACGATACCGAAGTGTTCGCGCGACGCTGCGGCCGAATGGACAGCAAAAAGATCGTCGGCTAATCCGGTGGAAAGAGCTATCCCCAAACAGACCGCCACAAAGAGCACGCGCTTTAAACGCTTCCTCAACATCGATACCCCCGCCTAGCCGGTTACCTCGCCCGAGAAGGAAACTATGTTCACTTCGCTGACGCCTATCTCGCTGTTGCCCGAAAAGAACTCTACCAGTACGTACGGGCGGTGCTTTTTCAGGTAGACCTCGTATGTCATCTCCATCGAGTCGAAGCTGCTGCTGTGCATGCGTAGCTTGTGTTTTATGCCGAACTTCCTGAGCGCGTCCTCGGCGGCCTGCTGGCGTATGCTGCCGCCCCTGAGCACCAGAAGGTAGCAGCAGTCGGAAAAGACCGCCTTGCTGAACAGGAACAGGAAAACGGCGATGAATATACTGCCCACGACTGCGATCAGGAAAGCGCCCGTTCCCGCCGAAAGCCCCACGCTGATCGCCCAAAAAAGGAAGGTGAGATCACGGGGTTCCTTGATCGCGCTGCGGAAGCGTACGATGGAAGCGCGCCGACCATGCCCAGAGAAATGGCCAGATTGCTTCCTATCAGCATGATAACCATGGCGGTGATCATCGCGACGGCTACGATGGAGACATTAAAGCCCAGCGAATACAGCACCCCGGTGAATGTCTTTTTGTATACGAAAAAGATAAACATACCAAGGAGCGTGGTGACAGCCATATTAAGCGCGATGGTTTCCAGCGTATATACGCTTGCGCCGTCTACGAGATAACGAAAAAGATCGACATCGTTCATCCTTCTTATCCTCCTAAATATGTATTGACTGCCGGCATATACTGTATTTGCTGATCGAAGTAACCGGCAGGCTCACTACGGAAAGAATCCTGCTTATGAAAACAGGGATTGCGTTGCGGTACTTTACCTCCAGAATACAGCGGGCATCGCGCATCGCGTTTATGGAGGGTACGCTTTTATCAAAAAGGCGCGCGGTATCCGCGGATGCCCGCAAATCCCTGTCGATCGTGATGCGTATATTTTCAAAGGGCAGCTCGAAGGCCTGCCGCTTATAGTCGATGAGAAGGATCGGCCTTAGCTGCTCCAGATGGAAGAGAGTATAGAATTTACCGGCCGCGCCGTGCGAAACCGGCGGGAGAAAGGCGCAGTCGTTCCTGCTGAGCCTGATGGCGTCCTGTCTGCCCAGCGGCATGCTCTCCTTGCACACGTACGCGCCCCGTTTGCACTTGTGCTCGAGCATCGCGACATCTGTGTCGGTATCGTAGATGCGCAGGCGAATCTTCCTGCGCTCGGAATAGCCGTTCAGCTTGTCGTAATAGTCGCGGTTGCCGGGCGTATCGAAATACAGGCTTCGGATCCAGTACTGTCCGTCCGGCCCGGCATGCCTGTCCACGCGCATTACCCGCCGGAAATACTGTGCGAGCATATATGCCTCGCGCTCGCTTATATAGCATTTGCATTCATGCCGGTATACCTCAGATCCCTTCTTTGTACGCTCAAGCATAACCGGTACTCCCTGCCTTCATGACAGTGTATATTCATTGTTAGTCCTGCTCAGCTTATCCCAGTGCGTTCTTTTCATCAGGTATGAGGCGGTGCCCTTAATAAAATAGCTGATCCGCAGAAAGCTGAATACGACAAGGTCCATGAACGCACCCAGATATAGCGGACTCGTTTTGCTCCTCAGGCGGTATCGATCCGCGGCATCCTGCGTCACGCGAAAGAAATGCGGACCCCGTTCAGCGGCTCTGTGTATCGCCACCAGCGAATTTATGATATTAAACAGCACCGCAAGCCCGGAAAATACGATGAAAAGCGGCGCGATGCCGACATATAAGCGTATGGCGAGCAGCAGGCAGTTGGTAAGGAAAATCATGACGGCCATGGTGCTGCTGAAACTCGCATCTGCAATCATGAGAAAGCATACGCTGGTTCGGAAGAATTGCTTCAATAGAAAATGCCTGTTGTGCACGACCGCATCCCAAAATGCTTTCTGCCACCGAACGCGCTGCCGTCTGAGATCCTTCCAGGTCTGCGGGCACTCGGTATAGCATATCGCGTCCATCGTATAGGAAATTACCTTCTTGTGTTTTTTCGCGTATGCCTGCAGGCGTATCGTGATATCGATATCCTCGCCAAGACCGTTCCTGAACCCGCCCACTTCGATCAGCGCGGTTTTTCTGAATACGCCGAACGCGCCTGAAATAATATTGAGCGCATTGTTCACCGACAGCGAGGGCTTGTATATATAAAACCCCTTGATATAGTCGAGCGCCTGCAGCGCGATGATCGGGGACATCCCCCTATCCATCAGGAAATACTGCATCACATGGATTGCGCCGCCCGAGGCTATGACTTCCTCGTCCTGAAAAACGCAGTTCATAATGTGCAGCGCGTTTTTTTCCAGTACGCTGTCTCCGTCGAGCGTTACGATAATTTCACCGCGACTCAGCGCGATTCCCGCGTTCAGGCTGTCTGCCTTGCCGGTGTTGGGCTTATCTATCACATATATGTTCGAGTACTTTGCCGAGCGGTACGTCTGACCGTTCTCAGCGCTGTGAAAGTCCCCCCGCTTCCTGATAAAGGGCTTAAGCCTGAGCAACCGCTTAAGAATTGTCATGGTGTTGTCGGTGGAGCCATCGTTCACGAATATCGTTTCAAAGCTCTCATAATCGAGGCGCAAGACGCCCTTTAGCGTGTTCCTGAGTATCGGAGCCTCATTAAAGCAGGGTATGACGAGCGTAAAGCGCAGCATTTTTCGCGGTGTACGTTCCGGCTCCTTTCGATAATAAAAGGAGCATATGAAATGGAGTATCGCAAAAAACGTGCTCAGAAACGTACATGCGGTAACAAAGGCAATGATCATCGCAGCTGGCTCCATTCCGGCTCGATGGTCCATGACTCTATCGTAAAGGTCGCGGGAAATACTGTAGTTTTATCGGGAAGTCCAGGCCATGTGCCTCCCAGCGCCTGGTTGACGATGAGATACATCGGTTCGCTGGGAACGTATTTGGAGCTCTCAAGCATGCACTTTCCGTCAATGAACCAGCGCAGGCATTCCCGGGTCCATTCGAGTTCGATCAAATATGTATCCTTCTTTTCTACCTTCGTTTTGAAGTAATCGCGCTTCTGCACCGGGCCGTCCATATAGTGCACTACGCCATAGAACACGTCGGGCGCGCGGCCTATCATCTCGTATATATCAATTTCGGGTAAGGCTTTGTTCTCCACAGGCAGGAGCCAGATGGCGGGGAAGAGGCCCTTTCCCTTCGAAACGCTTATGACAAAGGAAAACCTGCCATACAGGAAAGCGCTCTCGCTTTCCACCATCCCCGAGGTGTAGCGCTTATCGCCCATTATTTCTTCTCTTGTCGTTATGACGATGCGCCCTTCATCAAGCGCAACGTTGCCCGGACTATAATACTGAAGCTGACCGTCGAAGCTGTCGCTGCGCTCGATGATCCGCCATTGCGAAGCGATGGAAGGCGCTGAGGCGGACGGCTGGGCGCTGCTTGCTTTGCTTTGAGCCGGAGCGGGCCTGCCGGGCGGCCTGGTTACAGCGGTGTGCAGCCCGCCGCTTCGTGCAGTTGACGGGGAGTGGGCCTGTGCAGAGCTGTTCTGGTGCGCGGCGCGCTCCGATTTGATCGCGCCGATGCTTTCAATAATATAAAAGTAAAACACGCCGCAAAAAGCAAGCGCGCATATAGATATCATCAGGCATCTTAAGAATCTTTTCATAGTTAACGTCCCGCTTCAGTCTAATCATACTTATGATTATTCATAGCGGAATATTCTTGTGAATCGGAGCCGGATCTGTCCGGGTTGCGGGGTGCGCCGGTATATGCAGGAAACGTGTATATCCGCTATAATATAAGCCGCCGGTTACGTAGAAGAACGGATTGCACCGGAGCGCGAATAAAATATACAGGGGCGGATTTCTGCGCAACCTATGCTTGACGCCCGTACAAAACGATTCGCAAACAGGGCGGTCTGAACGGTGTTAGTGTAAAATAGTTCTGGGTAAATAAGCAGGCATGACTACAGGTCCCGAAGGGAGCCTCCCGCCCCCGCGGGGGCGGGAGGCTCGAAAAAAGGTG
>JBMNNN010000073.1:0-9342 GCA_050942555.1 Christensenellales bacterium
CCCGGAGCCGCATGGCCCGCCGTATGATTGTCGAACACATTCCAGTATTTCGTTGAGAGGAACGCCCGAGCGCCGTAGCTCCTGCGTCATACTGGACAGCTCCGCCAGCCGCCCGTGGCGCAGCGCGCGCACTGCCTCCCCCGCCTCGGGCGCGATGAAGCGTCCGCTTCCCGGCACCGAGCGGCACAGCCCCCTGCGCTCCAGCTCCGCATAGGCCTTCTGCAGCGTGTTGGGATTGACCGCCAGCTGCACCGCCAGTGTGCGCACAGAGGGCAGCTGGTCGCCCGCGGTAAATTCGCCCCGGGCGATCAGCTCCTCCACGCCCTCTATTATCTGCTCGTATATCGGCTTGCGGGACATCTTGTCCACCGAAAGCATGGCGGCGTCTCCTCCGATAACTGTACTACCCCTACTAGTACAGTTAGTATACCCCGGGACCGCAAGCCTGTCAATACCCCTCCTCCAAGTTTTTTTCGGCATTCAAAAAAAGCAGACTTCCGCCCGCGTCGCCGCTACTCATACTAGACGTTCCCCCGATGTTTCACCTTGTATCCGGCGAGACCGTACCACAAACGGGACAGCCTTTATGCTATAATGGGAGCAGCGAAGGGAGGCGGGAATATGGGGCTTACGGTAATCGCCGGGCGGTCGGGCAGCGGCAAAAGCCGCCTGATACATGAGCGCATCGGCGCGGCAGCCCGGAGCGGCAGACCTGCGCTGCTCATCGTGCCCGAGCAGTACACGCTGGAAGCCGAGCGCTCACTCATCGCGACGCTGGGCGTACCGGGGCTCCTGTCGATCGAGGTGATGAGCCCCACCCGGCTCATCGAGGACGTATTCTCGCGGGTGGGCGGCCCGCGGGATGCCGTCATCGACCGCAGGGGAAAGGCGATGGCGCTGCGCCGCGCGGCCGAGGACACAATGCAGGATCTCTCGGTCTTTGGCAGTGTGGCCGCGCGGCCGGGTTTCGCGGCCGGCATGGCGGATCTTCTGGCTGACCTGAAAAACTTCGACGTGACGCCCGACCGGCTGCTGGCCGCAGCGCAGGGCGACGAGCTGCTGCCCCGCAAGCTGCGCGACGTGGCCGCGCTCTACCGGGCGTTCGACGCGTTTCTGGCCGGACGGCGCTATATGGACGCCGAGGACCGTATGGCGGCATTCATCGACACGCTGCCCCGGGCGCAGTATCTGCGCGGAACCCCCGTATTCGTGGACGCTTTCGACTATCTGCCCCCGCGCACCGTGCGGATGCTGGGCGCGCTCCTGCAGGTCTGCGGCGATTTGACAGTGGCGCTCACACTGTGCGCCGACGGGGATCCCGACGCGCTGGCGTTCGAGGCCGGGCGGCACAGCCTTGAGGCGCTCCGGGACATGGCGGAGCGGGCCGGGCATCCGGTCCGGGTGGAGCGCGTGGCGCGCCCGCCTGGCAGCGTCACGGGCCGCGCGCCCGAAATAGACCATCTGGAGCGCTGGCTTTATGCCTATCCCGCCCCCGTTTTACGCGGAACTGGCGGCGCGGTGCGCCTGCTGGAGGCCGCGACACCCGAGGACGAGGTGGAGTCGGCAGCGGGATGCGTGGCGCGTCTTGTGCGCGAGGAAGGACTTCGCTGGCGGGATATTGCAGTGGTGTGCGGCGATCTGGCCGAATACGCGCCCCGCGTGGCGCGGATATTCGCCCGGCACGGCGTCCCCGTATTTCTCGACAACAGGCGTCCGGTGCTGCACCATCCGGCAGTGACGTGTCTGCTGGCCGCGCTGCGCGTCGTGGCCCGCAATTACCGCGCGCAGGACCTGCTGACGCTGCTCAAAAGCGGATACGCCGGGATTCCCGACGAGGGCGTGGAGATCATCGAGCGGTACCTGCTCCAGTTCGGCATCCGGGGGCGTGCCGCGATCGAGAGCCGATGGCTGCGCGGCGGCGACGAGTACGATCTGGCGGCGCTCAACGGGTGGCGCGAGCGGATCGCCGCGCCGCTCATGGCGCTGTCCCGGATCGGGCGCAAGGCGCAGACCCGGCAGTGGGCCGAGGGGCTCTATGCGCTGCTGGACGCGCTGGGCGTAGACGAGCGGCTGCGCGAGGAGTCCGAGACGCTGCGCGACAGCCAGCCCGAATGGGCCGCGCTGAGCGCGCAGGTATGGAACGCGATGATGGACATGCTGGATCAGGCCGAGGGGCTGCTGGGCGATATGGAGTTCACCGCGTCCGAGGTGGCGGATCTCCTGGAGACGGGATTTGCCGCCGCAGAGGTCGGCATCCTCCCGACCGGCAGCGATCTCGTGCTGGTGGGCGACGTGGGCCGCACGAAGCTGCCTCCGGTGCGCCATCTCATCGTGCTGGGCGCAGTGGAGGGCTCTTTGCCCGCCACGTATGCCGAGGGTATGGTATTTCACGACCGCGAGCTGGCGCGGCTGTCCGACGCGGGGCTGACGCTGGGACGGCCCGCCGCGGTGCGTATCGCCCAGAGCAGGCACGGCGTTTACGCAGCGCTCAGCAAGCCCGCGCACGGGCTGTGGCTTTACTGGCCGCTGACCGACGGGATGGGCGGGGCACGGCTGCCGTCGCCCCTTATCAGCCGCGTCGGGAAGCTGCTTGGCATCGGGCCGGAAAAAGCGCCCACGCCCGGACTAACGACGCCGGCCGCCGCGATGGGGCCGCTGGCCGCGGGCTTCCGGGCGCTCCGGGCCGGGCAGGCGCCGGGAGCAGGCTGGGCCGGACTGGCCGCCACGCTGGCCCGCATACCGGCATGGCAGCCCCGCCTGCGCGCGATGGCCTCTCTTCTTCAAAAAAGCGGGGCGGAGCGCCCGCAGGGGCTGCTGCCCGCAGGGACCGAGGTCAGCGTCAGCCAGCTGGAGAAATACGCGCTGTGCCCATTCTCGTGGTATGTCGAGTACGCGCTCAGGCCTTGCGAGTGGAAGCAGTACGGCGTCGCGCTCTCCGACACGGGGACATTCGTACACAAAGCAGCCGCGGCGCTTGGCAGGAAAATACTTGGCCTGCCCGACGCGGCGCTGACCGATGAGGCGGTCGAGGCGCTGATGGACAACGCGGTGTCGGAGCTCATGGAGCGGCAGGTCGGTACCGCGCTTCAGGAGGACGGGCGCGGCCGCTGGATGGCCCGCCGCATGCGCGCCGCCTGCCGCCTTGCGGCACAGCGTTTCGCCCGGCAGCTCCGGCAGGGCAGCTTCCGGCCAGCGGGCTTCGAGATCGGCTTTGGCAGCGGAAAACAGTTCCCGCATTCGGAGCGCGGCGGCATCGCGCTCAGCGGCTTTGTGGACCGGGTGGATGTGTTCCGCAACGGGGACTGCGACTATCTGCGGGTCATCGACTACAAGACCGGAAACAAAAAACCCGATCTGGCGGGCGCGAAGGACGGCTATCAGGTACAGCTTTGGGTATACCTGATCGCGCTGTGCGCGGGCTGGCCGCATGTCACGGGACGGACGGCGCGGCCAGCAGGGGCCTACTATTTCATCGTGCAGGACGATTATGTCGACGATGCGGGCAAGGGCGTCGAGGCAAACCGCGCCGAAGCCGGGCGGCTTGTCGGACTGACGTGCGACGATCCCCGCGTGCTGCGCGCGACCGATCGCGATCTGGTCGAGCCCGGCCGCTCCTCCGGTATCGTGCAGGCGGATACGACAAAGGACGGACGCGCAAAAGGCGCGACCCTGATCCCCGCCGACGATATGAATGCGCTTCTGCGGGGCGTCGGGGGAACCGTGGAGCGCATCGTATCGGACATCCGGCGGGGCTTCGTAGAGCCACAGCCCATGAAGGCCGGTAACAAATCCGTGTGCGCGCACTGCCCGTACCGGCCGGTATGCGGCTCGCCCGAACCGGTCAGACACCGGTTCCCGTCCAAAAAAGAGGAAGTGCGCGCCTGGATCGAGCACAACCGGAAGGAGGCGAATCCCGATGCCTGAATGGACCGACAGACAGCGCGCGGCCATCGAGTCGCGCGGACAGGACCTGCTGGTATCTGCGGCGGCCGGATCGGGCAAAACGGCGGTCATGGTCGAGCGGGTGAAGCGGCTCATTCTGCACGACCGCGTGCCGCTGTCGGCGATCCTCGTCATGACCTTTACAAACGCCGCGGCGGCCGAGATGCGCATGCGCATCATCGACGCACTGGAAACGGCGCAGGAGCAGGCGGGGGACGCGGACGGATTTCTGCGCGAACAGCTCCACACGATCGACGAGGCGTGGATCTGCACGCTGCATTCGTTTTGCACCAGGCTGCTGCGCCGGTATTACCCGGTAGCGGGCGTCGATCCGGGCTTCCGCGTGCTGGACGAAGACGAGGCGGCCATACTCCAGGTTGCCGCGATGGATGACGCGCTTTCGGCGGCTTACGAATCGATGCCACCGGGCTTTGATCTGCTGGCCGACGCCTTTGGCGACCGGGACGGGCTCGCGCTCGCGACCCAGATTGACAGGCTTTATCGCTTCGCGATGAGCCGCGCGGAGGGGCTTGGGTGGCTGGACGGCGCGCTTGGTGCGCTGCACGCCGACGAGGACGCGCTGCGCGATTCGGCGTGGATAGCCGAGCTTCTGCGGGAAGCCGGGGAGAAGGCCGCGGCCGCCGGGGCTTATTTTGAGGCGGCGCTGCGCATGTGCGAGGCCCACGGGGGGCCCAAAGGCTACCGCGATACGTTCGCGCACGACATCGAGGGCGCGCGTCGGCTGATCGACGCGAGCCGCGAGGGCTATGTGGCGTTCGCCGCGGCGCTCGATGCGCACGGGTTCGAAAGGCTGAAAAGCCGCGGGAAGGACGACGATCCGGTTCTGGCAAAAGCGATTAAGGGTATACGCGACGCGGGGAAGGATACCATCAGCAAACTGAAAGGGTCATGGCAAGATGTCTCGCTGCCGCTGGCCACCGAATCGATCGCGCGGATGGAACCCGCGCTGTCGGCGCTGGCCGCGCTCACGCGCGACTTCGCGGCGCGGTACGCCGCCGGGAAAGCGGCCCGCAGCGCGCTCGACTTTAACGATCTGGAGCAGTACGCGCTGCGCGTCGTGGACGACGAGTCCGCGGCCGGGGAGCTGCGGGCGCAGTTCGAGGCTGTCTTCATCGACGAGTATCAGGATATCAATCCCGTTCAGGAGCGCCTCATCACCGCGGTGAGCAGGCCGGGCCGCCTTTTCTGCGTCGGGGACGTTAAGCAGAGCATATACCGCTTCCGGCAGGCGGAGCCGGCGCTCTTTGAGCGCCGCTACCGCCAGAGCAGTTCCGACGAATCAAGTCCCCGCAGGCGGATCGACATGAACCGCAACTTCCGCTCCCATCCCGGGATAATTACGGGCATCAACGAGATCTTCTCCCGGATCATGTCGCCCGGCTTGGGCGGCGTCGACTACGACGAAAACGCCGCGCTGCAGCCCGGCGCTGCCCGTCCCGACGAGGAGTCCGCCGAGCCGGCGCTGGAGTTCGTGCTGCTCACCGGGGAGGAAGCGGGAGCCGACGACGGCCCGGTCGCGAACGACGACCGGGCCGAGGATGAGGCGCACGACGACCTCGCTCAGCGTGCCGTATGGGAGCGGGAGGCGGCATACGCGGCGCAGCGGATACGCTCGCTCATCGGAAAACCGATCTGGGACGGCAAGAAGCGGTGCATGCGCCCGGCACGGTGGCGCGACTTCGCGATACTGATGCGCACCGTTAGGGGCCGGGCGCACGAGGTCGCCGCGGTGCTGGAGAGCCGGGGGATACCGGTATTCGCGGACGCCGCCGCGGGCTTCTTCGACCGGGTGGAGGTATCCTGGCTGATGGCGGCGCTGGAGCTTACCGACAACCGCTGGCGCGACGTGTCGATGATCGCCGCGCTACGCTCGCCGATGGCGGGGCTGACGCTGTCGGAGCTCATCGCGATCCGCAGCGCGGGAAAGGACGAACCGGGATTCGCGACCGCGGTTTTTGCGTACGCGAAGCGGGAAGGCGACCCGCTGGCCGCACGCTTGCGCCGCTTTCTCACGATGCTGGACGGGTGGAAGACCGCGGCGCGCCATCTGCGCGTCGACGAGCTCATGCAGCGGATACTCGAGGATACCGGACTTGCGGATATCGTGGGCGCGATGCCCGGCGGCGATCTGCGGCAGGGCAACCTGCGCATACTGATCGATCGCGCGCGCAGCCTGTCGGATACGCCGGCCCGCGGCCTGTACGGATTCCTGCGCCATATCGGCCACCTACGCGAGCACAGCATGGACCCCGGAGAGGCGCGCCCGCTGTCCGAGCGGGACGACGTCGTGCGCATCACAAGCGTGCATAAAAGCAAGGGGCTTGAGTATCCGGTCGTGCTGGTCCTGGGCATGGGACACCGCGCCAACATGCAGGACTCCAGACAACCGCTGCTGTTTCACGGCGAGCTGGGTTTTGGTTTTCACGACTACGATATGGAGCAGAAGATCCGGCGCAAAACGCTGACCCATACAGCCGTCAAATGCCGCCTGGAACGGGAAACGCTGTCGGAAACCATCCGGGTACTGTATGTAGCCCTGACCCGCGCGCGGGAGCGGCTCATCCTCGTAGGATCGTGCAAATCCGAAGATAGGATCAGGGACTGGACGCAGCCCCCGGTCTCGGCGCTCATCGGGCAGGGGAAGCTCGCCTCCCCGCTCGACTGGGTCGGCGCGACGCTGCTGCGGCATCCGTCGGGGCATGCCCTCCGGCAGCATATCGCGTATCCGCCTGCGGTCGAGGGCGGGCGCGCCCGGTGGAGGATAGAAATCACGCGCAGCGCGGCGGCAGTCCCGGACGCGCCCGGCGCGTCCCGGGACACCGGGGAAATGCTGCGCAAAGCGCTCGATTCCGCGCCCGATCCCGCCGCGGCGGCCGCTTTTGCCTGGGAAGACCCGCGCGCCGCCGCCGCCCGCCTGCCCGCCAAAACATCGGCCACCGCGCTGGTGGAGCGGATCCGGCCCGGCGACACACCGGTACCCGAGGTGCGCCCCCGCCCGCAGTTCATGGAGCAGGCGCCCGCCGCGGACCCGGCGCTGCGAGGGACGCTCGTTCATACGGCGCTGCGGTTCATCACCGCCGACGCGCCCGATACGCGCATCGCGCAGCAGCTGAATCGGCTGGAGCAATGCGGGATCTTGCCCCCCGGCGGCGCCGCGGAGGTGCCGCCCGCCAAGATACGCGCGTTCCTCCAAAGCGACATCGGGCGGCGCGCCGCAGCCGCGCGGCGGGTCTTCCGGGAAGCCCCATTCGTGCTGTCGGTGCCCGCCGGGGAGCTGTACCCCGAGCTCGCGCAATGCGGAGACGAACCGGTGCTTGTGCAGGGCATACTGGATCTGGCTTTCGAGGAGGAGGACGGCTGGGTGCTCGTCGACTACAAGACAAACCGCGTCGGCGACCGGCAGACGCCCGAGGCGCTGCTCGCGCACTATACGCCGCAGCTCATGGTATACCGCCGCGCGCTCGAGGAGCTGACCGGGCGGCCTGTCAAGGCGGCCGGGCTGTATCTGATAGCGATCGATAGGATGGTGTTTTTATCTGAAAATCAAACCGCGGATATGCTATAATGCGCACTGGAAGCCCTGAAAATAACGCGCCGGAGGACCGCGCTATAGAAGGAACGAAGATGGCCCAATCGAACGCGGATATGCAGTACCCCAGAATCGTCGCGCATCGCGGGTTCAACACTGTCGCGCCTGAAAACACGATGCCCGCCTTTGGCGCGGCGGTGGCGCTGGGAGCGGACGAACTGGAGATGGACATATGGCCCACAAAGGACGGCGCATGGATCGTCTGCCACGACCCCACAGCCGACCGAACCTCCGACGGGCATGGATTCCTGCGCGATCTGACCTTCGACGAGATACGCTGCATGGACGCGGGAGGATGGTTCAGCCCGCATTTTAAGGGGCTGCGTTTTCCCGTGCTGGAGGAGGTGCTGCGCGTATTCTCGGGTATGGCCGTATTCAATATCCATGTCAAGTCATTCGAAACGGGCTTTGCGTCGGAGGAGGAAATGTTCCGCCGCATGGTTCACATCATCGACGAGACGCAGTGCCGCCAGCATGTCTATCTGGCGGGCGATGAGAAAGTTTTGGCGCTTGCAAGGAGTATAGAGCCCGGGATTCCGCGCTGCTGTCTGGCCGGGAAAAAGGACGGCGCCATCGTGGAAAAGGCAATCGAATACGAATGCGAAAAAATTCAGATCACAAAGGGGTTTCCCGACGAAAACAGGATCATCAAAGCCGCCCGCGACCGCGGCATCCGCTGCAATCTTTTCTGGTCCGACGATCCGGCCGAAGCGGAACGCTATTTGCAAAGCGGCATCGACGCGATCCTCACCAATGATCTGCTGCACGTGATGTACGCAGTACGAAAATATCAGTAGACGAAACGCACAGCGAAAACTGTAAAATAAACGCGCGGCGCTCCGTATCCGGAGCGCCGCGCAGTATTCACATGGCTTACCTACGTCAGGCTTGTCTTCTCGCGGGTTTGCGGATAAGGAAGCGGCCCAGCGCGATGAGTACGATCAGCATACTCACGATACAAAGGAGTAGATCGTTCGAACCGGTTTTGGGATTGACGTCGCCTCCCGGCGGATCTTCATCGGGTATATCGATAATCGGACTGTTTCTGAACGCCACCGTGACGGACTCACCGGCCACGACGACGGCTGTCTTATCGGTATCGTCGTCCAGATATCCGGCCGGGGCGACGGTTTCCTCGACGAAGTATTTACCCGGATCAAGCCCTGTCAGTCCCACACTTCCAGTCGGGTTGGCCGCGGTTACGTTGGAGGTAAGCTCATTGAGGAATGTCAGGTTCGCGGCTACCGGATCACCGTCCGCGTCGATGTAGCGGTATACACGGAAGACCGCGCCGCTCAGGTAGGCGTCGTTTGTAATATCCTGTTTTGTGATCATCAGGCTGCCATATTGCGGCAGCGCTTCGTTCTCGAAGGTGACGTCAGAAGTCAGTCCCGCGACCACGTGGACCGACTTGTTGCCCGTGGCGTCAATCGCGTAGCCCGACGGCGCAGAGGTTTCTATCACATAGTATTTACCGGGGGTAAGGCCGGTTTTTACCACCCGCCCGCTGCTGTCGGAGGTGAGGCCGCTCTCAATAAGCGTAAGATTTGCGGTGGCGGGAGCGGCGTTGGCGTCAATAAACTGGTATATGCTGAACACCGCGCCCGAAAGCGGAGCCTCTGTATCGGCGTCGAGCTTCGTGATCCTTATACCGCCCACCTGCGGCAGCGCTTCGTTCTCGAAGGTGACGTCGGCGGTCACCCCCGCGACCACGTGGACCGACTTGTTGCCCGTGGCGTCAATCGCGTAGCCCGACGGCGCGGAGGTTTCTATCACATAGTATTTACCGG
>JBMNNN010000074.1:0-9309 GCA_050942555.1 Christensenellales bacterium
GTAGGTTCCCGCGTTGGTTACGTCCAGCATCTGGTTGAGAAGCGTTTTCATCTTCAGATCGTCCTCTATGCGCAGCACCTCGGGAAGGCCGGATATGAAGGCCGGATCCGACAGCAGGAAATGAAACCAGTAGAACGACGTATCGCCCTGGCTGATCTTGTAGCCGCCGTGGAGTATACCCGGATAGATGATGATCGCGTCGCCCTCACAGAGCACGTGTCTTTCTCCATTGTAGTGGAGGTAGACTTCTCCCTTTGTCACAAAGAGCAACTCGTAGGAATCGATCGTGCGCTCCGGGTGGCTCCAGTCGCTGCCCAGGAACATGCCCGACGAAACATAGCTGATGGTAAAATCCGATTGATCGTGAATGGTAATCAAGGTCTGATTTTCTCACTTTATATCCGGTCTTGGATATTGCGCCGCATCGTACACCCGCTATAATTATAAATAAACAACGAAATAAAACAAGGGATCATAAGGAGTTTCAGATGAAAAACATACAACCGGTACCGTATACCGATGTGTCGATTAAAAAAGGGTTCTGGTTCGAGCGCCAGAGCGTCAACGCGTCCTCCTCGCTTCGTACGATTCACGAGCAGTTCACGCTGTCGGGCCGGTTTGGCGCGCTCCGCTTTGACTGGAAGGAGGGACAGCCGGGCAAGCCCCATCAGTTCTGGGATTCCGATATCGCCAAATGGATCGAGGCCGCCTGCTATGTGTACCACGCCACCAGAGACGAGCAGCTTATGAATGAGGTCGAGGGTATGATCGATCTCATCCTGCGCAACCAGGATCCCTCCGGTTACTTTAATATCTGGTTTACGGTGGTGGCTCCCGACAAGCGCTGGAAACACCGGATCGATCACGAGCTTTACTGCGCGGGCCATCTCATCGAGGCGGCCGTCGCGCACTACAGCGTGACCGGTCGGGACCGGTTCCTGCGCGGCATGTGCCGCTTCGCGGATCATATCGAGCAGGTATTCGTGACGGATCGCTCGGCCGCGTTCATAACGCCGGGCCATGAGGAGATCGAGCTGGCGCTGGTCCGGCTCTACGGGGTGACCGGCGAGCGGCGCTACCTGGAGCTTTCCAGGTTTTTTATCGACAACCGGAGCAAGGACAGGCCTGAGCATTTCAACAGCTGGGCCAACGCGTATTATGCGCAGGATCACCTGCCCGTCCGCGAGCAGTTCACCGCCGAAGGACATGCCGTGCGCGCGACGTATCTGTTTTCCGCGATGGCCGACCTCGCCCGCGAGTACCGGGACGAATCGCTTTTTACCGCATGCGGCCGACTTTTTGATGATATTATTAACCGCAAAATGTACATTACGGGCGGCATCGGCTCCTCTGCGAGCGGCGAATCGTTCACGCTGCCGTACGATCTGCCGAATCTGACCGCCTATTCCGAGAGCTGCGCCGCCGTGGGCCTGGCGTTTTTCGCGCAGCGGATGCTGACCCTCGAGCCCGACGCGCGGTATTCCGACACGCTCGAGCGGGTCTTATACAATAGCCTTTTGTCCAGCGTGTCGCTGGACGGAGGTGCATTTTTCTATGAAAACCCGCTGGAAATTGATCCTGTACTCCTGGAGCGCGACAAATCGATCGTCGAGGGTAAGCCGCGCCTGCCGCTTGCCCAGCGCGAGAAGATGTTCTGGTGCTCGTGCTGCCCGCCCAATATCGCCCGGTTCATCGCGTCTGTGGGCGGGTCTGTGTACGGGAAGGACGATGAGCGCGTATATGTGCACCAATACATGGACAGCGAAGCGGCCTTTTCCGTATCGGGAAATACCGTTTCTATCGCGCAGGAGACCGATTATCCGCGGGATGGGCGCATTCGTATGACGGTCCGCGGCCTGTCTGGACGCGGTATCGCGCTGAGAATACCGGGCTGGTGCGACCGCTTCACGCTGCGTCTCAATGGCGCGGAGGTGCCGGCGCGCATCGACCGCGGATATGCGTATCTCGACCTCGTCGAGGATACCGCCGCCATCGACCTTACGCTTGCCATGCATCCCCGGCTGTACGAGGCCTCGCCCCATGTCCATGAGGACGCGGGACGGGTGGTTGTCCAGCGCGGCCCGGTCGTGTACTGTCTGGAAGCGATAGATAACGGGCCGGATCTCAGGGACATCGCGCTTGATGCCGATGGTTCCTTCGAGCTGGACAGCGATCCATTGTTCCCGGTACCGGTCCTACGCGGGAGCGGTATGCGCCGGGACGCCTCGGAGTTTGACACGCTCTACCGGCCTGTCGGCGCGCGGCGCATCAGGCAGAGCCTGAAGTTCATTCCCTATTTCGGATTTGCAAACCGGGGCGTCACCGAAATGCTTGTCTGGGTCCGGAAATGCTAACGAGGGACTTGGGCAGCGGTTTCGCGCTCATGCCCGCAGCCTCGCCCATCAGCGAGGATCACTCGCCTTGTGATCGACTGTATGCAGATGATCGAGAGCGCGCTGCGGTATGGTCGGCGATAAGGCGATCAAGAAGGAAGGCCGCCTGAGACGGGAAGGCGGCCTTTTTCGTATACCCTGATCTTTAATCCGGCATTTCCCCCATGTATCTCCCGCATGTGTCATCCAACCGTTTATTATTCCGACAGCCCGGAATAATAGAGACGAATGACTCCCCGCAACGCCGGGGGCGGGAGGAGAGATCCCATTGCGCAGCGAACCGTGCGCGTTGCCGTGTCCCGGCAGCGCCGTAGAGACGGCCGACCGGATGAACCTTTTTCTTTTCCATGGCATTCCGGTCCCGCCCATGGAAAAGCGGCTGCTGCTGCTCTTCCTCGATGAACTGCACCGGGCGCCCTGCGCGTACCGGGGCCTTTTTGCATTCGCGGGCGGGGAATGGCCGATGATGCGTTTTTTTACCGGAGAAAGGGCGAAAGCGGGCGGCGCGGTGCAGCTCAGCCACGAGATCGCGGCGTGCCTTAAAAAAATTCAGCCCGCGGGGTCCCGGCCGCTGATACGGGAAATCGATATCGCGCTTTCCGCGCTGCTGTCGGAAGGGCTATCGGGCGACGCCGCGCTCCCCGCCAGCCGCGTCGCGCTGTGGAGAAACCTGTCGGCAGCGCCGTTTGCGGGACGGGAGCGCATACTGCGCGAGGGCGTCGCCTGCTTGCGGGCCGACCGCGACGGAAAGGGCCGCTGGAACGGCTGGCCCTTCTACTATACGCTGCTGGCGCTTACCGAGATGCCGGTTGACATCGCGCAGGGCGAGATCGCGTATGCGCTGCCGTCCTGCCGCCGCGCCATCGCGCGCCTGCGCAGGCCCGGTACCGGACGGCGGCACGCTCTGCTGATGCGGGTTTTGGCCCAGTACAGCGACAAAGACGCTTCCGCGTAGTGATAGAGGAGCGGTTCTGTCCGGTTATTTCACTTCATCGTAGACCCGCACGAAATCCACGACGAACGCGTCGGGCAGCACCGCTTTTTTCAGCTTTTCGTCGGGCTGATCGCTCCGGCGGTAGCCCTAACAAAAGCTCTGGAAGGGACCCCATGTGCTCTTTTCGCCAGCGAAAGAAGCCGCAGCCTACCGCGCCGCCACGACGGATCGCCGCGACGCATTCGTCCAGGCGATCGTCTTCGAGCTGTACGATGGGCATCAGCGCGGCGCCTTCGGGAAGCCCCACGCGCGCCGCAGCGGTTTCGCTTTCCAGCACCTGGGGCGGGAACCCTTCCTTAAGGAGTTGGGCGGCGCTTTGCGCAGCAATCGGAATATCAGACAGCAGGCGCATGGCTGCCCGCGCCGTTTCAAATGAAATTCCCGAGCGGGCCGTAATCGCGCCCAGCAGCGCGGCCCATTCGTGGTCAAGGCAGGAGGGCCCATTCTTATGAGGGTAGCGGCGGTAGATCATGGGCGCTACGATATCGAGCCCGGAGACCGTCTCGGCGTCCTGCCCCACAAGCGCCCGCAGCGAAGGGGTGAACACAAACGCGCCCGCAGCCAGATCGGAGCGGCTCTCCCTGACGGCCGTCCGGAAGCGCGCGAAGTATTCACCGATGCACCGTTTCCGAAAGCGGAGCCAGTCGGCCATCCCCGACAGGCATTGTTCCAATACACCTTCCCCGCGCTCGATGAACCGGATCATGGCCCGTACCGCTTTTTCCATAGCGCCCGCGTCCATACCCATATCGCCGGCCTTGCGGACGCAGCGGGGACAAAAGCAGGTCCAGAATGCGTCGAAGCCCTCGGGAGAAGCGGGGGACGCGAACCGCGCGCCGTCCACGAATATGCCCCGCAGTCCGGGTTTTCCCGCAGCCCGGCAGGCCTGTTCCAGCCGGGACTCCGCCAGACCGGGATCGTTCGGGCATCCCGACGAAAACCATACGCGCGGAATGCCGTCTACGTCGTGCGCCAGGCTCGCCTCGTCGGCATCGCTTCGCAGGCCGAAGGCTCCAAAGCACAGATACGCGTCGAGACCATGCTGCTGCGCGGCCTCCAGCGCCGGCTCCGTCGCGGCGCTGAGCACCACGCCGCGAAATCCCCGGGCGGCAAGATCGGCCGCGCACGAGCCGGGATCGTCCGGGTCCATGCCGAACATATAATAGTACAACGCTCTTACATCCTTTCGGGCGCTTCCACGCCGATGAGATGAAGGCCGGTGAACAGGCAGTGGCGCACCGCTTCCGCAAGGGCCAGCCGCGCGTGTGTTCCGGCCCGATCGTCGTCCAGTATGCGGTGGTCGAAATAGTACTTGTTGAATGCCTTCGAAAGCGCGACGATGTGCCGCGTCACCAGATAGGGCTCGTTGCGGCGGCAGGCCTCGGACACGGCGGCGGGAAAGGAAGCGACGAGCTTCAATACCGCCTGCGCCTCGTCGTTTATCAGATACCCCGGGTCGGGGGCGGCTGTCCGATAAAACCCAGCTGCCTTTTCAACCAGGCTGCAGCAGCGGGCATGCGTATACTGCACATACGGCGCGGTTTCGCCGTCGAAGTTTAGCGCGGCGTCGCGGTTGAACACGATATCCTTGATGCGGTTGTTTTTAAGCGCCGCAAAGACCACCGCGCCCACGCCCACCTGCCGGGCGACCGTGTCCGCGTCGGGCAGGTTGGGGTTTTTATCGGCGATGATGGCCCGCGCCTTTTCTATCGCGTCCTCAAATATCTCCTCCAGCCAGACGACACGTCCCTTTCGGGTCGACATCGCGCCCTCGGGCAGGCTGACCATGCCGTAGGCCACGTGCTCGAGCGTGTCGGCCCACGGGTAACCCATGAGCTCAATGACCTTGAAGAACTGCGCGAAATGGAGCGACTGGTGGCTGGCGACGACGTAAAGGCATCGGGCAAAATCGTATGTGTCCTTGCGGTAGAGCGCGGCGGCGATGTCGCGCGTGGCGTAGAGGGTGGTGCCGTCGGACTTGAGAATGAGGCAGGGGGGCATGTCCCATGCCGAAAGATCGACGATGCGCGCGCCGTCGCTTTCCTCCAGAAGCCCCTTATCGGTGAGCTCGTTGATGACGCGGTCCATCTTATCGTTGTAGAAGCTTTCGCCCGCGTAGCTGTCGAAACGGATGCCCAGCAGGTCGTATATTTTGCCGATCTGCCTGAGCGTCAGCTCCTTGAACCAGTCAAAAAGGGCCGTCGCCTCGGGATCGGCGTCCTCGATCCGCCGGAACAAGGCGCGCGCCTCGTCCACCAGCGAGGGATCGCGCTCGGCTTCGTCATGAAAGCGCACGTACAGCTCGGTAAGCGCGTGGATACCGCCCGCCTCGACGGTGTCCCGGTCGCCCCACCTGCGGAAGGCGACGATCAGCTTGCCAAACTGCGTGCCCCAGTCTCCCAGATGGTTGATCCCCACCGGCCGGTAGCCCATGAACGCATAAATCCGGTAGAGCGAGTGGCCGATCGCGGTCGTGGACAGGTGACCGATATGGAAGGGCTTTGCGATATTGATGGACGAATAGTCGATGCACACCGTGCGTCCCGCGCCCTCGTCACTGCCCCCGTAGCGCGCCCCGGCCAACGCGACGGCTTCCAGCACCGACGCGGCAAGGCTCTTGCGGTCGATGAAGAAGTTCAGGTAACCCTTCACGTTCTCGACGCGCTCCAGCCATGCGGGAGGCGTGATTTTGTCCTTCAGCTCGGCAGCGATGACGGGCGGGGCCTTGCGCAGAGTCCGGGCCAGCGTGAAGCAGGGGAGCGCGTAGTCGCCCATTGACGCCTCCTGCGGGACTTCGATGAGAGATTCGGCTTCGTCGGCCGGGATGCCGGCCGCGTCCGCAATGAGCGCCGCGACGCGCGCTTTATAATCCATACTGTTTCCCCCTTTTCTATTGGCCGATTATAGCACGGGGGCATGGGAGCGTCAATGATCGGGCAGTCCCGGCTATATGCCTGTTTTGCTCTATTACCATATACGAAAGCCGCGCGGATGCAGGGCATACGGCTTGTGTAAAACACTGCCCGGGTCTATTCCGACGCGCGCGGCAATATGCTTTGGAGAAGGGAGGCGCGAGCATGCGCAGCGAGCTATATCGCGCGGCGCTGGCCGCGATGGTCGCAGGCGTCGCGGGTACGGGCCTTGGCGGGCTGTGGGCGTTCATGCCCGGCGCGCGCTCGAACGGGGTGGCGCGGGCCATGCTGCTCTTCGCGTCGGGGCTCATGACCGCGGTGGTCTGCTTCGAGCTCATTCCCGAAGCGCTCGCGCTGTCGAGCCTGGGGCCCATCCTTGCGGGCATTGTGTCGGGGGTGGCGGCGGTCGCGCTGCTTTCGGCGCTCATCCCCGGGGAAGACGCGGCGGCGCGTACCGGATGGCTGGTCGCGGCGTCGATCGCGCTGCACAACCTGCCCGAAGGCCTCGCGATCGGGGCGGGATACGCGGCCTTTCCGGCCCTGGGAATCCGGCTGGCGCTGGTCATCGCGCTGCACGACCTGCCCGAAGGGCTGGCGGCGGCTGCGCCGCTGCGCGCGGCGGGCGTCAATCCATGGCGGGTCTTCCTGCTGTGCGCGCTCACCGGGGTGCCGACCGGAGCGGGCGGGCTGCTGGGCGCGATGATCGGCCGGATATCGGCCAGGTGGGTGGCTGTTTCGATGGGCTTTGCCGGAGGAGCGATGCTCTATGTCACATGTGGAGAAATGCTGCCCCTGACGCAGCGCATGGGCGCGGAGCGCTGGCAGTCGCTCTGGCAGATCGCCGGGTTCGCGGCGGGGCTGCTGGCGTCGTCGCTATGAGCGGTAGGAGGCGTTGATTTTCACGTAGTCATAGCTCAGGTCGCATGTCCACATGAAATCGTCGAAGTCTCCCTGCTTCAAATCGATCGTATAGGTTACTTCGTCGGCGGCAAGTATGCGGAGCGCTTCTTGCTCGTCGAAGGGAAGGCCCGCGCCGTCGCGGCACACCGGAAGTCCGCCGATATAGACATCGACCTTTTCCGGGTCGAACGCCGCCCCCGAATACCCGGCTGCGGTCAGCACGCGGCCCCAGTTCGCGTCGCGTCCGAACGCCGCGGTCTTGCACAGCGGCGATTTGGCGATCGCCGCCGCGATGCAATGCGCGTCCCGGGCCGTGGGCGCGTTTTTGACCTCGATGGTCACGAGCTTGGTGGCGCCCTCGCCGTCGGCGGCCAGCATGCGGGCCAGCGAGCGGCACACCGAGTGGAGAGCGGCGGTAAACATGTCCCAGGCGGGGCCGCCGGGCGCGATGGACACGCCCGATGCGCCCGAGGCTAAAAGCAGCGCCTTGTCGCATACGCTCGTATCTCCGTCCACCGATATGCGGTTGAAGCTCCGGGACGCGGCCTGCCGCAGCGCCGCGTCCAGCGCCGGGGCCGGTACCTGCGCGTCTGTCGTTATGACGGCGATCATCGTCGCCATATCGGGATGGATCATGCCCGACCCCTTCGCCATGCCGCCGATACGAACCTCCCGGCCGTCCACTTCGAACCGCGCGCATGCCTGCTTGATCCGCGTGTCGGTGGTCATGATCGCGCGGGCGGCTGCTGAGCCGCCGTTCTCCGACAGCTGGGAGAACGCGGCCTCGATGCCCGGGTGGAGCCTGTCCATCGGCAGCGGTATCCCGATGACGCCGGTGGAGCCGGGAAGCACCTCTTCGGGAGCGCAGCCCGCTTTTTTAGCCGCGAGCGCGCACAGCGCGAGCGCGTCGGACTCGCCCCGCGGTCCCACGCACGCGTTGGCGTTGCCGGCATTGATGAGCACGACGCGGGCGGAGCCGCGAGCGACATGCCTTCGGCACACCGCCAGGCTGTGGCCCTTGACCACGTTGCGAGTGAAGAGCCCCGCCGCCGCAGCGCCGCCGGGGCAGACCACGAGCGCCAGATCGGGCTGGCCGTTCTTTTTAAGCCCGCAGGCTACGCCCGATGCCAGAAATCCCCGCGGGAAGGTGACGCCGGTATCGCTCATATTGCTACCCCCTTTGTATTGTCCCGATTATACGCAATGGATCCGGCGTTTTCAAGCTTTTTCCGCGGCGCGATACAGCCGCCGCCGCTCTGCATCAAGCTCTGTTGATCGAATTGCGCCGAATGCCTCCTTTATTGTATCAGGCTTTGCCTTTTATCCGCGGCCCGATTGTACTATAATAAACCCTGAAACGCACTGTACCGGGGGTGACAGCATGAAAACGAGGCTCGTTAAGGCCGACAGCGCCGCCGTCGACGAGGCGGCCGCGCTGCTGCGGGAGGGGCAGGTGGTGGCTTTCCCGACCGAAACGGTATACGGGCTGGGCGCCGACGGCCTTAATGGCGACGCGGTGGCGCGGATTTTCGCGGCGAAAAACCGCCCGGCCGACAATCCGCTCATACTGCACATCGCCTCCCGCGGCGACCTGGACGCGCTGGTAACGCGCATACCGCCGGTCGCCGAGGCCGCGATGGTCGAGTTCTGGCCCGGGCCGCTCACGCTGGTCATGGAAAAATCCGACGCCGTGCCCCCGATCGTCACCGCGGGCCTTTCCACCGTCGCGGTGAGAATGCCGAGCCACCCGGTGGCCCGGCGGCTTATCGCCGCTGCCGGGCGGCCGCTGGCTGCGCCCAGCGCGAACCAGAGCGGAAGGCCAAGCCCCACCCGGGCGGGCGATGTGCTGGACGATATGGACGGGCGGATACCACTTATACTGGACGGCGGAAGCTGCGCGGTGGGCGTGGAGTCTACGGTGCTGGACGTCACCGGGCCGACGCCCCGGATACTGCGCCCCGGCGGCGTGACGCGGGAGATGCTCTGGCGTACGCTGGGGCCTGTGGACGAAGCGCCTTCGGTGCTGCGGCCTTTGGACGAGGGAGAGGCCGCTCCCTCACCGGGTATGCGGCACCGCCACTACGCGCCCCGGGTTCCGCTGACCATCGTG
>JBMNNN010000075.1:0-9196 GCA_050942555.1 Christensenellales bacterium
AGCAGCGCGATATCGCGGATAAGCTGCTCCCGGGCGTCCTCCAGCCGCGCGACAATCGCATCGATCTGGGCGCTGACTTTCTGGTAGCGGGCCAGGAACTGTCGGACGTTCCGGTTCAGGCGGCTGAATAACCCCGCGATACCCTTTTGGGGAGCCGACAGTCGGTCGATGTTCATAGACTTTACCTGTACCATGAGATCGCCCAGCGCCTCTCCGACATGGCCCGTATCCCTGGCGCGCACCTCGGATAGAACCGAATCGGCGAAGTCCGACAGTTCGGTCTGTGCCGATATGCCATATTCGAGTACCTGCTGCGAGTCGGCGATGTCGATGGTGGCTGCTATATCGAGTATTTCCTGTCCGGCCTCGGTGCCCGGCGCCGCCGACGCGATCGGATTGTCCCTGTCGATTCGTTCAAGGCTGCGATGCTCACTCATGGTTCGACTCCTTTCCTGTCGCGGCCGCCGGGCTGACCGGCTGGTATCCCTGGGCCTTCAGCGTTTTGTTGAGCACTTCCGTTTCGATATCCAGATGCAGCATATCGTTGCGGAAAAGTCGTCCGTTCTGATCGATAAATGCCTTGTGTATGGAGGCCATCGTCGCGAGCGCCTTTTCCCTTGCGGCATGGGCCTCGTGCACGCCGGGCGGGGCTTTCTCGAGCCGGGCGTATCCTTCCGCGATGCGGCAGGCGCCCGCAAGCGCGGTGCGCATAAATCGGTAGGCAGCCGACCGATCGCGTGGGTCGTCGGCTACCGTTTTGCGCATCTTTCTCTGCTCGTCGTCGATGTCCTTCATGAGCTGCTTCATGCGCGGGTCCCGTATATTGTAGTAGTGGCGCAGTATGTTGGGGAGCTCCGTTGCCGACGCGCCGCCCGCGCCCGGCGCGGTCTTCTTTTTGTAGTGGCGGTTCAGCAGTACGAGGAGGACGGCCGCGAGCGCGGCGATCGCGCCCACTGCGATGAGCAGCGCCAGCCACAGATGCCGGAACAGGTAAAGCAGGGCCGCGGCGGCAGCCAGCGCCAACAGTATGCCTGCGCCGCCCCAGTTTTTGGAGTCCATGGAAGCACCCCCTCCGGTACCTCATTATTATAAGCGCTTTGGGAGAAAAGAGCAAAGGAAATTCATCGTTTGCGCGATTCCAGCGATGCGATTTGTTATTTTACGGTGAACAAATACTGTTGCCCTGCCTGGCACGAATTAGGCTTTACCGTCCGGCAATATATGATATAATACATCAGACAATATACAAATATTTAGGGAGGAGTCCGCCATGCCGATTATCGATATGCCGCTTGAAAAGCTCAGGGTCTACCAGGGCGTCAACCCCTGCCCGGAGGATATCGACGCGTTTTGGGACGCTTCGCTGACCGAAATGCGCGCGCTGGATCCCCAGGTGACGCTGAAGTCGGCGGAGTTTACCGCTCCGTTTGCCGAGTGCTTCGACCTCACGTTCACGGGCGTCGGAGGAGCGCGGGTATACGCGAAGTATCTTCGCCCGAAGGGCGACGCGGGCCCCCATCCGGCGGTCCTGCAGTTCCATGGATATTCGGGCAGCAGCGGCGACTGGGTCAGCAAGCTGCCTTATGTGGCGGCCGGATTCTCTGTGGCGGCGCTCGACTGCCGCGGGCAGGGGGGGCTGAGTGAGGACACCGGCGGCGTGACCGGCAACACGCTGCGGGGCCATATTATCCGCGGTCTTCTCGATGGCCCCGAGAAGCTGCTGTTCCGCAGCATATTCCTCGACTGCGCCCAGCTCGCGGGCATCGTCATGGCCATGCCCGAGGTGGACGAAAACCGCGTGGGCGCGATGGGCGGAAGCCAGGGCGGCGGTCTGACGCTGGCCTGCGCGAGCCTCGAGCCCCGCATCAAGCGGGCGGCTCCCATTTACCCGTTCCTTTCCGACTACAAGAGGGTATGGGACATGGATCTCGACAAGAACGCCTACGAAGAGCTGCGCAGGTGGTTCCGGGACTTCGATCCGCTGCACAAGCGGGAGGAAGAGATCTTTACAAAGTTGGGCTATATCGACGTACAGCACCTGGTGCGGCGCATCGGCGCGCAGGTTCTCATGTTCACGGGACTCATGGACGAAATCTGTCCGCCCTCGACGCAGTTTGCGGCATATAATAAGATCGCGTCTCCCAAGCAGATGGTTATCTATCCCGACTTTGGACACGAGACGCTGCCCGGATCGGGCGACCGGATATTTCGCTTCATGATGGGTCTGTAAATCTGTCGGCAGAATACAACGCAGAAAGCGCCGTCCGTGGCTCCCTGTCGCGGACGGCGTTTTTGCTGCCGACCGCGCCTATCACCTGCGGGCCCAATTACTCATATGCTGTAACAGAAAGCGCCGCAAAGAGCGTTCCAGGGAGGATAATTGTATGGATATGAGATATTTTGGCGGCCAGTTTCCCTGCATGGAGCCGGGTGCGGCTCCGGGGATGGGGCAGTTTCCGGGTTATGGCCCCGGCTATGGCGCGCCTTCTCCGGGCTACGCGATGGGCCCCGGCTTTGGCATGGGGTATGGGTATCAAATCGGGCCGCCCATCAATCTGGGATTGGGTCCCGGAGAAACGGGTCCCGACGTTGTGATGTGTCCCGCGGGCACGACAGCCTACCGGGCCGCGATGGGCGATACGGTCAGTAGCGTCGCGCGGATGATGGGCGTATCGGTTCAGGACATTCTTGCGATGAATCCCGGCCTGCAGGATGGATCGCTTGTTCCGGGTCAGACCATCTGCGTACCCAGGGGCATGCCCTGCGACGGCAAGACGCATATCATTTCAGCGGGCGAAACGCTGGAACATATCGCGCACCACTACGGAATCAGCATGGACGATTTGCTGCGCGCCAATCCCATGCTTAATCCGGGCAATTACCGGGCGGGAGACCGCGTGTGTATTCCGCACAGGAAGGAAACCGACGGCGAGTATGCGTGCATGATGTATACGGTCGAGCATGGCGATACGCTTTGCGGCATATGTATCAAGTGCAATACGTCGGTGGACGTGCTCCGGTACGGAAACCCGGGCATTAACCTGCGGCAGCTGGTACCCGGGACGCGCCTGCGCATCTGTCCGACACCCTGCGAATCCTCCTGCAAGCCGGTACGCAAACATGTGATTCCGCGGGGAATGGATCTGGTGTCGTGCTCGCGCGCGCTGGGCGTGAGCATGGACGCGCTGCTGATGGCCAACCCGAGCCTGCCGCCCTGCCGGTTCACGGGAGGAACGGCGATCTGCCTGCCCGACTCATGAGGATGCCCGCGTCGGCCGCGTCATCGGCTATGGAGGCCGCCGCGTAAAAGCGCGTAGCGGGATTATTTCTCAAACATACATACTTGCAACCTCTCCACAATAGGATAGTAGCAGTGATATCCGAGAGCGGGGGAGGGAACATCGATGGATGTTGTGAGGGAGCGGATCCCTATCGAATCGCCGGTTGCCGATCTGGTTTCCGCGGCGGTTGCGCAGGTGGATGTGCCGGTTCCGGAGGGGACCAGCGTGGATCGGGTCCTGTGCTGCCCCGCGCGGCTCATGAACGTATCGGCCGAAGCGACCTCGGGCGCGGTGGCGATCTCCGGGACGGTGGAGCTGGGCGTGCTGTACCTTGATGAGGTGGGGGAGGTCGCCGCGCTGACGGCGCAGTGCCCTTTCAAGCATAGCCTGGTGGACTCGACAGTGGAGCCGGGCATGATCGTGGACACGCGCTGCTCGGTCGCTCCGGCTACTGTCACGGTAAGTCCCGGCAGCCTGCGGATGGAGTCGGTCGTGGAGATGGAGGCATCGGTCTTCAGCGCCGGGGAGATGATGTGCGTGACGGGCCTGACAAGCAGCGAGGCCGCAAGCAGGACGAGTCCGGTGAGCTGGAGCCGCCGTGCGGGCCAGGGAGCGGCTTCGGTTACGCTGCGGGAGGACGTGGAACTGCCGCCGGGGCTGCCCGACATCGGCGCGATTCTCTGGCCGACCGCGCGTGCGGTCGTGGACAGCGTCGCGCCGCGCCAGGCCGAGGCGCAGGTGTCGGGCACGCTGATGCTGAACGTGCTGTACCGCGCGCAGGACGGGGCGGTGCCGGTACAGATGGTGGACTTTGAGATACCGTTCAGCGCGCCGGTATCGGTTCCGGGCCTGCGGGAAGACTTTGCGGCGGTCGTGAGCGTGATGTCCGCCGATCTGCTGCTTCGTCCCTGCGAGGATATCGCGGGCAACATGAGGGTACTGTCGGTGGAGACTCCGCTATCCATGCGGGTTACCGGCTGGGAGCAGGGGACACGGATGGTTGTGGCCGACGCCTACGGACTAAGCGGCGAGCTTATACTCAGCCGCGAGGCGGCCGACGGGTGCACAGCGCCCCACGAATATACCGCGCAGGCTGTGGTCAGCGGAAACTGGGCGCCCGAACAGATGCTGCCGCTGGGAATGCGGGTCGTATGCAGCGCCGTCGAGCCGGTGGTGGATATCGCCGAGCCGTCGGCCGAAAGCCTGATGGTCAGCGGCCGGCTCAGAAGCCGCGTATTCTATATCGACGGCGAGACCGACGAACTGTGCTGCGCCCAGGGGGAATCGCCCTTCGAATGCAGGCTGGATCTGTCGGGCCTGACCGACGCGATGCGCGTCATGGTGTGGGCTGACTGCAGCCATTCGTCGGTGAACCGCAGCGGCGAGGGCTTTGCCGTACAGGCCGGACTTTCGCTGCGCGTGCTGGCCCGGTCGATCACAACGGTAGATATAATCACGCAGGCCGAAATGGGAGAGCAGTGGGATCCCGAATCCATGGCCCCGCTCCTTCTGGTGGTGGCCGGACCCGGAGACACCGTGTGGTCGCTGGCCCGGGAGTGCTGCGTGACGGTGGAGACGCTGCTTGAGGCCAACCCGCAGCTCGCCGACCGTGAAGTGCAAAGCGGCGATCGGATTATTATTGTGCGGTAGAGGGGAAGCCGCGGCAATCCGGGCAGGCGGAGTCCGTCAGAAGAATCGGCTTAAATCGGAAAACCATTTCATGTGGCCGGGATCGATGCGATCCCGGCCGTATTCGTCGAGAAACGCGTCCACGAACCGTTCCTCGCCGAAATTGTGGCGCAGGCTCCAGCAGCACCGCGACAGGTCCAGATGGCGGTTGCCCGCTCCGGCGTCGCCCAGATCGAGGATGCCTGTAAGCTCCCCGTTTTCAAAGAGCACGTTGGGAAGACAGAAATCCCCGTGGCAGAATACCGGTTCGTCGGGCGGCTGCGCGTCGGCAAGCTCCCGGTGCAGGCTCAGCGCGGAGCTGGCTTCCGGATCGGACGCCGACGGGCTGATCCGCGTGCGTGCGTATTCGAGCAGCGCCGGAGCGCTGTTGTCGAGCGGGCAGTCGGCGCAGCCCAGCTGGTGCAGCCGCAAAAGGGCGCGCGCCAACAGCCGGGCCATGCGCTCGGGCTGGCGTGCGTTTTCGCCAAAGCATGCCCCCTGGCCGGGAAGCGCTGTCGTCAGCAGATACAGGTTTCCGCCCGCCTCCCCAAAGTAGAGCACCTCAGGCGCGGGGAAGCGGCCGCGCAGCCATATGCAGGCGGCTGCTTCGCGGTCCAGCCCGCGTGGCCGGGGAATATCAATTTTTAGAAAACAGTCGGGAAAGACCGCGGCGTCGGTGACGCGGTACACCCTGGCCGGGGAACAGCCCTCGGCGATGGGCGCAAAGCGTCCGCCCCGCAGCATGGGGGAGAGTGTTTCGGGCAGGAATGAGAGCATGACGGCCTCCTCCGACTGGATTTGGTGTGAACAACACATCTATTCGTAGTATAAGCATATTTGTCGGAATTTAAAATAAGGCGCGAAAATGCGCGCAGATGAGGCATGGCCGGAGCGGAAGGCGTGTTTTAAGTGCGGGGCGAATGCAGAATTAATGTAGGTATGGTTCCGCTTTGCGTATCCGATCGTACCCGCTCGACCTCCGAGCTTTGGCCGCTTTCGCGACCGAAAGTGGCGCAAAAAAATTGATAATGTCGCCTTAAACGAACCCCCCGGTCATTGACGCCGAACCCGAAAAGTGTATAATATACAGAACGCAGTGCGGCCCGGTCTGCGGTTCCTGCGGGATGGACGCGCGGCGTCCTCCCTGCGATGCTGACAGAAAGGATGAGAGTCATGGTCAACGCGCTCGATATACTCAGGCAGCGGGGTTTTATCAAACAGATCACATTCGAGGATGAGCTCTATGCCCTGCTCGGAAGGGAGCCAGTAGCGTTCTATGTGGGCTTTGATCCGACTGCCGACAGCCTGCACATCGGACACTATATACCGGTGATGGCCATGACGCATCTGCAGCGGAGCGGCCACCGACCCATCGCGCTGGTTGGGGGAGGAACCGTGATGGTGGGCGACCCGACCGGAAAAACCGAAATGCGGCAAATGCTCACCCGCGGGGAGATCGTTAAGAACGCCGAAGCCATCAAAAAGCAGCTTTCGCGCTTCCTCGACTTTGGCGAAGGAAAGGCGATCATGGTAGACAACGCCGACTGGCTGCTGGATCTTAATTATATCGACTTCCTGCGCGAGGTGGGCGTTCATTTCTCGGTCAACCGCATGCTGACTGCGGAATGCTATCGCATGCGGATGGAGAAGGGGCTGTCTTTCCTCGAGTTTAACTATATGCTGATGCAGGCCTACGACTTCCTGGTCCTGAACCGGCGCTACGGCTGCGTGCTGCAGATGGGCGGGGACGACCAGTGGTCCAATATACTGGCGGGCGCCGACCTTATCCGCCGCAAGGAAGGAAAACCTGCATACTGCTGCACGTTCAACCTGCTTACCACCGGCGAAGGCAGGAAGATGGGCAAAACCGAAAAAGGCGCGCTGTGGCTGGACGCCGGGCGCACCACGCCGTACGAGTTCTACCAGTACTGGCGCAATATCGAGGACGACGGCGTCAAAAACGCGCTGCTCATGCTGACATTCCTGCCCGTGGACGAGATCGAGCGCCTGACCGGGCATATGGACGAGCGGATCAACGAGGCCAAGCGCGTGCTGGCATTCGAGGTGACCCGTCTCATACACGGCGAGGAGGAGGCGGGCCGCGCCCGGGCAGCTTCCGAGGCGCTCTTCGGGGAGGGCGGATCCAGGGAAGACATACCCACCACCGTGATGACAGAGGCCGAGTTTGCGGCTAAAAACCGGGTGGCGGAGCTCCTGTACCAGACAGGTCTGGCCCGCAGTATCGGTGAGGGACGGCGGCTCATCGCCCAGAACGCGGTTTCGGTCGACGGCGAGCGGATAGAGGATCCCGAGGCGCGCCTTGACGCAGGAGGCGGCGAGTACCTCCTGCGCAAGGGGAAGAAGGGCTACCACCGCATCCGTATCAGCGGCTGACATGGAGCCTGTACTGTCGCCATTCCTCCATACGCTGCGCGGCGAGGGCACCGCGGAGTTTACACAGAAGAAGTCCCGCTTTGTCGGCTATGCCGCGCCCGCGATGACCGAAGCCGACGCCGAGGCGTTCATCGCGGACATTCACCGGCGCCATCCCGACGCGAGCTCGCTGTGCTGGGGGTACCGCGTCGGCCCGGGCGGCGCGGTACAGCGCTACCACGACGACCACGAGCCTTCGGGCGGCCAGCCGATACTGGAGGTGCTTGCGCGCCGGGAGCTTAGTAGCGCAGCTGCGGTGGCGCGCTGGTTTGGCGGCGTCAAGCTGGGAGCGGGCCCGCTTGGCCGGGCGTTTGGCCGTGCGGCGGCGCTGGCTGTCGAGGCCGCGGGGCTGTGCCGGGCTGAGCTGACTGTTCGGCTCCGGATCGAATCGGGTTATGGAGAGGCCGGAGCGCTGGAGCACTTTTTGAACCGGGCGGGATGCCGCATCGAGCGCGTGCGCTACGAAATCCGCGTCGTATTCGATGTGCTGACGCGGCGGGACGCGCTGGCCGACGTCATGGCGCGGGTCGCCGACATGACCGCGGGACAGGGTGTGTGCCAGGCCGGTGAACCGTTCTACTTTTGCTGGGAATAAGTTTATTGATACGGGAGGAACCAATATGCAGAAAATCGAGATCCGGAAAGCCGAAACCCTCAAGCCGCTCTTTGAGGACGCCTCGAAGCTCACGTTTGGCCATCTGTTCACGGATCACATGTTTACGATGCGCTACAACCCCGAGAAGGGCTGGCATGCTCCTGTGATCGAGCCGTATCGCCCCCTGGAGCTTGATCCCTCGGCGATGGTGTTCCACTACGGACAGACCATTTTTGAGGGGCTCAAGGCCTACCGCGCCGAAGACGGACGCGCGCTCCTGTTTCGCCCGGCCGACAACTTTGCCCGGATGAACCGGTCGGCGGAGCGTATGTGCATACCCAGGTTCGACGAGGAACTGGCGATGGCCGGCCTCATCGAGCTGCTCCGGCTGGAGGAGCGCTGGATCCCGACCGCGCCCGGCACATCGCTCTACATCCGGCCCACGATCATCGCGACCGATCCGTATCTGGGCGTCAGGGCATCCAACACGTATCTGTTCTTCATCATATTAAGCCCGGTCGGCCCCTACTATGCCGAGGGGTTCAAGCCCGTCCGCATCTATGTCGAGGACGAGTATGTCCGAGCCGTCCGGGGCGGCACCGGCTTTACGAAAGCCGCGGCCAACTACGCGATCAGCCTGCTGGCCGGAGAGGTGGCCAAGGAGAAGGGGTATTCGCAGGTGCTGTGGCTGGACGGGGTGCACCGCCGGTACGTCGAGGAAGTAGGTTCGATGAACATCTGCTTTAAGATCGGCGGGAAAATCGTGACCCCGGCGCTTAACGGCAGCATACTGCCGGGCATCACGCGCGACTCGGTGCTGCGCCTGTCGGCCGATATGGGCTATCCGGTCGAGGAGCGGCTCGTGGAAGTCGAGGAGCTCTTTGCCGCCCATGAGCAGGGGACGCTGGAGGAGGTGTTCGGCACCGGTACCGCCGCGGTGGTTTCGCCGGTCGGCGAGCTCAGGTGGAAGGACCGCTCCGTCACCGTGGGCGACGGGCAGACCGGGCCGGTCGCGCTGGCGCTCTACGAGCGGCTTACCGGCATACAGTACGGAAAGCTCCCCGACCCCTACGGTTGGTCGGTGGAAATCCGATGAAACAGGCGTTTCGAAGGGCCGGACAGACGTGTCGCGGCCCTTTTTAACATACCGTCTGAGCCGACTTTTCATTTGACATTTGGGGTGCGTTCCCCTACAATGGTTCTGGGTTTGAACACGCGG
>JBMNNN010000076.1:0-9132 GCA_050942555.1 Christensenellales bacterium
AGTCCTCCGCCTTCATGGAGAGATTCTCTATGGCCGTGAGCTTTCCGTATCGTTTGGTGACATTTCGTGCTTCAATCAACGTCGTTCCCATCCTTTCCGAGTTCCAGGAAAGTCTCCTGGGCGAGCGCGATGATATCCCCGCGCGTGAGTCCGCTGGCCCGGGCGGCCTGGAGCGCTTCCCGCAGCCGGCTGGCGGCCCGGGCCCTGATCTGCTCGTTGTCCATCGCGCCCTCGGCCACAAATGTGCCCCTGCCCACCGCCGTATAGACGACGCCGTCGGTCTCCAGATCGCCAAAGGCCCTTTTCACGGTATTGAAATTGAGGTCGAGCCGGGACGCGAGAGCCCGGATCGAGGGCAGCGGATCGTGGGGCTTGAGCGCCCCGACCACGATGAGCTCCATGATCTGGTTCTTGATCTGCTCGTATATGGGGACCCGGCTGCGCAGGTCGACTACCAGCATGGACGTTCCTCCAAGTGTGCTACATGTGATATCACACTTGAATTATAATACCAAAGAAAAAAGATGTCAACAACAATAGAGTTAAAATTTGGTTAGAAAATGATGAGAACTATTCGATCCTCTCCACCGCAATGCGCGACGGGCACACGAGGCGTCCGCCGGGCGGGATCGGCGCAAAGCCGCATATATCGGGCGGCAGGCCGCAAAGCGGCGCGTTGATGAGCCATGTCTGCGGCTCTACGCACGCGAAACCCTTGTCTCCGCCGTCGTTCCACAGCACGAAGAAACGGTACGGGCCGCCCACCTCGTATACGAGCTCCAGTCCCGCCGCCTCGTCGCGCAGCAGCGCGCCCAGAAACGGCTTCCCGTTTCGGTCGATGGGCGCGGCGCTCCACTGCGCCGCCGGGAAGGGCTCACAGGGCGAGACGCCGGTTTCCCGCAGCGCGCTGCGCACAGCCGGATCGGTATCTGTGTGGCCCAGCGTGACGGCGGCGCCGCTGCGGTCGATGGGCCAGTGCTGGTCCACCGATACCCGCAGGCGGCAGTCGCGGGTGCTGCCCCCGGCAGCAAAGGGCACCGCGAACGCGGTATGGAAGCCCACGCCCAGCGGCAGCGGGAAATCGCTGTGGTTTTCGATGACGGCGGTATGCGCGAGGCCCTGCCACGACAGCGTGACGCTCGCCGTGGCCGTGAAGCGGTTCGGAAAACCGCGGTAGTACGGCGCTGTTTCGTCGTTCGTAAAGGACAGCACGGCGCGGGCCTCGCCGCCCGTGGCCGACAGCGTCCGCACCGTAAACGGGCAATGGATGAGGTCGCCGTGGATATGGTTTCCGCGCTCGGGCTCGTTGACAGCGAAGCGGTAGGCGCGCCCCGCGTGCTCGAAATACCCGCCGCGGATCCGGTTGGGGGGAAAAAGGAACGGGAGGCCGTACACCTGCGGCCTCTCCCGCAGCTGCGCCGCGCCGGGCGGCGTGCGCAGCAGGTCGGCCCCGTACTGCGCGTGGCGCAGGCTTACGCAGTTGGCTCCCGCGCCGGGGATCACGACTGCTTCATAGCCTCCCGCCGACAGGGTGAGCGCGTCCTCGCCGTACCAGTCCGAGCGCTCGGCCCGGGGAATATCTGCTTGCATGATAGCGCCTCCGGTTTGGCCCGTATCAACATTATTGCCCGCAGCAGACCGACAGCTCGCGGAACGCGCGGATCATCCACGGATGCGGGGCCAGTAGCCCCGGATCCGACAGAAGATGGCGCAGATAGCACAGCGCCGCCTCCTCCATCGAGCGCATAAGCGCTCTCTCCATCGCCTGCCGGTAGGGCGGCTCGCCCGGACGATCCCACGAGAGCTTGTCGGCTATGAAAAGCAGCAGGTCGAGCGGGCTGGCCCCGGCCTTGAGCGTCGTGTGGCAGGCCACCGCTGACAGCACCTCGCCGTCGGTCACATTCAGCCATTCGCGGGCGATGACCGCCGACAGCTTCTGGTGCAGCAGCAGCGGAACCTGCCTTTCCTCCTGCAGCATCGGGATGTCCAGCGCGACGGCGACCGCCAGCCGCTCGGAATCGGGAATGAGCGCGCTCACATCGTGCAGCGCGGCTGCCAGCTCGATCTTTTCGTCCCCGATGCCGTACACCGCGGCGATCCTGCGCGCGGTACGCGCCACCGCCTTCTCGTGGCCGATGATGTCGAAGCGGTCGTGATGGGACAGAAGCTCGTATACGCCTTCCACAGGATCACCGTGCCACTGGAAGCTGCCGATATAGGGCCGCAGCGCCTGACGCATCCCGTTCACATCCTTTCGTTATTTATTTCCTTGCGTCCCATAAAAAATCCTTCTTCATCGGGCGGCGGCCCGGCTGACGGCACAACCATTTTCCGACGGGCTCCACCGAATGCGCATTCTGCCGGGAGATGATGTGCGTCGAAAACGGTATCATAAAACGGCCCGGCCGGGTAATAATCTATCTGGTCGGGGTTTGCCATTTATTGCGGTGTTTACAAACTGCCGCCTATCCCGTATGATTAAAAGACAGGCTTTGCCTGAGGGAATTGGGAAGGAAATCACGAATGCCGAATTACTGGGCTCACAGGATCTGCGCGGACAGGATGCTCCGCAGTCTCGAGGGAAATATCGCGGCTGCGGTCATCAGGCGCAACGCCGCGAGCTATCGCCTGGGCGCGTTGGGCGCGGACCTTCTGTATTTCCGGCCTACGCAGTTCCTTCGCGGACAAAAGGGCGCGGTATACCATGCGAAAATGCTGCACAGCCAACCGGTGGAAAAACTGGCCGGGCTGAGCCGGGAATATCTCGAAAGATGCAGCGGGCGGCGCCTCGAAAGCGTCTTTTCCTATGTGTGCGGGTTTCTCAACCATCACGCGGTGGACGAGAGCGTGCATGCCCGGATCGAGACGCTGACCGACAACCCGCTGCGGCACCGGCGCATCGAGCTGGATCTGGATGCGTACCTTACCCGCGAGCTTGCCGGAACGATAAGCGGGCTGCACCCGTGGTCGGATATCACAGGCTACGTGGATTTTGCGGGAGTGGCCCTTTGGTATAACCATCTCTTTTGGAGTCTCTACGCAAAGAAATTCAGTCTCGGCTCCTACATACTCGATTACAGGGCGGCGCGCCGCGCTTCGGGACTGCTGGACCGGCCGCGGCGGCTGACCAGACCAAGGCATATCGAGCGGCCGCTGCTCGCGCAGGGGAAGATGGCCGCGATGGCGTCGGTCGCCGCCGCGGGCGTAAGGAGGGCTGAGGGGCTCGTGCGAGATTTGGCCGGGGAGCTGGACCCGTCGGCCCGGCAGGCGCTCAGCCGCGTGGAGGCGTAGGCGGTTTTTAAACCTATTTACACAGCAATTATATATGGCTTAACGGATGCCACTTTCTGCGAGGAAGTGGCTCCAGCACATACGAAAGCGAAGGGGCAGGAACCATACTAATACAACTCCGTATGTGCTGTACCCGGACCCCGCTACAGATCAGTCGTCTTATGAGTAGTACATACTTTAATTGGTACATGAGAAAAGCCTAAGGGTATATCTAATGGTTAGTAATAAACTGCGTTCTCATAGCTGTGCCTGATCGCAGCGGGGGGACACCCGCGTCGCCCATACTCTATATAACGTTTCCCCAATGTTTCACGATCCGGCACTAAACATCGAAATGGTGACATTTTACATGAATGAAAAGCAAGTCGTTGTTTAGTGCCGGACCCAGCGGAGCGAAACCTCTTATTCAAAACCCGAATAAGCAAAGAAAAAACCGCCGCCAGAAGGCGGCGGTTTCCGCGCTTTGTTATTGTCCCAGCGAATACTTGTTAACCAGCTCCTCGATTTCGCCCGATTCCATCATCTCGGTCAGAACCTCGTTGATGACGGCAAGAAGCTCGGTGTCTCCCTTTTTGACCGCGAAAGCGTAGGTTTCCTTGTCGGAAGGCTGCAAATCGAGTATCTTGAGTCCCTCGGTCTGGGATACGATCGCCTGGCTGGGCAGATCGTCGGCGATCACGCAGTCGATATTCCCGTTTTTAAGATCCTGCATCGCCTCAATCACTGTGTTGTAGCGCATGATGCCGGTATCGGGGTTGTTGGACAGCTCCTCTGCCACGAAGTCACCGGTGGTTCCGCTCTGTACGCCGATCACCAGGCTGCTCAGGTCCCCGACCGTCAGCACGGATTCATCGTCGGCGGCAACGGTGACGACCTGCACGGCTGTCCAGTATCCGGTCGAGAAATCGGCTTTCTCCTTGCGCTCGTCGGTAATGGTCATGCCTGCGCCCACGAAGTCCACGGTTCCAGCCTCGAGCGCCGATATGAGCGACTCGAACTCCATGTCCTCGACGACCAGCTCTACGCCCAGCTTCTCGGCGACAGCTGCGGCGATTTCGGCGTCAACGCCTATGACATCCTCGCCCTCGCGTATCTCAAAGGGCATGAAGTAGGCGTTGGTTCCCCAGACTACTTTGTTGTTTTTCTCGATCTTGTCGAGCGTCGATTGCTTGCCGCACCCCGCCAGCGCCACGCACAGCAGCGTCAGGCCCAGCATCAGGGCGATGATTTTCTTATTCATGGTATCCTCCTCATTGCCAGAATGAATTTCTCTGCATAGTATACAGCCTGCGGCCCGTTATGTCAACGGTATATTCGCATATTTATTCAAATTGTTTTATATTTATTCGCGCAAACCGGTTCTTGGGCCGAAAATACCCCGGGCCGGAGCGCCTTCCCGACAGCCCTCCCCGCGCGGCCGAAGCGTCCGCGGCACAATGCGCTCTTTTTTTCTTTCTTTCCCGCGCATGTTCGGGTATAATGGGGAGAAGAACCGCGAAAGGATACCGCGCCCGATGGAAAAGCGTACGAAAGCAATACTCTTTGATCTGGATGGAACGCTGCTGCCCATGGATCTGAGAAGCTTTCTGGCCGCATATCTGCCGGGGATCGCCGCCGCTGCCGCGGCGCTGGCTGATCCCGCGCAGGTCGGGCGGTGGATCCTGTCGGGAACCGCCGCGATGACCGCGATGGAGGGCGGCAGCAGGACCTGTGAGGATGTGTTCTGGGACGAGTTCTGTCGCCTGTCGGGAGGAGGGCGCGAGCAGTACGAGCGGGTGTTTACCGCGTTTTACGAGCGGGAATTCGACGCGCTGGGCGCGCTGTTCCCGGCGGAGCCGCGTGCGGCAACGATCGTCGCCGAGGCGCGTGCGAAGGGCCTGCGGTGTGCGCTGGCCACGATGCCCGTCTTCCCGCGCGTCGCGACGCGCAAGCGCATCGGCTGGGCGGGTATCTCTCCTGAGGACTTTGAGGTTATCACCACCTATGAGATATGCCACGCCTCGAAGCCCTCGACCGCCTATTACCAGGAAATACTGGACTGGATGCAGCTTGCGCCCGCAGAGTGCCTGATGGTGGGTAACGACGTGGGAGATGACATTGCCCCGGCTCTCGCGCTGGGCATGGACGCTTTTTATCTGGACGCATGGCCCGAGAACCGCGCGGGCGCGCCCGAGCGCTATACCCGGCGCGGCGGCTACGACGCGCTGCTTCGGTATGTGCGGCAGCTGTAGGAGGTAGCGATGCTGCTCATAGCAGGCCTAGGGAACCCCGGCGTGTGCTACGCGGGGACCCGGCACAACATGGGGTTCAGAGCGCTCGCGCACCTGGCCGCGCTGTGGGAGATACCGGTTACGCGGACAGGCTTTTCTGGGCGGTACGGGCAGGGCAGCGTCGACGGAAAGCGCGTGATGCTGCTCGCGCCCCACATGTATATGAACGATTCGGGCATCAGCGTAGCCGGGGCGGCTTCGTATTTCGGGGTAGAGCCCGCCGACACGCTGCTGCTCTACGACGACATAGACCTCCCGTGCGGAGCGGTGCGCGTCCGTGCGCAGGGCGGCCCGGGTACCCACAATGGCATGAGGTCGGTCGTCGGCCACCTGGGGACCGAGAATTTCCCGCGGGTGCGGATGGGCGTGGGCGCGCCGCCCGACGGGATTTCTCTGGCCGACTGGGTGCTGGGCAGGCCCGATGCCGGGGAGGACGCGCTGCTGGAGGCGGCGTCCCGCCGCGCGGCTGAGGCTGCTGACGCATGGGTGCGGCGGGGAATCGACGCGGCGATGAACGAATATAACAGGTAGCGGAGAGGGGAGAACCCGTTGGAAGGCGTGCTGTACGAGCTGACCAACAGCATCTATATCAATCTCATACGGGAAGAAAGATACCTGATGCTCATCCGGGGACTCAGGGTCACGCTTGAGGTCACGCTGTACTCGGTGATTCTGGGCATCATCATCGGCATGATCACAGCCCTTATCCGTATCACCGAGCCAAGGGGCCTCGTCCAGCTGGCGACGACCTATGTCGAGGTGGTGCGCGGCACGCCGGTCGTCGTGCAGATGGTCATCATCTACTACGCGATACTGGCCGGAAGCAATCTTCCGAAGGTGATCATTGCCTCGATCGCGTTTGGCATCAACAGCGGAGCCTATGTGTCGGAACTCATCAGGGCCGGGATACAGGCCGTGCCCCGGGGCCAGATGGAGGCAGCCCGATCGCTGGGCCTTACCTGGACGCAGGCGATGCGGTTCGTCATCGTGCCGCAGGCTATCAAAAACATTCTCCCGGCGCTCGTCAACGAAGCGATCGTGCTTATCAAGGAAACGGCGGTGGTCGGCTACATCGCGCTGGACGACCTGACGCGGGCCGGGAACATCATCCGCGGGCGCACGTTCGACGCGTATACGCCGTTCCTGCTGGTGGCGCTCGTATACCTGTATACGACGACGACGCTGTCGATCCTCGCCGGTAAGCTCGAAAGGAGACTGCGGGAAAGTGATTGATGTCAGCGATCTGCATAAGTCGTTCGGGGAGCTCAAGGTGCTGCGGGGCGTCAGTACGCATGTGAGCCGTTCGCAGGTCGTGTGCGTGATCGGCGCGAGCGGCTCGGGGAAAAGCACGTTTCTGCGCTGCCTGAACCTGCTTGAGATACCCGACCGGGGCCGCATTACGATCGACGGCGTGGAGCTCCTGGAGCACCGCAGGCAGATCAACAGGCTGCGCCGCAAGATGGGCATGGTATTTCAGCAGTTTAATCTTTTTCCCCATATGACGGCCCGGAGCAACGTGGCGCTGGGGCCCATGCAGGTGCTGGGCATGAACCGGGCCGACGCGTCGGCGCGCGCCGAGGCGCTGCTTGGCAAGGTAGGCCTGGCCGACAAGGTCGACGAATATCCCAACCGGCTTTCGGGCGGCCAGAAACAGCGGGTCGCGATCGCCCGCGCGCTGGCGATGAACCCTGAAATCATGCTCTTTGACGAACCGACCAGCGCACTGGATCCCGAGATGGTGGGCGAGGTGCTGCAGGTCATCAAGCAGCTCGTGCAGGACGGCATGACGATGATCATCGTCACCCACGAGATGGGATTCGCGCGCGAGGTGGCCGACCGCGTGCTGTTCATGGATCAGGGCGTGATCGCCGAGGACGCGCCGCCCGAGCGGATTTTCCGCTCGCCCGAAAACGAGCGCACACGCGAGTTTCTCAGCAAGGTGCTTTGAGGGAGATACGATGCGCGCATCCAGAGTCGTATATATCATAACCTTTCTGATGGTATGCCTGCCGATACTGTATTTCACGCTGCGCGGCGCGGGCAGGAAAAGCCGCACGAAACGGGCCGCGCTGCTGGCGGCGGCATTGGCGGGCGTCGCCGCCGCGGGGCTCATCTCGCTGGGGCTTTGGCGCTATACGATCGACACGCAGCCCGCGCTGGTCGCGCAGCGATATGCCCAGAGCCTGACCGCCGCGCTGGGCGAAGATTCCGCTGCGGAGCATGTCGCGCGGATGGAGCGGGCCGGGCTGCTTGCAGACGGCGTTACGGCCTCCCAGGGGCCGACGCTGGACGCGCTGCGGGATGCCGGTTGGCCCGACGAAGGCTCGGCGATGCGCATATCCAAGAAAGCCGCGCAGGACGGGCGCGGGGATACATGGTATCTCGTGTCCTCGGGCGGCGAGGCGGGCATCGCGGTCACGCTTGTCCGCACGGGATACCACTGGAGGGTATCGGAAACCGCCGTGGTAGCCGGAGAAGCGATCGAGGGGATCGATAAAGAGCTCGGGTTCTCGGATATCCGGTAGCCTCCGCGGCCGCCTGCGGCCGGCTCTATACGCGATAGGACGCGAGGATTTCGGCGACCTTGCCCGCGAACTGGCCGCTTGCTCCCCAGCTCAGGCCCAGAAGCCCCTGTCCTCCGGCGAAGGATATGATATTGACCCGGGTGGGACCGTCGAAATTCGATATCGTGACGGTCAGGCCCGCCTGCGAATTGTTGCGCATATAGTATTTCTCATAGATGAGGATCGCGATCTCCTTTTCATCGGCCCGGTGGCGCTCCTCGTGGATGAGCTCGGCATAGCTCATGTGCGCCTTGATAAGGCGCGCGGCCGCGGCGGGCGTCAGGCTGACTGTAATTTGCTGGATGTCCATTTCGTCCCATCCTCCTTCTTCCACAGTATGACGCGGGCGGCGCCGTCTGTCAACCGTCGGTGGGCAGAGACCGCGACTGCCGTATGGCGGCGCATCCGCGTGGGGCACACTGAAGTTGGCCGCAGAATTCGACTATAGGTGCTTGCCTGCCCTGGAATCCCCGGTGTATAATAAATATATGGAACGGTGTTTTACAATATGAAACAGGACAAGGAGCTCGCCGGAACGCAGTCGGTACAGCGCGCGCTGACGGTGCTGGAAGCGCTGGCGACGTCGCCCAGCGGCATCGGCGTCACCGAGCTTGCCGCGGCGCTCGGGCTCAACAAGAGCACTGTGCACCGGATACTAAGAGCGCTGCTCGCGCGGGGATACGCCGAGCGGGTGCCCGGCGGGGCGAACTACCGCCTTGGGCTCAGGGTCGTGGAGCTTTCCAGCTTCCGGCTGAACCATCTGGAGCTGAAAACCGAGGCGGCTCCGTATCTGCGGGCGCTGCTCGGCGCTACCGGGCAGCCGGTGCACCTGGCTACGCTGATGGACACGGAGGCGGTTTACATCGACAAGGTGGAAACCGTCAACAGCATGCGCATGTACAGCCAGATCGGGCGCAGGGCGGCGCTTCACTCCACGTCGGTGGGCAAGGCGCTTCTTTCTGGGCTGAGCCCTGCCGAGCTCATGAGGCTCGTGCGGATGCTCCCGA
>JBMNNN010000105.1:0-7235 GCA_050942555.1 Christensenellales bacterium
ATATGGCTTTACTGGACATCCGGTTCCGCTCCAGCACGCTGCAGCAGGCGACCGCCGTCACGGTGCTGCTGCCTGAGGAGCGGGAGCCGGGATTTCAATGGCCGGTGCTCCTGCTCCTGCACGGGCTGAGCGACGACCACACGACCTGGATGCGCATGACCGCGATCGAGCGCTATGTGCGCAAGCTCAGGCTGTGCGTCGTCATGCCGTCGGCCAACCGCAGCTTCTATACCGATATGGTGCACGGCAACCGCTATTATTCGTATATATCGGCGGAGCTGCCGCGCATCCTTCACGACATGTTCCCGCTGAGCCGCCGCCGGGAGGATCATTTCGTAGCAGGTTTGTCGATGGGCGGATACGGCGCGTTTAAGCTGGCGCTCAACAATCCCGATCAGTTCAGCGCGGCGGCAAGCATGTCGGGCGTACTGGATATGGCCCATTATTTCCGAAGCGTGTCGGAAAAAGGGCCCCGGGAGGATATCAAGCGGTTGGCGGAGGATATATTCGGTTCAGCAGAGTCCTTTGTCAACAGCACAAGCGATCTGCGGCGCATGGCCGAGTTTGCGGCCATTCGGGGCAATTGCCCGCGCCTTTTCATGTGCTGCGGCACCGAGGATCATCTCTACGATAATAACCTGCGCTATCTTTCGCTGCTGCAGTCGCTTGGGCTTCCGGTCACATACGAGGAGGATCCGGGATACGCGCACACCTGGGATTACTGGGATCTGAAGATCCAGCGGGTGCTGGAGTGGCTGCAGGAGGCGTAGCCCTGAAAGGAAAAGGATGAAAACGCTTTATATCGAGACCGCTTGCACGGATCCCCACCGCAATCTCGCGCTGGAAGAGCTGCTGCTGCGGGATCTGCCGCCCGACTCGGTATGCCTGTACCTGTGGCAGAATCAAAACACCGTAGTCATCGGACGGCACCAGAACCCATGGCGCGAGTGCCGCGTTCAACTGATGGAGCAGGAGGGCGCGATCCTCGCCCGGCGATTAAGCGGGGGCGGAGCGGTGTATCACGACCTTGGGAACCTCAATTTTACGTTTGTATCCGATCGCCGGCATTATGACCTTCACAGACAGCTGGGCGTGGTGCTGTCAGCGGTGCGCTCGCTGTCCATCCCGGCGGAGTTCACCGGGCGGAACGATCTGACGGCGGACGGGGGCAAATTTTCGGGCAACGCATTTTGCTTCCGGGAGAGAACCGCGTTTCACCACGGAACGCTGCTGCTGTCGGCTGACATAGGCAAGATGGGCCGGTATCTTCAGGTTTCCAGCGAGAAAATGCAAAGCAAGGGGATTGACTCGGTGCGTGCGCGGGTCGTGAATCTGACCGAGTTTAATCCCGCGATTACGGTCGATACGATGAAGCAGGCGCTGAAAACCGCGTTTGATATCGAGTACGGCGGCCCGCTGGAGCTGCTGACCGAGACGGATGCGGCGGATCCCGGGGAGCTCGAGCGTATTGCCAGGCGCAATGCGAGCTGGGAATGGCGATTTGGCCATACGCCGCGCTTTGATATAGAGCTTGACAACCGTTTCGTATGGGGGGGCGTGACGCTGGCGCTTACCGTTCGGGACGGCCGGGTGCAGGCGGCGGCCTGCTGGTCGGACGCGATGGACGAGGCATTCATCAGCAGCATCGCGCCAGCCCTTACGGGCGTGCCGTTTAGCCCGGCATCGCTTGCCGAAGCGGTCGCCGCCCTGCAGGGGGCGGAGGCTGCCGATCTGGCCGCGTGGCTGCGGGAGAAGGATTTCTAGGGTTGTTGAACGCTAAACCTCCGCTGCGATATGAACCGGCGGATTTCCCTCCCCGGAATTGGATAAAAGCCCGTATTCTCTGTATATAATTGGCATTATAGCCGGTGATGGCAATGCGGACAGGATATGGCAAAGAAATGTATAACGCTAAACTCAGGTGGATCGCCGCGCATCGTATTTGACGAAAATCGCAATCTATGGTATCATAACCCTAACCGAATAACCTGGCCGAGAGTTGAGAGCCGCAGACAGACCGAATGGGTTTGTTTGCGGTTTTTTGTTTGGAAAGGAGAGCACTTCATTCATGGATTTTGACGTACTGATCGTGGGCGCGGGCGTATCGGGCTGCGCGATCGCGCGCGAGCTTGCCCGCTACAGGGTGCGCGTCGCAATACTGGAGCGGGGCGCCAGCCTAGCCTCAGGGGCGACCCGCGCCAACAGCGCGATCGTCCACGCGGGCTACGACTGCGTACCGGGTACGCTGATGGCGCGGCTCAACGTACTGGGAAACAGGATGATGGGACCGCTTTGCGAGGCTCTGTCGGTGCCGTTCAGGCAGACTGGCTCGCTGGTGCTGGCATTCGACCGCAAGCAGGAAGAGCATCTCCTGCGCCTCAGGGAGCAGGGAGAGCAAAGCGGCGTGCCGGGCCTTCAAATACTGGACCGGCGGGAGGCGCTTGAGCGCGAGTCGGCGCTCAATCCCGCCGTCACAGCGGCGCTGTGGGCGCCTACAGCGGGCATCGTGTGCCCCTATGAACTGGCGCTGGCTTTCGCGGAGAACGCGGTAGAAAACGGCGCGACGCTGCGGACCGGATGGGAAGTCGCGTCGATAGAGCCCATAGAGGGAGGGCTGTGCGCCGTCAGCGCGACGGGAAAGCGCGTGACTGCCCGCTATCTCGTGAACGCCGCAGGCGTACACGCCGACGCTGTGAGCGCGATGGCAGGCGGCATGCGCTATCGGATACTCCCCCGCCGCGGCGAATATATGGTGCTGGACCGCAGCGAAGGCAGTATGGTGCGCCATGTCATATTCCAGACGCCCTCCGCGCTGGGCAAGGGCGTGCTCGTGACCCCCACCGTACACGGAAACCTGCTCATCGGCCCCACGGCCAAAGACATCGAGGACGGGGACGATACGGCGACGACCGCAGAGGGACTCGATACGGTGCGCTCGGTCGCGTCCGTTTCGGTACCGGGCCTCCGCATGGGACAGGTCATACGCACTTTTTCGGGCGTACGGGCTGTCCTCCCGGAACGCGGCGATTTCCTGATCGGCGCGGACCCGGAGATCGCGGGGCTCATCCATGTGGCGGGTATCAGCTCGCCCGGGCTCACAGCGGCTCCCGCTATCGCGGTAGAGACGGTCGAGGTGCTTAAAGAAGCCGGTCTGGGGCTGGAGGAAAAGACGCGCTTCGTATCGGTCAGGAAGAAACGCAAGGCGTTCCGCGATATGGACGACGCGGAGAGGAAAGCGGCGATTGCCGAAGACCCCCGGTATGGCCGGATCGTGTGCCGGTGTGAAACCGTGACCGAGGCGGAGATCATCGCGGCCATACAAAGCCCCGTACCCGCCAGGACGCTGGACGATGTGAAGTGGCGTACCCGCGCGGGCATGGGCCGGTGCCAGAGCGGCTTCTGCGCGCCCCATGTGATGGAAATACTGGCCCGCGAACAGCGCACGACGATGGACGAGATCACGAAATTCGGAGGGGACAGCTGGCTGGTATATCCCCGGAAAGAAGGCGGGAAGACCCATGATGAAGGCTGATGTGGTCATACTGGGCGGCGGCCCGGCCGGACTGGCGGCGGCGATAGCCAGCCGTGACGCCGGAGCCCGGGATGTGCTGATACTCGAGCGCGACCGCGAGCTGGGCGGAATCCTTCAGCAGTGCATACACAACGGCTTCGGGCTGCATTATTTCGGAGAGGAACTGACCGGGCCCGAGTATGCGCAGCGCTTCATAGACGAGGCGATGGCGAAGGGAGCCCGCGCGAAGACCGGGACAATGGTGCTGTCGCTTTCTCCCGACCGGGTCATCACTGCGGTCAACCCCGAGGACGGACTCATCACGATCAAGGCCGGAGCGGCCGTTCTCGCGATGGGCTGCCGGGAACGGACGCGGGGCGCGCTGGCCATACCGGGCACGCGGCCTTCGGGCGTCTATACGGCAGGATGCGCGCAGCGGCTCAATAACATGGAGGGCTATCAGCCCGGAAAGGACATTGTGATACTGGGCTCGGGCGACATAGGCCTCATCATGGCCCGGCGCATGACGTGGGAAGGCGCGCGGGTCCGTATGGTCTGCGAGATCATGCCCTACTCGGGAGGACTCACGCGCAACATCGTGCAGTGCCTCGAGGATAATGGGATACCTCTGCGGCTGAGCCATACGGTCGTGAATATACACGGCCGGGAGCGCTTGACCGGCGTAACGGTCGCTCGGGTCGACGAGCGCCTGAAGCCCGTCCCCGGCACATATGAATACGTGCCCTGCGACACGCTGCTCCTGTCGGTCGGGCTTATTCCCGAAAACGAGCTGTCGCTGGGCGCAAGCATTGAGATGGATCCGGTCACGCGGGGCGCGGTGGTCGACCAGTTCCGCCAGACCAGCATCCCGGGAATATTCGCCTGCGGGAATGTGCTGCATGTGCACGATCTCGTCGATCACGTGAGCCGCGAGGCCATGATCGCCGGAGAGACGGCGGCCCGTTTCGCGGCGGGCGATGCCGGAGAGGGAAACATTCTTGCTCTTCAGACCGCCGGGCTGGCGCGCTACACCGTTCCGCAGCGAATCCGGATCAGCGGGGATACCGGGGCGGTAAATATATTTTACCGGGTGGGAAATATCGCGCGGCCCGCAGTCGTGGAGGTGCGCAGCGGGGATGCTGTGCTCGTACGGCGGCGCAAGCCCATCATGACTCCGGGCGAGATGGAGTCCATCACGCTGCCCGCTCAGGCGGTCCGCGCCGCCGATCCGAAGCTTCCGATCGTGATTGCCGTAAAGGAGGAGGTGCATCCCGATGGAAAGTAGGCAAATGGTTTGCATCGTGTGCCCGGTAGGGTGCCGGATGACTGTCACGCGCGACGATTCGGGCGCTGTGATCGTCACAGGCAATACCTGCAAGCGGGGAGAGGCGTACGCGATCGATGAGTTTACCGCGCCAAAGAGAACGGTCACCGCGTCGGTGGCGGTCGAAGGCGCGCCGGTGCCTCTTTTGTCTGTGAAGACCAATCGCCCTGTGCCAAAGGAAAAGATCGGAGAGGTGCTGCAGGCGATCCGCAGAGCCCGCGCATATGCGCCCATCGAGATCGGCGACATCATTATCGCCGACGCCGTCGGCACCGGAGCCGACGTGGTCGCGACGCGGCGAATTGCGCGCGTTTAGATGGTATGTGAATAATTATTTCAAATTCCTTAAAAGAATGGCCGAAAAAGCAGGTATGTGATATAATTAACTAGAAGAATACTTGAAGAATACGTGTGCAGGAGGTAGCGATTGAATACCAGACCAACCGAAGAATCACAGCAAGCGCTTTTCGAGATTGCGGCAAAGATCAAGGCCGCCGAACCATGGAAACGCTTGGCGGATACGGACATCATCACTGTTCGTTTTCCCGACCGGGCGGAGCCTGTGTACTTTTCCGTTTTAGGCCAACAGAGAGAGTGCTACGGAATCGCCGTATATCCCAGCTATAATGCGCTGCTGGGTCTCCTCAAGCTGGCTACCTGGAAGGACGTACCGTTTTCGGTTCTGATAACCTATCAAAGCAGTCTGGTTTGTTATTACGGTAACCGGGATGATCTCAGCGCAGAGGACAGGAAGGTTATTCGTGAGCTAGGCCTTCAATTCAGAGGTCGGAACAATTGGATTTACTTCAGGTCGAAGCAACCCGGTTATCTTGAATGGTATCTGAACGCTGAGGAGTGTGCGCTCATGACCCAATCGTTGGAGCGTTTTTTCGAAGCGTATCAAGCGCTTGCCGGGGGCTTGAGTGTCGCCTTTGATAAGTTTGAAACGCTGATCTGGGAGTACTCGCAGGAGCAGGGCAAGTGGTCGGGACGCGCAGAGAAGATGCCTAGTATTCCTGAGGAGATATGCAAGATCACTATTACTGGTTCCGATCGGCTCAAAAAGATACACAGCATGCCGCCCACGGGACAGACGCTCGAATGCGATGTTCGCCATGCGCTTATTCCTATACAGGAAAACAAAGGCGAACGCCCCACTCTGCCGCTGATGTCGGTATTGGCGGATTCGAAAACCGGGATGATACTCGCCTGTAAAATTATAGAGGGGGAGAAGCCCTTTTCGGTTCTCTTCGATCAGATTTCATCCTACATTGATGAGATCGGTAAGCCCTCCAGGTTGATAGTTCGTGATCACAGAATGGTGGGCGCTGTCCAGGACATCTGCAGAAAGACTGGTATCAGACTGAAGGTAAATGAACACCTTCCGGCAATTGATAAATTTTTGGAGGGTATCGCCAAAATAAGCGAAGATGCCAGCCAAGAGTGACTATACCCTCTTCGCCGCTTAAATAGCCAAAAGAGTAAAGGCCGGTCGAAAGTCGACCGGCCTTTCTATGATCCTAATTACGCTTTACCGCTGCAGCCCAGCACGTTGACGATCTTGTGGCGCACGATTTCCTTTACCCAGGCACGCGCGTCCCCCAGATACTGGCGGGGATCGAAATGATCGGGATGCTCAGCGAGGTGCTTGCGGATGGCGGCGGTCATCGCAAGGCGAATATCGCTGTCGATATTGATCTTGCATACGGCCATCGAAGCCGCCTGGCGCAGCATTTCCTCGGGAATTCCGATCGCGTCGGGCATTTTCCCGCCATACTGGTTGATGCTGTTCACATGCTCCGGGGTAACAGACGAGGCCCCATGCAGCACGATGGGGAACCCGGGCAGCCGTTTGGCGACTTCTTCGAGTATGTCGAAGCGCAGTCTGGGCTTCTGGCCGGGCTTAAATTTGTACGCGCCGTGGCTGGTACCGATGGCGATGGCCAGGGAATCAACGCCTGTCCTGCTGACGAACTCCTGCACCTCATCGGGGTTGGTGAACCGAGCGTCCTCGGCCGACACATTGACGGCATCCTCGATGCCCGAGAGCATTCCAAGCTCCGCCTCCACGACGACGCCGTGGCTGTGGGCATACTCGGTGCAGCGGCGTGTAAGCTCGATATTCTCCTCGAGGGGATAATGCGATCCGTCGATCATGACCGATGTGAATCCGCCGTCGACGCAGCTTTTGATTTCGAGAAAGGCGTCTTCCCTGGAGAGCCCCGCGCCGCCGTGGTCGAGATGCACCGCGATGGGCAGTTCGGTTTCCTCGACCGCCGCCTCGATGAGCTTCATGAGGTAGACATGCTTGGCGTATTTGCGGGCTCCAGCCGAAACCTGAAGGATGAGCGGCGCTCTTTCTTCCTTGGCTGCCTCGGTGATGCCCTGCACGATCTCCAT
>JBMNNN010000077.1:0-9045 GCA_050942555.1 Christensenellales bacterium
TCGGCGCATGTCATTATATACTGAATTGCTGCGCCGTGTCAATCTTCCATTGATGGAACGGCTGTATGAAGCTGCAATGGGAAAACGCGCCACATGAACGTTGCAATCGAAATACTTTTGGCCATCCGCCGCGTCGCATTCCCAATCCTGCTTCTTATATTAAAAACAGACCCGATAAAAGCTTCCCAGCGATATTTAAATAACCGTCCACATACGCTATAATAGATTCGTAAAATTCAGGGAGATTCGTATGCGCTCGATTTATTTGGGAAAAAACACGCTTCTGTGGATACTGGCAGGCATCGTGGTCATCGTGGCGGCAACGCTGGTGCTCTCTCCTCTCGTGCGGAGAGCCGACCCGCGCGTTACGGGGCCCCGGTCGGGGCTGGCCCTTTCCGAGCAGGCCTCGGCAGGGCTGCCGCGCTACGATCTCGACCTTACGCTCGACCCGGAGCGCTGCGAGCTGACGGGCGTGCTGGCGCTCGACTATGTGAATCTGGAGTCGGTACCGATAGACGCGCTGTATTTCTATGTATGGCCCAACAGCTTCTCGTCGGAAGAATACGCTGTCTTCGAAGGCGAGGAGGAGCGGGCCTACCCGGAAGGCTTCGACCGGGGCGAACTGACTATCGAGTCGGTCAAGGCGGGCGGCAGCGCGCTTTCGTGGGAGCTTGTCGGCGCGCAGAAGCAGACGCTGCGCGTCGCGCTTCCCGAGGCGGTGAAGCCGGGACAGCGCGCACGGCTTACGATCGGGTACCGGGTGACGATTCCCCGGTGCGCCGGGCGGTTTGGCTACGGGGAGCATACCTGGTCGCTGGTCAATGCCCATCCGATCCTTGCGGTCTGCGACGACGAAAGCGGCGAGTGGCAAAGCGACTACCTCTACTACAGCATCGGCGATCCGTTTTACAGCGATGCGGCCGACTATACGGCGCGCATCGAGGTCCCGCCGGGATACTTGGTGGCCGCGACCGGCAGCCAGACTACGACGCGGGGCGACGACGCCTGGGTCACGACCGTACGCGGCCCGGCGCAGCGGGACTTCGGGTTTGTTGCGTCCGATGATTTTGATGTGGTCGAGGTCGCGGCGGGCGACATCATGGTGCGCTCATGGTTCTATGGAAGCGACTGGCTGGGCAGGCGCGCCGCCGAGGCCGCGGCCGGAGCGCTGACCGTATTTTCCGAGCGGTTCGGCGACTACTGCTGGGACGAGCTCGATGTGGTCATGTGCGACTTCTATGTCGGCGGTATGGAGTATCCCGGCATGGTCCTCATCGACGAGAGCACCTATACGATGACGACCGCGATGATCATGGAAATGATCGTCGCCCATGAGACGGCGCATCAGTGGTGGTACGCCGCGGTCGGCAACAACCAGATCATCGAACCGTGGCTGGACGAGGCGCTCACGGAGTTTAGCACCGCGCTGTATTTTGAGGACCGCTATCCAAAGGACGGGGACCTGCTTCGCGACAACTATGTGTACGCCAGCTATGACTATATGGAGACCATGACCGAAATATCCGAAAAAGTCGCGATCGGCAGCCCTGTCACACTTTTCTCCGACAACATCGAATATGCGCTGGTGGTATACGGCCGGGGCGCCCGCATGTTCGACGACCTGCGCGCGCATATCGGCGAGGAGCCTTTCTACCGGGCGCTTTCCGACTATTACCGGGAGCACCGCTTCGGTATCGCGACCGGAGAGGATCTGATCGCCGCGTTCAGCCGGGCGGCGGGCACCGACCTTACCGGCTGGTTTTCCGAATATCTGAACCCGTAACGGGCATCCGACGCAAAAGAGGTACTTGAACGGACGATATGAAAAAAAGAGACACAAAGGAAGCCCACCGGCAGCGGCGACCCCAGCGGGCGCTGCGCGAGAAAATCAGGCAGCGGGGCAGCAGGCGCAGCCCGTACGATGCAGAAAGCGCCGAAGCGGCATACGAAACGCAGCGTAAGGCCCCGGACGACAGCCAGGCGGCTGCAGCCGGTGAAACGGCAGCCGGAACACCGTCCGAAACGCCGGCCGAGCCGGCAGCGGAAACACCGGCGACGAATCATTTGACCGCGCCAGGCGCTCCCTATATCGGCGCAATCGGGAAAAAGGCCCGCACCGCACCGCGCAGGATAAGGCATTCCCTGCTCATCGGCACAGCGCTGGGCGCAGTCGGGCTGGCCGCGCTCCTCATCGCTGCGGCGCGCATCATACCGCCCGCGGACACTGCGTCCGGGCAGCAGAAGACCTATGCCCAGGGATGGATGGTGCTGCTCAATGACCGTCCGCTGGGCGTCGTGTCCGACAGGAACGCGGCGGAAGCGCTGGTCGAAAGCATACTGAACGAAAGCGCCGCCCTGTACGGCATGGAAGTGAACGATGACGTCGGTGTCTCCTATGAACTGGTGCTCGTCGAAGCGCAGTATCTATGCCCCGCCGAGGATTTGATGGGCCCGCTCGTGCACAACATCGAGGTGATGGTAAACGCCATCGGCATATACGTCAACAACCGGCGGGCCGTGACGGTCGCAAGCAGACAGGCCGCGGCACAGGTGCTGAGGGGCGTTCTGGCACCCTACCTGACCGGCGCACCCGAAGGGAAGGTATGGCAGGAGGTGGGTTTCGTGGAGAAGATCACAGTCCGGCCTGAACTCGTGTCGCCCAGCAGCGTGCTTACGGTGGACGACGCGCTGCACACGCTGACGATGGGAACCGGCATACAGGATAACTGGTATACGGTGCAGGAGGGGGATTCGCTGGCGCGCATCGCAAAGGCGTTCGGGATCGAAGTAGAGGATCTGCGCAAAATGAACCCGTCTGTAGCCGACACCGACGTCATTCGCCCGGGCGACCGGCTCAATGTCGCGCTGCCCCGCAGCTGGATCAATGTGCGTTTCGTCGAAACGCTGTCGGGAGAGGAAACGCTCCCCTACGAGACCACCACCGTCAAGGACGATTCGATGTACGTATCCCAGAGGAAAGTAAGCCAGAAGGGAGTCGACGGGCGGCGGTTCGTCGTAAGCCAGGTCCGCTACGTGAACGGCGTCGAAGCCGACCGCGTGATCATCATGGAGTCGGTGCTCGAGGAACCGGTCGACGAGATCGTGCGGGAGGGCACGCGTAAGATGCCCGCGATCCGCGAGCAGGCGCTCCGCGGCCTGCTGCCGCTGCCGCTCAAGACGGGCTCCTACGTCATATCGAGCCGGTTCGGCATGCGGACGCTAAACGGCAAGACCCGGATGCACAAGGGTCTGGATATGGCGGCGCCCACCGGAACGCCGATATATGCGAGCGCCTCGGGAACCGTCGTATACGCGGGCTTGGCCAGCGGATACGGGCGCGTCGTATATATCGACCACGGCCACGGCGTGCAGACGCGTTATGGTCACTGCTCCGAGCTCAAGGTAAAAAAGGGCGACACCGTGAAAAGAGGCGAGCGGATCGCGCTCGTGGGCAACACAGGCGTATCCACCGGCCCGCACTGCCACTTCGAGGTGCGCGTGGACGGCGAGGCCGTCAATCCCCTCGGGTAGGGGAACGCAATAGAGAACGGTATAATTGTCTTCCCGGCTGGATTTTCTTCGTGCCGTTTTCTTTCGCAGTCCTGCTTTTTTGCCATTTGGGCGGGTCGTAGCTGATACGATGAGCATAATCCGGAAAATGAAAGCAAACGATATAAGGGCCTAGCTGTTCATCGCGTAGTATGAGGTGGCCCGTTGGAACGGAACAGAACGCCCAACCGTCTGATAAACGAGAAATCCCCGTATCTATTACAGCACGCCTATAACCCGGTGGACTGGTATCCGTGGGGCGAAGAAGCGTTTGCCCGGGCGGCCGCCGAAGACAAGCCCGTTTTCCTGAGCGTCGGATACGCCGCGTGCCACTGGTGCCATGTGATGGAGCGCGAGTCGTTCGAGGACGAAGAGGTCGGAAACGCGCTGAACCAAGGCTTTATATCGGTCAAGGTGGACCGGGAGGAGCGCCCCGACGTTGACGCGCTGTCGATGGCGGCTTGCCTGGCGCTGACCGGCAGCGGGGGATGGCCCACTACCGTGCTTATGACGCCCGACAGGGAGCCTTTCTTCGCGGGAACCTATTTCCCGCGCGACAGCCGCGGCGGGCATCCGGGTCTGCTGGACATACTCTCCCAGGTGTCGGCTCTGTGGAAAACCGACCGGGATACGCTGATGGAGAGCGGGCGCAGGCTCACCGAGCACCTGCGCCGCACGTCGCGGGCGCAGGCCGGGCTGCTGGGAATGAGGGCTGTCCGCGAGGGAATGAACGCGCTGTCGGCGGTATTCGACAGTCGCTGGGGCGGCTTCGGAAGCCAGCCCAAATTTCCGACGCCCCACAATATCATGTTCCTGCTGCGCTGCGCCGCGGCGGGAATGGGCGAGGGCCGCGCGCTCGATATGGCGGAGCGATCGCTTTGGGCGATGGCCCGCGGAGGCATATTCGACGCGGTGGGAGGCGGATTTGCCAGGTACTCGACCGATCGGCGATGGATCGTTCCGCACTTTGAAAAGATGCTCTACGACAACGCGCTGCTCGCTATGGCCTACTGCGAGGCCTACGCGATGACCGGGAAAGGGCAATATCGGGAGACCGCGCAAAGAACGTTTGAATGGGTCCTGCGGGACATGACCGACCCGGACGGCGGGTTTTATTCGGCGCTCGACGCTGATTCCGAGGGCGAGGAGGGCCGCTACTATCTGTGGGACTATGAGGAGCTGCGCAGTCTGCTGGAGCCCGATCAGTTGGATTATCTAAAAAAATACTATTCGGTGACTCCCGGGGGGAATTTTGAGGGGAAGAATCTGCTGCACCGCGTGGACGCGCCCGAGCTGCCCGAAGAAGGAAGCCGGGAACACGAAGCCGGACGCGCCGCGTTTGCCCGTCTGCTGGAGGTGCGCTCGCGCCGCACCGCGCCGCATCTGGACGACAAGATACTGTCGGGGTGGAACGGCCTCATGATCGCGGCGCTGGCCGCTGGAAGCCGTCTGCTGGGCGAGCCCGGGTACGCGGACGCGGCCCGCAGGGCCGCCGGGTTTATTGCGGAGCGCATGACCGATAGGGAAGGACGCCTGCGAACGCGCTTCCGCGACGGCGAGCTTTCGAAACACGGTTTCTTTGACGACGGGGCATATATGACGTGGGGGATGCTGGAGCTATTTGAAGCAACCGGCGAACCATACTGGCTGCACAGAGCGGTCGAGCTGACAGAGTCGCTGGTCCGCGACTTCTGGGACGAGGGTGAGGGCGGATTCTTTCTGTCCGCAGTTGACAACCGGGAGATTCCGCTGCGGGTAAAGGAGCGCTACGACGGAGCGCTGCCGTCGGGAAACTCGGTGGAGGCCATGAATCTGACGCGGCTATACCGGCTGACCGGGGACTCGCAGTTTGAGCGGCGGGCATGGCGGGTGTTTGAAGCGTTCGGGGGCGACGTAACCCAGAGCCCCTCGGCGCATATCCATATGCTGTCGGCGTGGATTACTCATGAAACAGCCCACAGGCAGCTGGTGCTGGCCGGGCGTCCCGCAGACGCGCGGATCGGCGCTGCCCGCAAGTCAGCGATGGGGCGGTTTCTCCCCTTCGCGACCGTGCTTGTCTGGGACGGCAACCCGGAGCTGTCGGCCCTCATACCGCTAATGAACGATATACCCTGGGACGGAGAACCCGCCGCCTATGTGTGCCGTGACTTCTCCTGCCAAGCGCCCACACGGGATCTGGAGGCTGCGGTTTCGGCGATTGGGGAGGGGGGATAAACACCACGTCTGTGCGGCAGGACAGTAGCTCTAAGAATCAACCGTGAAGTTTTGAACCAGGGCGTAATATACCTTCGGCAATCCACTAAACTTTTGCGCAATCGCGCCTTATAAAAGCATTTTTTTGGTTGCGTTTCTTGTAACTAAGTTATATAATGGAATAGAGCCCCATGCTGTTCTTTATAAACACGCTATTTAATGTGTTGACCGGGAAAGAGGGTTCTTTATGAACGAAAATAATAGGCGCAGATGGCTCATAGCGTCGATTGTTGCGGCTGTATTACTGCTGGCAGCGGCGGTACTGTTGCTGTCCAGATCATGCGGCAAAGGTACGATAATGTCGCCTGCGACCACTCCAATGGCCTATGTGCCGGGAGAATACCCCGAGGGAATTGACTTTGCGGAACTGGTAACGGAAGAAGGCTTAAGTGAAGAGGCGCGCTATGCAGCCTATGACCCCGCCAACGACCCGGCGCACCCTGTGCTGGATGTAAGGGTAGAGCTGTCCATATCCAACCTGGGCAGCAGGCCCGGCGAACCAAGGCCCCAGGATATAGCCCATGAATACCCTTCTCCCACGCCCACTCCCACACCCTCTCCCACGCCTCTTCCAGCTTCGACGATCGTGCCGCTGCCTGAACGCACTCCGGCACCGATTACTATACAGACGCTGGCGCCGATTCCGAGCATACGGCCGTATCCCATCCAGACGCTGCCGCCGGTCGGACTTAAGCTCTATATTCCGGAACCCGATGTTCCAAGCCCTCAATATGTAGGCGGCAAGTACAGGTTGGAGTGGAAATATACCGGTGATATTGAAACCGCCTTCGCCGTTTCTCTCAGTACGGACGGCGGCAGGAGTTTCTCGGAGCTTGCGACGGGCATCGAAGGGGAAGAGTATGAGGTGACATTTCCCGATTCGCCCTTTGAGCGTTGCGTACTTAGGGTGACGATGCTTAAGGGCAGGAAGCTCTCTGCGGATACCGCGGAATTCACGCTTGCGAATCGTCCGGTCGTAACGCCAACACCCACGCCCAAGCCGACGCCCACGCCCAAGCCGACGCCTGCGCTCATAAAAGACTATATTGATCCGCAGGTGCAATATGTCGATATACCAGGCATAAATATCTCAAACGAATCCGGATTGCCGGTGTGGTTCAATGTGGAGAACAACGCGGAAAATACCGATAAACTGATCTGGCAGCTCTCCCGGATACCTTTCTGGGGCACGAAGGAAAGCTTCGGCAGCGAGCCGGGCGTCCTCGCCACAGGCGAATTGGATAAGGCGGGCGGCGAGTTCTCCATCGATTTGAAAGCTCTGTGCGACCAATTATCCAAGCCCGACGCTGAGAGGGGCGCGGATACGCCATTTTTACCAAAGAAAGGCCTGTACGAGTTTTATGTGCGCGTGGTGGCGCTGGATGAAAAAGGAGACTGCATCGGCGACCCCGGCCGCGGCGTATCCTTTACCTACGGCAGGCCGGATTACGTTCCCGGGCAAAACAAAATTGCGCTAGAGTCGGACATATTAATTTACCTCAATATGCCCCAGATACAGCCCTTCACGTATGAATGGGAGCGTATTTATCCCGATATATACAACACCGATCCGGAACTTGGCTCCGAGACCATACTCTTTACCGGCGACGGCAACGAGAAAGCAATGGAGATAATTCAAAAAGCGGTCAAGGTGGAATTGCAGGTGGCGACTTCGCCCTTTGGTCAGGGCATGTCCAACAGCCTGGAACCCGATGGGCTCGTCTATAAGACGGTGGATACCGCGCCCGACATTTCCCAATGGGACGGCCATGGATGCTGCTATATCACTCCCTGGGAGCACAGCGTTGAATTTGATAAATTCGCGCCTTCCAAGGAAGAACTTGAGGCCATAGGCGGCATCTACTATTATGTACGCGGGGTTTTCTACGTGCCGATGAACACAAATCCCTCGAAGCTCGTCCCGTATGTTTCGGAAACACTGACCATTGCCTATCGGGCCGAAAGCCGGTATGACTACGAGGTTAAGACGGTCACCGTCAAGAGCGACATCCCATATATACAATTATTATATTATATGCCGGCTAAGTGGTCTGTCCCCAATTATGAGGAGTACTTCGAAGTCACGCGGCATATAGAAGCTGAGGAAATGAACTTTTATATTCGCAACCATGTGACGGGCGACTTTCTGCTGCCCTATCAGGAGCACATCGAAAAGTATGGCTGGACACGCGCGCAGTATCAGGCGGTTCTGGACCGGATGCTGCCTCAATACGCGAGCTTTCAATATACCAAATCTGAGCCCGGCTTCTGGGAAGAATTCTTCGGCCTGCTCAAGGCAATCTACGACGGCGTTTCGCAGGCGTTCGCCGACGCGAAGAATGCCGTGATCTCGATAATAGACTATATACCGCTGATCGGTGATGACGCCCGGGAGTTTCTGAAAAAGGCTGCAAGGTTTGCCATTGATTACGGTCTGGCTTCCATTGGGATACCACCCAGTCTGCCCAGCTTTGATCAGCTTGCCAAAGATGGTATGGATTACCTGATAAAGATAGGCGTCGATGAGGCGCTGGCTGCTGCGGGCGTACCGCTTAATAGTCCGGCCGCAGCTGAGATTACGCAAGAGGTCGAACAACGGCTATCGGACGAGCTAACGGACGCATTGGAAAGAGCTGTGCTGGCCCAGCATCAGAATCCCTTCCGCGTGGACTTCCTGCGCATCAGCAGGGCGACCATGTATAGGCCTGCGTATGTAGTCATCTATGTGCATAATTATTCTGAAACGCGAATGTCCAGGCCGGGCCAGGTAGGCTTCAGCAGCGGGAGCGGCTTTGATGTCTTCGCTACACGCTATGTGGACATACCGGCGCTCGAACCGGGTGAATCTGTGATCATCACTATGTATCTGGATCATTTGCGCGGTAAATACGTTGGTTATGAAAAGTATTTTGATGAGCTATACTACGGCCACTCCGACAAGCCTTACGAATTGTATATTGGTGCGAATTTTGATTTGCCCGATGTGCTGTTGGAAGCGGAAAGGCAGGGCCTTGAGCGCGCGCCTCTGCCCTATGTGACCAGGTTTGAGTACGATCGTACCAGATACGATTATCGAAGCGCGTTTATTCCTGCAGAGTACTTCGATGCGGAAGATGCAGAGCACGATCATGAAGAGTTTATGGATTGAGTGTGCGATAAGTATTTGGATAGTTTGTTTCAATCCACGCCCCCGCGCGGGGGGCGACCTGTATGAACGGGAGGACATGATGACCGGCGTCTATG
>JBMNNN010000078.1:0-8993 GCA_050942555.1 Christensenellales bacterium
ATCCTCCTTCGAATTGATATTTTCCCGGCGATTTAATACAACCCTTTCTATTATTGGACAAACGCGCCGATTCTCCTTCAAGAATCGGTTAATTATTCCAGCCAATCGGTCTATATCTTCCGCGCCGCGATCGCAATCCAGCCTTCGTGTGCCTCTCCGGGCTCCACGGTCAAAAGGTGCGCCGTCTCGACAAACCCGTCGGCGTGCCGGTTGTGCGCGTCGGTCGAGCAGGTCTGGTTCTCAAGGCATATGCAGGGCCGGTCTGCGGGCGTAAAGACCACGATATGGTCAAACTCCGCCGATGCCGTCAGCGATACCGCGATACCGCTGCGCCGCCACTCGAGCTCGGCCCGCATCCCTTCTGCCATACCCTGGTAGACATGGTCCAGCACCGCGTCGGCGATGGAGCGAAACTCCCGCAGATCATAGCAGGTCTCCGCGACCGGCAGCACGCGGCCTGACGGGATCTTATCTTCGTCCGCCTCGTGCACATAGGGCGCGGGCACGCGGATGAACGTCTCCTCGGGCGGATCCATTTTCGCGAAGTACGGATGAATCGCAAACCCATAGGGCACCGCCGCTTCTGCGGTACTCTCGACGCGGTACGCAAGACGCGGACCACGGGCATCCAGCCGGTAGGTAAGGCTCAGGACGCAGGGAAACGGGAAGGACGCAAAAAGCTCTCCCTGCGAGATGCGCAGCTCCAGCACGACCTCGCAGCCATCCTCCCCGTCGGCGGTGTGGGTCACGGTGAAGGGCTCGTCATATGCAAGCCCGTGTATCACGCGCGGTTCTCCGTTTTTAAACTGGGTATATGTCTTCCCCTGCCAGCGGTACCGGCCGCCGGGCACCCGGTTGGGCGTCGGGAAAAGAACCGGGACGCCGTATTTGGTGCCCTTCCAGCCTAGGTCCCACGGAGCGAAAAGCTGCGTTCCGTCCATTTTCCAGCTGTACCAGTTGGCGCCCAGCGACGGCACGATGCGCATTTCGTGCCCAACTCCGCGCAGCACCAGCACCTCGTGGTTCTGCTCAGTTTCCCATGTAACGGTGTATAACATACTCATTTCTCCTGTCTTTGGTACCGATGAGCCTATTATACGCCAGAAACCCGCAAAATGCACTCCGGATTTGCGGGTTTCCACGACAATTGGGTCCGTCTCTCAGCCCTTCAGCCTTTGCCGCTGCTCGCGGGCCTATGCCGCTCGGCCAGCTCCCTCCATATGTCCTCGACGGGCACTCCCTGCTCGGCCAGCAGTACGAGTATATGGTAGATCAGGTCGGCGACCTCGTAGCGCACCTCGTCGGGGTTGCGGTTTTTCGCGGCGATGATGACCTCTGCGGCCTCCTCCCCGACCTTCTTACAGATTTTATCGATCCCTTTTTCAAACAGGTAATTTGTATAGGAGCCTTCCTTCGGGTGCGCCCTGCGCTCCATGATTACATCATGGAGTGCGCGCAGCACGCGGCTGCCCGCCGGAAGCCCCTCCTCCTCCAGCAGCGTATGATGGAAACAGGAATACTCGCCCGTATGGCATGCCGCGCCGTCCTGCACCGCCCCGACCAGCACGCAGTCTCCGTCGCAGTCATAGCGCACCGACCGCACATGCTGGAAATGCCCCGACGTCTCGCCCTTCTTCCAGAGCTTTTTCCGGCTGCGGCTGAAATAGTGGCACAGCCCGGTCTCGAGCGTCAGGCGCAGCGCCTCCTCGTTCATCCATGCCATCATGAGCACCGCGCCGGTATTTGCGTCCTGCACGATCGCGGGGACGAGGCCATCGTCGTTATACCGGATCATTGTAAGGTCCATCCGCTACTCCTCCATTTCCGCGCCGGCTGCGTCGCCGAAACGCACCGGAATCCCCCGGGACGCCATATATTCCTTGACCTGCGCGATCGTCAGCTCCCCAAAATGAAAGAGCGACGCCGCCAGCACCGCGTCCGCGCCGGCCTCAAGCACCGCATCGGCAAAATGGGACAACGCTCCCGCGCCTCCTGAGGCGATGACCGGTATCGTAACGCATTCGGTGACCGCGCGGGTCAGCGGAATATCGTATCCTGCGCGGGTGCCGTCGGTGTCCATGCTGGTGAGAAGTATCTCTCCCGCGCCCCTTTCCTGGACTTTTTGAGCCCACTCGAGCACGTCGATATTGGTGTTGATGCGCCCGCCGTTGATGAATACGTCCCAGCCGCCTCCCGGGCGGGCCTTCGCGTCGATCGCCACGACGACGCACTGACTGCCGAACCGCATCGCCGCCTCCTCGATGAGGTCGGGATTCCTGATCGCTTCTGAATTGATCGATATTTTGTCGGCGCCCACCCTGAGTATCCGCCGGAAATCCCCGATCGTCCGTATGCCCCCGCCCACCGTGAGCGGTATGAACACGCGCTCCGCGGTCCGCGCCACCACGTCGGCCATGATGTCCCGGGCGTCGCTGGTCGCCGTGATGTCGAGGAACACCAGCTCATCGGCGCCCTGCTCGCCGTAGACCGCCGCTATCTCGACCGGATCTCCCGCATCGCGTATGTTTACGAAATTGACGCCCTTGACCACCCGGCCGCCCCGCACATCCAGGCAGGGAATCACTCTTTTCGTCAGCATGCCTCCGCCTCCCGGATCGCCTGCGCCAGATCGATTGTGCCCCGGTACAGCGCCGTGCCGATAATGCAGCCCGCCGCCCCGATTCGGCGCGCCTGTGTAACGTTTGACATATGCGTCATTCCTCCCGACAGTATCACATCGATACCCGTTTCCCGTATCAGTGCCGCCGTAGCGTCGAAGTTCGGGCCGGTCAGCGTGCCGTCCCTCGAAATATCGGTATAAATAAGCGTTTTTACGCCGATATCCCGCATGCGCAGCGCCAGGTCGATCGCGCTGACATCGGTATCCTCAGCCCAGCCCGACACGGCCACACGGCCGTTCCGGGCGTCGATGCCGATGGCTATCCGGTCAGTGTAACGTTTCACCGCCTGCGTGACAAGTCCCGGGTCGCGCAGCGCCGCCGTTCCCAGCACGATTCGGTCAAGCCCGATTTCATCCAGCATGCGCGCTGCGGCGTCCATCGTACGGATGCCGCCTCCCAGCTCGATCGGAATGCGTACAGCCCTCCGGATCGCGCGGATCGCATCGAGGTTGCGGGAGGCTCCGGCGAACGCGCCATCGAGGTCCACCACGTGCAGCCACCGCGCGCCCTCGCCGACCCAGCGGCAGGCCATCGCGGCAGGATCGTTCCCAAATACCGTGGCGTCCTTCATACGTCCCTGCACGAGCTGTACGCACCTGCCGTCCTTAAGGTCTATCGCGGGTAATATGATCATCTCATCGCTCCGAAATTATTGAGGATTTTTAGCCCTGCCGGGCCACTTTTCTCGGGGTGAAACTGCGTCGCGAACACGCGGCCGCTCCCTGCCGCTGCACAAAGCGCCTCCCCGTATCGCGTCGTCGCCAGCACGATGGCGGGATCGGTCGGCTCGGCGCGGTAGGAATGGACAAAATAGACCCACGGCTTGCCGGTTAGTCCCGCAAACAGCGGCGACGGCCGCAGCGTCAGGCTGTTCCAGCCCATGTGCGGCACCTTGCGCACGCCGCGTATCGGCGTAACCCGGCCGGGCAGCACCGACAACCCCTCGGTCGAGCCGCCCTCCTGGCTGCGCTCAAAAAGAAGCTGCATCCCCAGGCATATCCCGAGGAGCGGCTTTTCCCTGGAAACGGCCTCCCGGAGAACCGGTATCATTCCGCCCGAGCGCAGCGCGGCCATCGCGCTTGTGAAAGCGCCGACGCCCGGCAGCACCACCTTATCGGCGGCGCGGACCCGCTCGGGATCGCCGGTCACTACGGCCTCATGGCCCATGAGCTCGAACGCCTTTTGCACGCTGCGCAGATTGCCCACGCCGTAGTCGATGATCGCGATCATCCGCTTACAGACTTCCCTTCGTGGACGGGATTCCGGTCATGCGGGGATCGGGTTCACAGGCTTTCCGCAGCGCCCGCCCGAATGCCTTAAACAGCCCCTCGATGATGTGATGGGTGTTGCGCCCGTACAGCGACGCGATGTGCAGCGTGATGCCTCCGGTATTGGAAACCGCGCGGAAAAAGTCCTCGACCATCTCGGTATCGAAATCCCCGACCCGCGGCGCGGGCATCGGCGCGTCGAATACGAGGTACGGCCGTCCGCTCAGGTCGAGCGCTACGCGGGCGAGCGACTCGTCCATCGGCGCATGGAACGTGCCGTAGCGGACGATGCCGCGCTTGTCGCCCAGCGCGCTGCGCAGCGCCTCGCCCAGGCACAGTCCCACGTCCTCTACGGTATGGTGGCAGTCCACGCGGGTGTCTCCCGCGCAGCGAACCGTCAGATCCATCCCCCCGTGGCGGGCGAGCAGCGTCAGCATGTGGTCGAGAAACCCGACGCCCGTATCGACATCAGCCTGTCCGCTCCCATCGATCCTGAGCGTGAGCGTGATATCGGTCTCGGCGGTACGGCGCGCGACCTGCGCCTGCCTGTTCATTGCGATTCCTCCTCAAAGCGGACTAAAGCCGCGCGCGCGTGGGCCTCCAGGCCCTCGGCGCGGGCAAATACGGCTATGTCGCGGTATACCGAGCGGAGCGCTTCCCGGCTGTAGCCGATGACCGAGGAGCGCTTGACGAAATCGTCGACCGACAGCGGCGAGAAAAAACGCGCGGTGCCCGACGTGGGCAGCACATGATTGGGACCGGCGAAATAATCGCCCAGCGGCTCAGGGCTGAAATGCCCCAGGAATACCGCCCCGGCGTTACGCACCCTGGCGAGCAGCGCCTCCGGATCGGCCACGGCCAGCTCGAGATGCTCGGGCGCGATGTCGTTTGCCACGCATACCGCGTCGTCCAGCGTATCGACACGCACCAGCGCGCAGCAGTTCGCGAGCGCCTCCCGGACGATGGATGCCCGGGGCAGCGTCGCGGACTGTGTATTGAGCTGCGCCGCTACCGCTTCGATGAGCGCGGCGTCGGGCGACACAAGGATGGCTGCCGCCAGCGGATCATGCTCAGCCTGGGACAGGAGATCGGCGGCAACCCAGCGCGGGTTGGCGGACTCGTCGGCGATGACCAGCACCTCGCTGGGACCGGCCACCATGTCGATGCCCACATACCCGAATACCTCCCGCTTGGCCAGCGCCACGTAGATATTACCAGGGCCGACGATTTTGTCCACTCTGGGTATCGTGGCGGTTCCCCATGCCATCGCGCCGATCGCCTGCGCGCCCCCTACCCGGAATACCCTGTCTACCCCGGCGATGCGGGCGGCGGCCAGCGTCAGCGCGCCCACGCCGCCGTCAGGCCGGGGCGGCGTGCACAGTATAATCTCCGGTACGCCCGCCGCCCGCGCGGGGATCGCGTCCATCAGCACGGAGGAAGGATACAGCGCGCGCCCGCCCGGCGCGTACACGCCCACCCGCGACAGGGGCAGCACGCGCTGGCCCAGCAGCCTACCCGGCTGCTCGTCGCGTATCGACGGGCGCATCTGCAGCGCGTGAAATGCACGAATATTATCGGCAGCGCGCTCCATGACCTCCAGGAGACCGGGCGGCACAGCCTCCCATGCCCGCTCCATCTCGTCGCGGGTTACTTCTAGGCGATCCGCTGTGAGCGTTGCCCCATCAAAGCGCGCCGTATACGCAAGCACCGCGGCGTCGCCCCGCTGCCGCACGTCGACCAGTATCGCCCGGACAGCCTCCCTTTCGGTCTCCTGATCGAGCGCGGTGCGGCTCATGAGCACCGCCAGCGCCCGGCGTCCTTCCGCAGTCGTTCCGTCGATGCGCTTCATCGTCCGTTCTCCTCCCTGAGCGCTGCCCGCATCGCGGCCAGCAGCGGCTTAATGCGGTCTCCCCTGGTCTTGAGGCTCACCCGGTTCACGATGAGCCGCGCCGATATGTCGCATATCTTTTCCAGCACGACGAGGCCGTTTTCCTCCAGCGTGCGGCCGCTCTCCACGATGTCGAGTATTACGTCGCTCAGTCCCACCAGCGGCCCCAGCTCGACCGAGCCATTGAGCTCAATCACATCGATCGTCATTCCCTTCCCGGCGTAATAGCTTCGCGCAATGCGCGGGTATTTCGTGGCAACCCGAAGGTTAAAGGCGGTGACGGCCCGGTCGGCCTGGTTCGCAAAACCGGCGATGCACAGGCGGCACTTTCCGAATCCCAGGTCCAGCATCTCATAGACCCGGGAGCCGCGCTCCATCAGCGTATCCTTCCCCACAATGCCCAGATCCGCCACGCCCCGCTCGATATATGTGGGCACATCGGAGGGCTTGACGAGTATGAAGGACACGCCGTTTGCCGGGTCTTCGACGACCAGCCTGCGCCCCGCGCTGCGCAGCAGCCCGCAGTCAATGCCGCACTGCGCAAGCAGCGCCATCGCGTCGTTCGCCAGTCTCCCCTTGGCCAGCGCGATCGTGATCTTCTTCATGGCCGCGCTCCTTCCCACACCACCTCGATGCCCTGCGCGCCGACCCACACCGCCTGGGTGGCGTTGCGGCGCGCGGCGTCCCGGGCAAGCCTCTCCCGGTCTCCGAAATACTGCTCGACCGTGAGTCCGTCGGCGCGGGCGGCCTGTATATAGCCGATCGCCTGGGTCCGGCAGCCCGAATCAAAGCCTACCAGCCGATCGAGCGGCGGCCGCTCCGTGCCCAGTACGCCCTGCCGCTCCAGCGCAATGAGCGCAGCCTTCACGCCCAGCGCAAAGCCGGTGGCCGGCAGGTCCCGGCCGAACTCGCCCACCAGCCGATCGTAGCGTCCCCCGGTCACGATCGGGTACCCGAGGTGCTCGACCATGCCCCGGAATATGATGCCCGTATAGTAGTGAATGCTGTGCACCATGCCCAGATCGATCGTGACGTGGCTGTCCAGCCCGTACGCGGCGAGGATCGAGAGCATCTCCTCGATATTGTCGAGCGCCTGCCTGCAGCGGCGGTTCGCGCTGTAGGTGCGGGCAGTGCGCAGCACGTCGGCGTCTCCGTAGAGCGCGGGCAGTTCCAGTATATTGTTGCGCAGGCGGCCGCTCACACCGGCCTGCTGCAGGCGGAGCTCCAGCGCGAGGAAATTTTTCTGCTCCACCAGCTCGCGGATCCGCTCGGTTTCGGCGGCGTCAAAACCGGCCTCCTCGATGAGCCCCTTGAAGAACCCGACCTGGCCGATATCCATCTGGAAACCCGTAAGCCCGGCAGCCTGCATGACGCGTATCGCCAGCGCGATTACCTCCGCGTCGCCGTCCACGCCGGTCGGACCCATGAGCTCCACGCCCATCTGCGTATATTCCTTGAGCCCGCCGCTTCCCTCCTCGCCGGTGAAACTGAATACGTTGCCCCGGTAACAGAGCCGGAGCCATTCGGCTTCGCGCATCCGCGTGGCGGCCACGCGCGCGAGCGGCAGCGTGATGTCGGGCCGCAGCACCAGGAGCCGCCCCTGCCCGTCCACCAGCTTAAAAAGGCGCTCCTGCTGAAATCCGCCCGCGCTGCCCGCAGGCGACAGGTATTCCAGCACCGGCGTTTCGACCTGCTGATAGCCCCATTCGTCAAACACCCGCTCGATTCTCTGCTCCAGCAGCCGCTTCTGGCGGCATTCGACCGGGAGATAGTCCTGGGTTCCTTCGGGGATGCGCTTTTTCAGTTCGTTCATATCGGCCCTCTTTAACGGTTTATCACTTTACCACGTTGAATTATACCAGCCTGTGACGGCGCTGTCAACGATTATTTTCATCTTTTCCTTTTGTGATCAAAAGATAAGGATCATATACAATATCCAAAGTATTTCGCAGCACGATCCCGGACGGAGCGCCGCAGGGCCGAATGAGCCTTACAGCGGCCTGCCAGACCATAGGAATATTTCCCCGGAAACCGGAAAACCCCCGGTAGCTGGCTTCTAAAACCCGACGCTGCATCCGGGGAAGATTTAAACAGAACTGAATAGGAACAGCGGCTTCAGAGAAGAGGTATTGGCAGACCGATCAATGCACGCTGGCCGCCAGAGCGACTGCATCGTTATAAAAAACATCAACCCAAAGGTATAGTCCATGCTTGCCGGAAACTCCTTCACTCCCCTGCCCTGACCCACCGCGCCGCGGCGGCGAGCACATCCCGGTTGCGCTCCCAGATCGTCGCGAACTCGTCGAAGGGCAGCGGGCAGCCCCGTCCCCCGATTTCGATCGTGACCGACGGGATACCCAGCGTTTCCATCGCCCAGTCCTTGTACCCGCCCGCATCCAGCCCGGCGGCTCCCGACAGCAAATACCCTGTACATGCCCGGAGTGCCCGCGCCAGATCGCGCGAGCGGGCGTTGACCGCTCCGTCCTGTCCGTACTGCCAGTAAATGCAGCTTCCCGAGGCGTGGTAGCTGAGCGTCGCGTCGAAATCATGCGCGAGCGTATAGTCCATGAGCGCCTTCGTCTCAGGCTGATCGCCCGCCTTTTCTCCCCGGTAATGGCTCAGGGACGGGACAGACGGGCCCGATAGCGACTCCCATCCAGCTGGAAAATTTCGGTTGATGTCGACGCCCGACGCATTGGCTTTCCAGATGCTCAAGTAATCACGGGCCGATAGATCGCAGTAGCCGCGCGCTTGGTCAAATTCGTAGATCGCGCCAAGCGAGTCGGTCATTTCGGCGCGCTGGCTGATGGTCACGCCGTCTGGATTGACCATCGGTATGATATGGAAGCAAACGCCGCTCAGCCATTCGGCCAGTGTAGCGTCAGCGTACTTCGCGTCTCCGAAGCGGAGACAGTACTCTATCTGCGCCAATATGAGCAGACTCGTCATATGCTCGCGTCCGTGTACGCTACCGTGGATGAGCACATGACGCCGCGCGCCGGGGTTGCCCAGGAGAAGCGTCGGGATATCTCTTCCCTCCAGCGACCATCCGGCGCTCTCTACCCGCACAAGTCCGGGGAACGCTTCGGCCAGCGCTCTTATATCCTCCATCATCGCCTCGTAGGAGTACTCTACGACGGGCTTGACGATCCGCAG
>JBMNNN010000079.1:0-8974 GCA_050942555.1 Christensenellales bacterium
TGCTGATACAGCAGGCCAGGATGCTCAGGGAGACGTTCGGAATGCTGCTCATGCACGCTGTCGGCCTTGCCCACGGCGTGATTGACGCGGAGAATGATATGGTGACGCAGTATACATACGATGCCGAAAGGGCGTCATCCTTTCTTTCAGGTATACCGATCAACACCAACATTACGCAGGCCGAAGCGTCTCTGGGCAATCGGTACGCCCAGCCCTCGGTCAGCCCGGGGCTGGTGCAGTCGGTGACGAACCTCAATAATCACGCGATCGCCGCATCGCAGCAGATTATCCGGTATAAGACATTGGTGCTGAATAATGTGCTGAGCTGCAGCCTTTTTACCACCAACTACCCGCTTCTGATCGAACATATCCGAAGGGAAGCGCAGTTCTTTGTCGATATCCTGATGCGGCTGCAGAATCGCGCCTCGCCGGACATCGTCAGCGAAGCGGTACGGCAGGAGGCTTTCTGGAACCGGATCATGGCCGAACACGCAAAGTTCATTCGCGGGCTGCTCGATCCCACCGAGGAAGCGCTCATCGCCGCGGCCGAGGGCTTCGGAAACGAGTTTGATGCGTTGACGAAAAAGGCGCTGGCGCTGACAGACCAGATTGCCGGCCTTCCTGAGGTGACGCGGGAAAGCAAAGAGGCGACAACGCGGATAAGGGACTTTAAGGAACAGGGAACGATCGGGCTTCTGGCATGCAGGATACGCTCGATCATCATCCCCTTGCTGGGTGATCACGTGCTGCGGGAGGCCAATTACTATCTGAACCTGCTCAAGCGGTTCAAGCAGGCGATTTGACGCGGTAACGCGGCAAAAATAAATAATCCGGCTTTTCCTATGATCCCGATAGGGCCGACCCTACTGATCGAAGGATGAGCCGGATTCATCCATTTGGAAGAAAGCCCATGCACGGTACTCCCGTGGCAACACGAACTTTCTCCTGGCGCTTCTGGCGGGACTCGAACCCACGGCCACCGGTTTAGGAAACCGATGCTCTATCCAACTGAGCTACAGAAGCATATCCGCGCCTATATCGTAACGGAATTTGGCGAATTGCGCAAGTCCCAACATATGGAATGAACATGCGCGATTTATACCATATGTTGACGATCGGTGTCGAAATGCGCCGCGGAGCTGCACGGCGCGCCAGAATGGGGCCCGGAAACCGCCGGTTGACAGCGTCTGTCAGTAATACACGGGGTCTTCCCCGCTGCGGGCTATATCGAGCGCCCGATCGGCGCGCTCCAGCACATCGCGGAATGTCATATCGTCGCGGCTCACGACCGTGTACCCGATTGAGAACGATCCCGCGCCGCCCCCCACAGGATGCATGCGTTCCTCGCCGCTCAAGCGCTGGGCGATGCGCCGTGCCGCCTCGGGTCCCGCGTCCATCAGCAGCAGCGCGAATTCCTGCCCGGCAAGCCGGGCGATCAGATCATCGCGGCGTATCGAGTGCCGCAGGCGGCGCACGATCCACTCGGTAAGCTCGCGGCCATAAAGGCCCGGCGCCTTTGCAGGGGCAGCGTCGATGGCCAGCAGCGAAAAGCGGCGGCCCGCCTGAAAAATCTCCTGGCCGCGCTCCACGAACTCGGAGCGGCTCAACACCGGCGCCGACACCAGCGGCGAGTGGCGCGTAAACCGGCTGATGTCCTGTATATAGCCCGTCGTCGGGCTATCCGGGTCCTGCTGCTTTATAGCGGCAAGCACGGTCAGACAAAAATGCTCCCGGGCCGGGGACCCCGCGCCGGTGAAGGGCAGCATAATCTCTGCGGCGCTCTCCCGCGCATCGGGCCCGAGGATTTCGTTCCAGTCATATTGCGGATAGCGGTCGGTCCACGCATCAAGGGACAGCGTCTCTCCACTAAGCTCCAGCAGATCCCGGCCCGCCGCGTCGAACGTCAGCGTCCGCTCGCGCCGGTCATAGCGCCAGCGCCCGATGCGCAGCGCGCGCAATTCGTCATGATTCATATACGGCCTTTCCCTGCATCAATCGGGATGCCCTGATTGTACACGTTCGCGGTCCGCCCGTCAATGGATGGAAGAGCGCGCAGGCGCTGACAGAATCAGACAGAGCCGTATCGCATAAACCGGGACGGGTTAACCGCTCTATTATATATACCTGCAAAGCTGCATGACGAAACGGAGCATTGTACAAATAAATACAAATCATCGTGCTCCGTTTTCAAAATGGTACTGCCATCTGGCCAAGTCCAGCGGCCTCGCGTTGCGGTAAATGAAACGCCTCGCTTTTTCATATCTATTCATTACATGCTCCTGACGATTGGATAGCGCGGTGGCGGCGGGCTGCGAAGCGGATGCCCGGCTTCGGGGCTCGGGGCCTGCGCGTACCACGTTTTCGTCGGCGCGGCGTGCATTTCCTCTATCTCATTGTTGCGCGGCATTCTTCCGGCCCTAATTTCTCCGCGAAAACAGGCGGCGCGGTTTCTGTCGGACGCGTGCCGACATGCAACGATGCACACAAAAAACCCGCCGCGAAAGACGGCGGGTTTACGGCGTTTTACGGGATTCGCGCGCGGAGAATTTTCGCTTTTTGTGTCTTAGAACGTATTTTTCACCCGCTTGGACTTTATGAGGTAGACCATCACGCCCACGATCATGAGCGCGAGCAGGATGCCAAGCGTCAGCGTGTCGCCCAGCGACGCGGGCTCGCGGACGAGGCCGTCCACGGTTATCGCCACGATCGCCGCCAAATGCAGCGCCTGCACGAAGAGCGCGATATTCCGGAACAAACGGTGGCGGGTAAAGTAGAGTATGATGAGCATCACGGTATAGAGCACGTACAGGCCGCACAGCCCGCTGATCAGACGGTTGCCAATGGACAGGTACCCCAGGAACTGTATGCCCATGAACGGTATGCTTAAAAGCAGGTATATGACGACCGCGATAAGCCATCCGCCGCGACCCACAGGCCCGGTCGGCTCAAGCTCCTTTTTGACGGGCTTTTTCTCCCAGGACACTGGCTCCCTGCAAAAGGGGCATCGGGTCTCGGAGGAGTCCATCAGTTTACCGCATTGGGGACAACGGGGCATTGTCGATCATCCTTTCGGGCCGGGGGGATTGCCGCGCTTTATGACGACGCCCAGCCGAGATTTTTGCTCACGGATGCGCTTGCGCTGCTGCGCTTTGCTGATGAGTGTGGTTTTGGGCGCGACCAGCCGGAATACCTGGCGTGTGTCGCCGTGGTGGGCGATAAATTCCGCGCCGCTGTGCAGCTCGTAATCCCTTCGAAGGGCCGACTCGGGCAGCGGGCCATGCTGGTTGCCCATGCCCGGCTTCAGGCTCTTTTTCGATATGAACACGGTCTGGGGGGAGTGGCCGGCTTTGATGATGAGCCCCGCCGCGTTGACCCGCTCGGCGGTAAAGGGCACCATCCTCCATTTGGCGATGGGCACAAGCTCTATCCGGCTGGGCGCCATGCTGAGTACCCATTGGCCGCTGCTGGTGCGCTGCTGCTGCCGGTACTCGATCCACGCGTTTTCGCGCGGGAATCTGCGGCGCAGGAACAGCATGCCCGAGAGAACTGCCGCAAGCGCCAGCAGCAGCAGCGGTATCAGTATCTGCATGCCGTAGCGCTGAAATACCGACATGTCGGCGATCGTGAACGCCAGCGTCTGGCTGACGCTGCGGCCGTCGCCGCCGACATACCGGAGCAGCATCTGTACCGGTCCCACCGATGTGATCAGCGGGTTGCCGCTGTAGTACCGGAGCGAAAGGACGTATCCCATGCGCGCGGGTTCGTACTCGACCGCATACTCGATGGGATACAGGCACTCCACGGTCAGCTCGCCCCGAGCGGCCTGTTCGGCGTCCAGAGGCTCCCCGTCCAGAGTCGGCGTGATCACCGCCTCCGCCTCCTCCAGACGGGTGAGCGGAACGGGTCCGCTCTGAAGAGAGCCGGTGATCCTGAGCGTCAGAGGCGACTCGGACGGCGCGCTGGTCGGCGCGGCCGTGGGCGCCTGCGTTATGCCGGGCGGGGGCGCTTCATAGTTCATCCGGCCCCGTACCGTAAAATACCCCTCCATAGACGCTTCCCACACCACCGATACCCGGCCGTCGATCATCCGGACATTGTTTAGCCGGAATCCGTCGACGCTCCGGGACACGACACCGTCGCGGATTTCCTGCAGGCGGCACGAGAGAGCGCCATCGAGGAGCGCCGGGTCGAACAGATCGCCCTTGTCGTCCACCAGCACGGCCTCGATATCCACAAACTCGCCGTTGCGGGGGATCGCGATTTCGCTGCCGCCGCTCAGATAACGGAGCCTCAGGCCGATGGCCGGTTCCAGCAGCACACGGCAGCGGATCGACTCCAAGGCGTCAGCGAACGTGAGCGTGTAGTCGCCGGGAGGCAGCATGCCGTCCGCCGACGTAATATGCGTGACCGAGCCCGACAGAGCGCTGTCGCTCGTAAGCTCGATACCGTTATCAAGGCGAAAGGGCGCGGGCGCCTCGATGCCCGCTACCGTCGTGCGCTGCAGGGCCTGTCCGTCGGGGCCGGTGGCCGATACGAGAGGCTGCGCGGAACCCTGCACATAGACCACCATGCTGCGAAGCGGAATCCGCGCCGAGCACGACATCGCGCTGGCGCCCGATGCGGCGAGGCTTTCCTCGGCAACGCGCTGTCGGGCGGATATGACGTCGCTCAGGTCGGCCATCGTCGAAACGATGCCCTCCTCGTCGGTGCGATAGACGAGGAGTCCGTTTGCAGGATCGGCGCCGGGGCACGACACGTCCTCTCCGATCGCGAAGAATACGACCTTGAGCGTCTTGTTGTGGGCGGCCATTTCGCGTATCATACCGGTGAAACGCTCTGTGAGGTCGCTCGTAAATCCGATGAAGTCTCCGTCGGTCATGATGACGAGCCAGTACTCGTCCTGCGCAGGCCGCCCAAGTGCCAAAAGATGCGCGTAGGCCGCCTCGACGGCCTCAAACGGCGTGTTGCTGACAAAACCCTGCCAGCCGCGTATGGATTCCACCGCGGCTGCGCGGTCGCCTTCGATGAGATTGACCGGCACCGCGTCAGGCTCGCTCATGTAGGTGACATACAGCTCGTCGCGCTCTCCCAGCAGCGCCAGAAATGTCTGCAGCGTGTAGTTGGCCTGTACCCAGCGCATAAGCGGCCTGCGCGTGGCCGGGTCATAATACATGCTGCCCGAGTCGTCGTATACGACGGCCACATGCCGGGCCGACTGCTCAAAGGCAACCGGCTCCCCTTCGGCCGCCGCGCCGGGCGCGCCGAAGAACGACAGCGCCAGCGCTGTCGCCGCCACAGCCCACAAGCCAATGCGTTTGACCGACATGGTTCCTCCCGAAAACAAACTTGCCCATTATTACAATACCATTTTCCACAGCGGTTGAAAAGCGATATAATGAAAAAGTATACCGAACAACTTGCTATTGCGCTATTGTCTGGGCTTATACGTGTTTTGAGATGAAGTTACGCTCCGCTGGGTCCGGCACTAAACATCGAAGTGGTGAGATTTTACAAGAGTTTTAAGCTGATCGATGTTTAGCCCTTCGGAAACATCAGAGAAACGGTTATTTTGATAAGGGCGGCGCGGCGCCGCCCCGCTACAAAACATCGCTCCCTCCCGTTGCAACCCCGCCGTATTTTGGGTACAATCAATGGAAACCGCCGGTACATTTTGATTTGCGTTGCTTTGAAAGGAGCCCAGTATGAAAATCAAGTCAATCGAACTGTTCAAAGTCCCTCCCCGCTGGCTTTTTCTGAAAATCATGACCGACGAAGGGATCAGCGGATGGGGCGAGCCGATCGTCGAGGGCCGCGCCGCGACCGTGGAGGCCTGCGTGCGCGAGATGGAATCCTATCTTATCGGGATCGATCCGTTCCGCATCGAGGATCTGTTTCAGGTGCTCTACCGGGGCGGGTTCTACCGGGGCGGCCCGGTGCTTACCTCGGCGATATCGGGCATCGAGCAGGCGCTCTGGGACATCAAGGGAAAGGCGCTGGGAGTGCCGGTCTACGAGCTCCTGGGCGGCGCGGTGCGCGAGACCATACCGGTGTACTGCTGGATCGCGGGCGACCGGCCGTCCGACGCGGGCGCTGCCGCGAAGGAGAAATACGATCAGGGCTATCGCGCGATCAAGATGAACGCGACGCCCGGCATCCGGTGGATCGACAATTTCAGCGTCGTGGACGCGGTCGTTTCGCGCGTGCAGGACATCCGGGACCGGCTCGGGTACGAAATGGATATCGCGCTGGATTTCCACGGCCGCGTGCACAAAGCGATGGCGCGCGTACTCATGAAGGAGCTGGAGCCGCTCAGACCCTTCTTCATCGAGGAGCCGGTGCTGACCGAGAACGAGGAGGCATTCATAGAGCTGCGGCGCTCGACCAGCATTCCGATCGCCACCGGGGAGCGAAATTACACGCGCTGGGGATTTAAAAACATCATTACCGGCGGCGGCGTGGACATCATACAGCCCGATCTCTCCCACGCGGGCGGCATCTGGGAGGTGCGCAAGATTGCCGCGATGGCCGAGGCATGGGATATCGCCGTGGCCCCGCACTGCCCGCTCGGACCGATCGCTCTGGCGGCCTGCCTGCAGCTTGATTTCTGCACGCCCAACGCGCTGATACAGGAGCAGAGCCTGGGCATCCATTACAACCAGGGTTCTGACCTCATGGACTACCTGGCCGACAAATCGGTTTTCCGCTACGAAGAGGGCCATGTCGTCCGCCCCGAAGGCCCGGGGCTTGGCATCACCGTCAACGAGGAAAAGGTACGGGAAATGGCCCGCGTGGGCCACGACTGGAAGAATCCCGTGTGGCGCACTGCCGACGGGGCGGTGGCGGAGTGGTAGCGGCGCGGTGACCGGGGTACGCCGATCTTTGGCGGCGTCCCGGTTATTTGGGCGCCACTTCTGCGGCTGATCGCAGCGGGCGACGTCCGCGTCGCCCCCGCTCATACCAGATGTTGCCCGATTTTTCAGCGTCGACTTCATACTTAACTCGCCCTACGGCTCGCGATCCGACCTGGATGAAAACAAAGCTATCAACGCGGTGTGAAAAAACAACATTCCGTGTTAATAAAACACATTACAGCCTTGCCATATCACGTTTTAACAGGTATAATGATTGCATTCATCCGTCGATGGCGGTCAGTCGATGCCCGCTACACAGGAGGAAAGAGGGTCAGAGCATGACGAAGGACCGCAGGGAACAAATCCGTGCGCTCATACGGGAACAGGGAGAGATAACGCTGCGTACGCTCGAAGCGCTTTTTCCCGACGTGTCGACGATGACGCTGCGCAGGGACCTCATACGTCTCGAGCAGGAGGGGCTGGTGCGCCGCACCCGCGGCGGCGCGGTATCGATCACGGGCCTTCATATCCTCTCCGAGGACGCATATTCCCAGCGCATCAAGCAGCGGGTAGGCGCTAAGCGGACGATCGCGCAGCGCGCGCTGGATCTGGTGGAGGAAGGCCGCTCGCTGTATCTGGACTCGGGAACGACGATGATGGCCTTTGCCCGGGCCATGCTCGACCGGCGGCTGACGGTCATCACCAGCGGGCCGGGTGTGGCGATGGAGCTGGTCGGGAAGCGCGAGATCGAGGTCATACTGACGGGCGGACGGCTCAGCCACAACACGCTGTCGGTATCCGGGCCCGAGTCGGTGGCCTTTATTGAGAGCGTAAACATAGACATCGCATTCATGTCGGCTTCAGGCTATGCGCCGGGCGCCGGTTTTACAGCCGGAAACCGGGAGGAATGCCAGCTCAAAAGGGAGGTCATAAGCCGCGCCCGCACGTGCGTCATGCTGATGGACTCCTCCAAGGTAGGCCGGGTGCTGCCCTTTACGTTCGCTGTCATGTCCGACATCGATGTATTCGTAAGCGACGATCTGCCCGCTCCGGTCCGGAAGCAGGCTGCGGAAAACAGCGTACTTATATTGACCGACGAAAAGGAGTGACGTATTACGTGAAAACATTGGCGGTTCGCATGTACGGAAAAAAGGATCTTCGGCTCGAATCCTTCGAGCTGCCCCCGATCACGGAGCGCGAGATACTGGCCGAGGTCGTATCCGACAGCCTGTGTATGTCTACCTGGAAAGCGGCCCAGCAGGGAACCGATCACAAGAGGGTGCCCGCCGACATCGCTACCCGGCCCGTCATCGTGGGGCATGAATTCTGCGGGCGCATACTGGAAGTGGGAGCGGCATGGCGCGACCAGTTCCAGCCCGGGCAGAAATTCGCGATCCAGCCCGCGATCAACTACAAGGGCTCTCTGCACTCGCCCGGCTACTCGTATCCCTATATCGGAGGAAACGCGACCTATATTATCATACCGGCTGAGGTGATGGAGCTTCACTGCCTGCTGCCCTACGACGGGGATGCGTTCTTTTACGGCTCGCTGGCTGAACCCATGAGCTGCATCGTAGGCACGTTCCACGCGATGTACCATACGCAGAGCGGCCGGTACGATCACTTCATGGGGATCCGCGAAGGCGGGAAAATGGCCCTTCTGGCCGCCGCGGGACCGATGGGGCTTGGCGCGATCGATTATGCGATAAACGGGCCGGCGCGGCCTTCGCTGCTCGTGGTGACCGATATCGATGAGGCCCGCCTGAATAGGGCCGCCCAGTTCTTCCCCCCCGAGGAAGCTGCGCGGCAGGGCGTCAGGCTCATATATCTGAATACCGCCACGGGCGATGCGGTGGAGACGCTGCGCGGACTGAGCGGCGGCGAAGGATACGACGACGTGATCGTATTCGCGCCGGTCCGCGCGGTGGTCGAGCAGGCCGATGCGATACTGGGGCGGGACGGCTGCCTGAATTTCTTCGCGGGCCCCAGCGATCCCAAATTCTCGGCAAACTTTAATTTCTATAACGTACATTATGCGTCGACGCATGTGGTGGGCACGTCGGGCGGCAACACAGACGATCTGATCGAGTCGCTCGATCTGATGGCGTCCGGCAAGCTCAATC
>JBMNNN010000080.1:0-8849 GCA_050942555.1 Christensenellales bacterium
ACCATATCCTACGGGCTTTTGCTGGGATTCCTGCCGGTTGTGGTTCACGGATTCAGGTCATCGTGAAGACCATGAGCTTCATGATGGCACCGCCCCCGGGCAGCCCCCTGCGCATGAGCGGATAGGCGGCTACCATGGTCAGCGCTACGCTGATGGCGGTGCCCGCTACCGTATAGATAATGGAATTGTAGTACCCTGTCAATATCTGACGGTTCTGAAAAACCGCCCGGTAGCCATCCAGGGAAGGATTTACGGGCAGCAGAAATACCTGCCCGGCCACCACCGCGCTCGAGTCGCTGAAAGAAGAACTTAGTATATTGACCAGCGGAAACAGCACCACGCTGAGTATGATGACGAGGTATAGGTAATTAAAGAACGAATATATGCTGTCTTCATACCCCGGATTCCCCGCTTGGGCATGGCGTCCAGCTGCGAGCGGATCTCCTCCCTTGTTATGTGACCGTTCCACCACCATGAGTAGAATACTACGAACTTTACCGGTATGCCGCTGAGTATGCAGTGGAGAAAGGGATGGTTTTCTGGTTCTACGATGAGCCGGGCTTTCCGTCGGGCAGCGCAGACGGCCGGGTCGTCATGGCAAACCCGGATGTGGAGCTAAAAGGCCTGTCGCGCAGCCAGAGGATGTTGAGGGCGGGAGAGACCTATCGGATTCCGGATGACGCGCTGGGCGCATTTGTACTGGACACATATCCAATACGGGGTTCGTATACCGCCCGACAGGATGTGCTTGTGGCAGAGTACCGGATAGTACCCGAAAGACCCTATCCCATGCGATACCCGGATCTTATTGATGACCGCTCGACCGAAACGCTGATAAAGGTACTGTACGAGAAGTACGACAAATACATCGGGCATCTGTTTGGCAGCGCGATCCCCGCCGTATTTATCGATGAGCCCAAGATATCCTCCCATCCCTGGATGCACGGATTTGAGAAGCTTTTTTCGGATCGGTTCGGATATGATATCCGGGATTATCTTCCGGCTGTCATGAATCCCTTCCTCCAGGGCGAGAAGGGAACACAAGCACGGATCGATTATTACGAGCTGAACAGCGAACTCTTCTGCACCCGCTATTTTTTGCGCCAGAGAGCATGGTGCAGGGCCCACGGCCTTTTATTGGGAGGGCATCTTGGCGGCGAGGACGAGACCTACGGCTGTATCCGTCACGGCTATTTACACCTCATGCGCATGCTTCGCTCTATGGACCTGCCCGGAATTGACGCAATCTGGCGGCAGATATTCCCAGGGCACAGCCGGATGGTGCGGAGCAATCTGGGTACGATGCGGACATGCGAAAACCGGTTCTTCCCACGCTACGCTTCCAGCGCGGCAAATCAGGCAGGCGGGGGGCTTTCGCTGACCGAGACCGGCGCAGTGTACGGAAGCGGCCTTACCTGCGATCAGCTCCGTTATGTCACGATGTTCCAGATGGTGCGCGGCATCAATATCATAAACTATATGAGCGTGTTCTTCTCCTGCGACGAGCATCTCATGGCCTCCATGCGTCCCAATTTCGTCAGGGAGATTCCTCACAGCTCCGACTGGGCAGTATTCAATGCGTACATTGCCCGCATGTCGTACCTGATGACAGCAGGACGGATCGACGTATGCACAGCCCTGTACATGCCGATGCGCGACATATGGGCGGATGATACGCTTAGCGCGCGGATCGTGAGTACCTATGAGGACGCGGCCGTGGCGCTGGAGCGTGCGCAGTGCTACTTTGATATCTTCGATGACGATGCTGTACTCCTGGCGGATGAGCGTGCGCTGGACGACGGGGTGCTCAGAATTGGACTTGTTGCATACCGCATACTTATTATTCCGCCGTGCCGCTTCATGCCCTCCGCGGTGAAGGACCGGCTGGATCGCTTCGCCGCGGGCGGCGGCAGCTTGATCGTCATCAGCGATAGCGGAGCGCCCTTTATCGGCAGGGCGCGGCAGGCCAATATCAGCCAGCTCGCCAGCTGCATCGAGCCCGTAGTCACGGTATCTCCTGCATGTGAGCAGATACGGGCGATTCGCCGTATCACTCCGGACGGAGCGCGAATTTACCTGGTTACAAACGAGGATGACAGGCAGCTCAGGCGGACGATTGCGTTTGACGAAACGCTGCCGGTGTACGAAGTCAACGCGCTCAATGGCGGAATTTGTATACCCGATTACAGGACCGTAAGCGGCAGAACGCACATCGATATCCGGCTTGGCAGCGGAGAAGGGCGGGTTTTTCTTTTCACGAACGAACACCTGGACGCTTCAGGGGAGGAGCCGTTGGATCCGGAAAGCTGGACCACAATAGAAACCCTGACATCGTTTGAATTTCGCAGGCTGGGCCGGTTTGTTGTGGGAGAACACAGGCTGGAGTGGGAAGATCTCCGTGAGCCCGGGCGGCCCATCGCTCCGGGAGACTGGTCGGATGCGGCAGGCAGGGACTTCTCGGGGGATGCGTTGTATCGCACGACGTTCGCGAGACCCTTTGGCAGCGGAACCGTCCATATTGATCTGGGCGACGTAAAGTACAGCAGTGAAGCTTTTCTCAACGGAAAAAGTCTGGGCGTTCGATGTATGGCCCCCTATGCTTACACGATACGGGACGACGAGCTGACCGATACAAACACGCTGGAAATCAGGGTGTCCAACACCGCCGCCAATCAGTTCGTCGCCAGGGATCGCTGGCTGATGGACAAGTACACGCTCAAGCGGCTGGGCAACTATCATCCGCTGTCGGTAGATTTTGAGCGGGATTCCATCCCGAGCGGTCTGTATGGTCCGGTCAGGATCTGCCGGAGCGGGAGAAAGACGGAGTCTGCCGCACAGGCAAGGCAGTACTAGAAAGGAAACATCCACCGCTCCTTTTCCCTGTCCAAAGGCGCGCCATATTCGCAGACCGAGAACGCCTCGGCGAACAGGATCTCCCTGCCCTTATCCCCGTAGCGCTCGATCAGTTTATCCCGGAACAGCGCAGCCGGAACCGCTTCGCGGTATTCGCTCTCGCTTCCGATCAGATTGCTGGAGAGTATGCTCTGATCGAGCGGCCTGCCGTCCCTGGGGAGCCGGGGCTCACGAAGCCATTCGAGTCGCTCGCGCGGATCCGAGGGCACGGTATCGAGCGTGCCCTTCGTGTAGGGCAGCCACTCGTACATCTGCGATACATGGCAGTCGAGCATTTGAAACTTCCGCTCGATCACGTCGTCGATACCGATGACGATATCGGCGCGGAATGGCGGATTGCGGAAATGATCGTAAAAGTAAAGGATAACCGGCGTCTTCTTCATCGCCGGGACATCGTCGCAGAAGTTCGGTACGATCAACAGGTATGAGGCGTCCTGCACGAGTATCGACGCGTTCCGGTGGTCGGCATGGTAATCGTTCGGTCGGCAGCAGAATACAACATCCGGGCAAAAGGCGCGAATTTCCCGCACCAGCCGTTTGCGGGTAGCAAGGTCCGCGATGAGTTCGCAGTCGGGTACATCCCAGACCTCATATTCGATACCCGTCAGCCGGGCGACCGCCTCCGTTTCGGATTTGCGCCGGGCGGCGATCTCCTCCCGCTTCATACGGTGATGGCCGCAGCTCCCGTCGGCCATCGAGAGGAACTTGACCCTGTGCCCCGCCTGGGCGTATTTGAGCGCCAGTCCGCCGCAGCGGAAATCACAGTCGTCGGGATGGGCTCCGATCATCATCGCGCGGATCTCTTTCATATGCAACAAAACCTTTCGCGCATATTCCCGGGGTGTACCCTGCTTTGGATTATATCACGAATATGTTTGGGTTTCCATGTTTTCCGCGTGCTTGTCCGCAAGGCGGAAAAACCCACCCCGAAAAAAGCTGTGCGCGGAGCCCTCATGGGCTCCGCGCACGCTTGATACCCGCTTACACCCGGCGCACGCGCCGGACCTGTCGGATTACAGAACGACTTCTCTGCCCTCCCGGGCCGACTCATAGAGCGCGTCCATGACCTGCGCTACGGGGAGCACGTAGTCGATGTTCGAGCGGATCTTGCGTCCTTCCCGCGCGCTTTCAAGGAACGCGTCGATCTCATCGTAGAACATATCGGACGACTTGAATACCGGCCTGTGCTCGCAAAGCTCTCCGTCACGGGCGCTCCACATCGTATATCCCCCGCCGTACTGGAGCTTGACGCCGCCCTTGTCGCCCAGAAACTCGATGAACATCGCAGGCTCGTTGATGTTCTGCGCCCATGCGCCATTAAGCGTAATCGTGGGGCTCTGGGTGCGCACCATACCGGTTACGAACTCCTCTACGTCGTTGACGCCGCTGTAATCGGGCGGTCCGGCCCACATGTCCAAATATGCGTATTCCCGGAGGTTCCGGGCCAGCTTCGAATAGGTCGCTCCGGTCACCGAAACGGGCTTTGGCGTACCGAGCACATAGAATATCAGGTCGAGGAAATGAACGCCCCAGTCGATCAGCACCCCGCCTCCCGACAGCGCTTTCGTCGTAAACGGCCCGCCCAGCCCCGGTATCGAGCGGTATGCGCGGAAGGAGCAGTACACATGGTAGATCTCTCCCAGCTCGCCCCGCTCCGCCAGATCCCGGATCCGGTTCACCGCGGTATTGAAGCGGTTGACGACGCCGATGTTCAGTATCCGCCCGTTTTTCTCGGCAGCGTCGCGCATCGCGAGCGCCTCCGCATAGTTCATCGCGGCTGGCTTTTCGCACAGTACATCTTTTCCTGCGTTCAGGCAATCGATGCTGATGGGCGCGTGCAGGTAATTGGGTACGCACACCGATACGGCGTCCAGTTCCCGGTCGCCCAGTATCTCGCGGTAGTCTGTCAGCGCGACCTCCCCGCCGAATTTGTCCTTGAGCGCGTTCGCACGCTCGGGAATGATGTCCACACAGTACTTGATATGCGCGCCGGGGTTCTTCTGGTAACTGGGAGCGTGCGCCGAGTTTGCGATCGTCCCGCATCCGATGATGGCAACGTTCATTTTCTTCATCTTTGCGATCCTCCAATAGCGATGATTTATTGGGGTTGATATTCGACGCTTGCCCGGATATTTCCTTTATTGCTCTGGCCCGCCACCGGATTTTGATACTGATGCAGGTACTGCTGTATCTGCGGCTCAGTTTCCGGAACGACCTGATACATGCCCCCGACCTTGCCGATCACGTCGGGCTGCGCCGCCTCCAGCGGATAGTACCCCTTGCCACCATATACTGCCATACGTCATAGGCGTGCGAGCAGCTCATCATGAAGGCGGTCTGCAGGAACGACACCGCAGCTCGGGATAACCGGGACCGTGCCTGGAGGAGCGGGCTACACGTTATCCTGCGGATACCACGAGAGCGGTAGCGGGAACCAGGACTCGGTCAGCATCCGGATCCGGCCGGGAAGCGCCGCTGTGGCGGCCGGAGGAAGGGGGCCAAACAGCAGCCGCGTGGCCGTAAGTTGATCGATCGTAATATCCGCGGGCAGGCTGGTCTTTTCGCACGCCGCGCCGCCCGGCGACACCGCGATGCGGATGTTGCCCCAGTCCCTGACGCCCACGATCATCTCGCCCTCGGCGATATCGGTCAGCTTTGCTTTGAGCGTAAGAAATGCGCCCGTCACCCTGTCCCAGTTTAAGACCCGGAACATGCAGGGGCTTGCGATATCGATCTGCTCGCAGATTCTTCCCAGTGCGATCGTCGATTCGGTATCCCACGGCATCAGAGAAAATGAGATCTCCCCCAGTTCCCGACGCCTGATCCACGCGGCTAGCATGTCTATGAGCCCCGACACGTCTGCGGCCCCCTGCTCGTTGATCCTGCCGCCGTCCTCGGAAGCCGTCAGATAGCCGATCATCCGGCCGCCTGCATCCATCGCCGCCCAGGGCTGCATATAGTGGGCCCGGAGAGAGCAGTTAAGCTCCGCAGGATTCGTCCGGTCCAGCGCAACAAGCCTGCCGCGGTACAGATCAAAGGCCCGCCCGAGCAGCGCCGTATCGTCCGCGCGGATGGGACGGAATTCTATGCCCTCCCCCGTCCCCGCGTCCAGACACTCGGTCAGGTTTTTCGCGGTCAGCCGACAGCGATATATGCTCCCGGCGCGCTCATAGCCGTACCGGTTATACCGCTGCCGCAGACCGCCCAGCCGCGACAGGTCGATATTCCGCTCGCCCAGCTCGGCCATCGCCAGCTGCATCAACCGTTTCATGAGTCCCTTCCCGCGCACCGTCGGGTGGGTGGCAATGTTGCCGACCGTGGCGCAGTGAAGCGTCTGGCCGCATACCATGAGATCCATCGGATACACGCCCACAACCGCGACGATGCGCCCCTCCATCCGGCAGGCGCAGTGCCGATTCATCAGCCGTTCCTCCCGGCGAAAAGCCCTGGGGAGCTCCCTCTCAAAATTGATCGTATGCCCGCTGCTCTGTCCGAAAACCTCATTGAGAAAATGAAGGCATTCATCGTAATCGCCAAGGGTCAACCTGTGTATCGTAACGTCCATCGCGCACCTCCTCGTCCTTTTTCTATTATTGTGGCACAGCGGCGGATTTTGTCAATCCTGTACGCGCATGTTTTCACGCACTGCCCACGCCCAAGCCCTGTATTCATATCGAAAAAGCGGTGCTCTGTAAGCGTCGGGAAATTCTTGCGTAATCTTCTCAAAAACGGTCAGTGTATTTATAATGTTCATATACGGACCGGTACGGTCCACAGGTCGGCTGTTATAACTATCAGGATATTAATGATGCTCCCTTATGATGAATACGGAAAAAGAGAAAAACCAACGATTCTACTTCTGCACGGTGCAGCTGCGCTCGATACCTTTTACGGTCAGTACTGTTTTTCCGAGCGCTATCATTTAGTCGTTCCGCACCTGTATGGAGCGGGAAAATCAGCAGGTAAGATATATGAGCCCGAAGCATTGAAGCATGAACTTTTCAAATTGATTCACAGCCTCAATAAGGACAAAATCGGCGTAATCGGCCACTCACTCGGCGCACAGCTTGCAGTTATGCTTGTTTGCGAACGGCCGGAACAGTTCAGCTTTGCAGTTTTTTTAAGCGCATGGGTCAATCCAAAACCGGGAACTGTTAGAATGTATTGTAATCCTGCGGGAATAACAGTAAAAATGCTTCATTGTAAATGGTATGTTCGTCTACAGGGGAAATATTGGCGCTACACCAAATAGAACAGGCTGACTATATGGCATATTCACAGCTTATCACTCCGCAGGTCTACAGGTCTTTTTTTGCGAACACATTGGATTTGCAAAAGCTGCCAAACTATTTGACCATCAATGTGCCGATGTTGGCCATCTGCGGAAGCAGAGAGGTGAAGGATATGATATTATCGTTTGGTATGCTTGGCAGGAATCCGCATTGCCGGACGATCATACTGTCTGAAGCAGGCCACGATTTTCCGATGCGAAACGCAAAGCAATTCAACAATATACTTGAAAAGTTTATAACGAGTATCAACTGATATAACGGAGCATAAAGAAACAGTTTGATCGGGCAGTTTTTTATTGAATTATGGGATGCGTTCCGGGATGTAACACAGGTTACCGAACCCTTCCCCGGATTGGGGTATACTGCGGTTAAAGGAGATGATCGTATGGTTGAGCAGGTATTCAGGTTTACGGAAGGCCACAAGGTGGAACGGGTGATACAGGACGAAAACATCCATTACCTTCACATGGTCTTTCAGAAAAACGAGGGGCTTCCGGAGCATTTCTCCAACGCAAACCTGTACATGACGGTCCTCAGAGGAACGCTGTCCATCGGACTCAACGACCAGGAGATACACGAGTACGGAGCGGGAACCGTGCTTAAAATTCCGTTTCAGACCAGGATGAATGTGGGCAACCGGCATGATGATACGCTGGAGCTCATCGTCGTAAAAGCGCCCGCGCCCAAATAACGGGCTGGGGCTGCCAGCGGGCAGCCCTCTTTTCATTTATGCCTTATCCTTCCCCGCTTCGCGGGCTGCGCATCGCCGCTCCCCCACCCGGTACGCGGTGGGCGTAACGCCCACGCGCAGCCGGAACTGGTTGGAAAAATAGTGCTCGTCCGCGAAACGGAGCCGGTAGGCGATATGCTTGACGGGCAGGCTCGTGTCGCGCAGCAGCAGGCGGGCCGCATCCATGCGCCGCTCTATCAGGTAGCGGTAGGGCGTCACGCCGAACGCCTCCCGGAACAGGCGAATGGTCTGAGAAGGCGAGCGATAAATGCGCGCCGCCATATCGGCGACGCTGACATCCGACTCGACGCTCCGATCGAGAAAACCGCGCAGCGCCTCAGCCTCTCCGGAAACCCCCCCTGCCCCGCGGCCCACGCGCGCAGCCAGCCCGATGAGAAGCTCGTGGCAAAGAAGCGCGATCCGCCCGAATATGTCCCGCGCGTCCCCGCCGCTGCGCGCCGCCGCGAGGATTCGCTCAAACAGCATGCGCGCGTCGTAGCCCGGCACATGGTATACCGAATCGAGCCCGTAGAGCGGAATAAGGCTGTCCAGCAGCGGTCCGGACGCGTTCATCCACATTTTGACCCAGGGATTCGCGCGGCTGGACGCATACTCGTGGTCGCTGCCCCGCGGAAGCAGATACACGTCTCCTGCCCGCGCGATAAACTCCCGCCCGTCGACCCGCACCCTTCCCTCTCCCCGCTCCACGTACTCGAAAACGTATATAGGGGAGCGCTCACGGCGGATCCGGTACGACCCGTCACAGTAGGAAACACCGACCATCTCGGTGCAAAAGGGCAGATCCCCGCGCCACAGCCCCGCAAAGCTTACGATATCCTCGGCCATGCTTCTTTTCCTCACCGCATTAGCAGTATTCTTGATTTTATTCCGGTTATATAGGCATTATAATACAC
>JBMNNN010000081.1:0-8750 GCA_050942555.1 Christensenellales bacterium
GGCTCCATCCGCGACCAAGGTTTATGATGGGGCACTATCTACCACGGGGTGTCCAACTTGCACTTGCAATTTGCGTAAGAAAAAAGAGCACAAAAGTTAACCTAAATAAAAATAAAGTTAGGGAAACAAAATATGCCAGTATGAATAAACAGGAGCACATCAGTAGTAGCATCCAGCCTGATACTTGAGTTGCTAATGGCAAAATAATGAAACCAATGAACAGAATAAAAACCGGAAATACCTCAGAAGCTTCAATTATTCTATTCAGTTTTATAAATACAAGTGGATTAATTGAAATTAGATTATATAGAGTTTCATCCAAATAATAGTTTAATCCGTGGATGGTCTGATATTTTTTCATAATACCCCCACCTTTACACGATATGTAATATAATTCTATGACTTTATTGAATATCCTGTCGAATCATAGATTTTTTTAATTATGCACTTTATATCAATAGACTGTTATACATAAACGTTGACAGGTGAAATAGATCTCCGGCTAACGAAAGGGCTTTTCATATCCGCATAGAATAATATAGACGATAAGCCCGACCGGGCACGAACCGGAAAGCGAAAAATCGCGCGCGCGAAAGGCGGAGGACAATGCGCATAGAGCTAGGCTTTGGCGACGGAACGCAGACCGTCGCGATACCGGATGAAAACTATATGGGCAGTCTTTTGCCAAACGCCGTGGAGCCCGGCCCCGCGGGCGACGAGGCGGTGCGCCGGGCGCTCGCGGAGCCGATCGGTTCGCCGCCGCTGCGGAGCCTGGCGCGGCCGGGCGAGCGGATCGCGATCGTCACCAGTGACATCACGCGACCGATGCCCACCGCCCGGGTCATTCCGGCGCTGCTGGAGGAGCTGTACGCGGCGGGTGTCTCCCCCGGAGATATTACGCTTGTGTTCGCGCTGGGGAGCCACAGAAAGCACACGCAGCAGGAGAGAGCCGCGCTGGCCGGGCCCGAGGCAACTGGCCGCATCCGGTGCATGGATTCGGACCCGGACGACTGCGTGCGCATCGGCGTCACGCGGCGGGGCACGCCGGTCGACATCACCCGCGCTGTCGCCCGGGCCGACCGCCGGATCTGCCTGGGTAATATCGAATACCATTATTTCGCCGGGTACTCGGGCGGTGCCAAGGCGATTATGCCGGGCGCGTCCACGCGGGAGGCGATACAGCACAACCATCGGTTGATGACCGACGAAAGGGCCTGCGCCGGGGCGATCGCGGGCAATCCCGTGCGCGAGGACATCGAGGAGGCCGCCGCGCTGTGCGGGGTGGACTTCATACTCAACGTGGTGCTGGACGAGCACAAGCGAATACTGCGCGCGGTCGCGGGCGACGTGACACTGGCCCACCGGGCGGGGTGCGCATTTCTGGACAGGCTCTATATGAAGGAAATCCCGCGGCGCGCCGATATCGTGCTGGCGTCCCAGGGCGGGGCGCCCAAGGATATCAACCTCTATCAGACGCAAAAAGCGCTGGATAATGCCAGGCACGCGGTAAAGGACGGCGGCACGATCATACTCGTGGGCTCGTGCCGGGAGGGGATGGGCGAGCCCGAATTCGAGCGGTGGATGACGCAGTCGCCCTCTCCCGAATCGATGATCGAGCGGATCGGGCGCGACTTCCGGCTGGGCGGACATAAGGCAGCGGCCATCGCGATGGTGCTGCGGCGCGCCGGCATATTCCTCGTGTCGGAAATGGATCCCGCGCTGGTCAGGCGCATGTTCATGACGCCATTTGCCCGGGCGCAGGACGCGCTGGACGCGGCGCTGCGCCGGCACGGGGCGGGCGCGCGCGTGCTGGTGATGCCCTACGCGGGCTCGACGCTGCCGCGCGTCGGATAAAAAACGGGGCGGAAAGCCGCCCCGCATACGATCCAGCTTAATAGAGTTTCTTTTCGTCCATCGCAGCCTGTACCGAGACCAGCGTCTCTCCAAAGCGCTGGAAGTGCACGACCTCCCGCATCCGCAGGAAGCGGAGCGCGTCGATGACGTCCGGGTCGTCGGCCATGCGAATCAGATATTCGTATGTGGCGCGGGCCTTCTCCTCGGCGGCCATGTCCTCGTGCAGGTTTGCGATGACGTCGTCCTTGGACTGGAAATAGGCGGCGGTGAACGGAACGCCCTCGGCGTTGCCCATCCAGACGCCCTTTCCGTGGTCGGCAAAGTATCCTCCCGCCCCGGCGGCCTTGATCTGCTCGGGCGTCGCGTTTTTCATCAGCTGCCGCACCATCGACCCCACCATCTCAAAATGGGCGAGTTCTTCGGTGCCGATATCGTTGAGCACCGCCTTGGATTCGTTGGTCGGCATCGCAAACCGCTGCGAAAGATACCGCATCGAAGCGGCGCTCTCACCGTCCGGGCCCCCGTACTGGGTGATGATCAGAAGAGCCATCCGGGGATCGGGCTTTGTGATGCGCACGGGGTATTCCAGTGATTTCTGATAGATCCACATCGCCTATACCTCCTCATGCCATTTCCCAGGGCCACGGGCTCATGATCCAACGCCACTCGTCGGGACTGGGGCTGAAGCCGAATCCCAGCAGCGGTCCGTATTTGGCCTCGTAGGCGTGTTGTCGTTCCATCAGCTGGGCTGAATGCCGGTTAAAGTACATCAGCGCCTGCTTATCCCACGGATGCGTGTCGAGATAGAGATTGAGATCCACGCCGGTAAAAACCTCGGCCATCAGCGCTTCCAGCGCAGCAGCTTGTTCCGCGCTCATGGCATCACACCGCCTTTTTTATAGTCCCAGCGTCCCGCGCTCAGCAGCGACGGGAATATAGAGCCCCGCTTCAGGCCCTCTACCGGGGAAAGCGGCTGCTCCCAGCACTGATAGGGAACGCAGGCCTGCGCCAGCCGCGGCGTGAAAGCCGGTCCGCAGTCGCGTTTGATATCCATATCGTTCAATAATGTCACTCCTTACGCTTCATGTAGGGGTTTATTCCTGGTAACAGTATATGATCGCGCAGGAGGGTTTGTCCGTATGGCGGAGGGAGGAGGTTCCTGTGATTCTGGCTTTCAGTGCTATTTCAGCAGTACCGATGAACTGGCTAAAGTAGCAGAACTGAATGAAGGAGACGAAATTACGATAGCGGATACCTGTAACGGCTAAGGAGTGTTTTAAATCGTCTTAAGAAATTATTACATTCCGTAATTTGCCAAACAAAGAATGATTATACCCCTGTTGGCCGTAGTGCCCAGGGGCTATTAATCATAGCGCTCATGATATGCGCGCGCTCTTATGGTATAATAAGGGCAAACGGACGGAGGCATCATGGAGCGCAAAAAACTGGCAATCCGGGGAATGACGTGCACAGCCTGCGCGGCGGCAGTCGAGCGAAGCGTCGCGAAGGTGCCGGGCGTCGCGCGGGCCGCCGTGAACTTTGCGACAGAAAAAATGGACGTCACATACGACGAGTCCCGGACGGGGCTCGATGCGATCGCAAAGGCCGTGGAATCCGCCGGGTACGCGCTGCGCGATGCCCGCGCCGACGGGCCGCCCGCCGACGACGGGCAACTCCGGGCCCTGCGCAGCCGGCTCATCGCGTCGCTCGTCTTTTCGGCCCCGGTATTCTATCTGGCGATGGGGCCGATGATCGGGCTGCCGGTACCGGGCGCGCTGTCGGGGGAGCGGGGCGCGCTGCTCATGGCGCTGACGCAGTTCATGCTCATACTCCCGGTTCTCTATGTGAACGCGGAAATATACCGCTCGGGGACGCGCGCGCTGCTGCGGCGCGCTCCGACGATGGATACGCTGGTGGCGATCGGTACGGCCGCCGCGGTCGGATACGGCGTCGCCATACTCTTTGCGGCGGCGTCCGCCTATACGGCAGGCGACTTTGGCAGCGCCGCCCACTACGCGCACGCGCTGTACTTCGAGTCGGCGGCGATCATACTGACGCTGGTCACGCTGGGCAAGTTCCTGGAGACGCGTGCCAAGGGCCGCACGTCGGGCGCTATCCGTGAGCTCATGGAGCTCGCGCCCGACCAGGCCATCGTGCTGCGCGGCGGCGCCCAGGAGACGATCCCGTCCCGGGATATCCGGGTCGGCGATCGGCTCCTCGTAAAACCCGGGGCCCGCGTGCCGGTCGACGGGAACATCGTATCGGGCCGCACCGCGGTCGACGAGTCGATGCTGACCGGCGAGCCGATTCCCGTGGAAAAGGGGCCCGGCGATCCGGTGACGGGCGGCAGCCTCAACGGCGCCGGCACGTTCGAGATGGAGGCCGTCCGGGTGGGGGAGGACACGACGCTGTCGCGCATCGTCGCGATGGTGGAGGACGCGCAGGCTACCCGCGCGCCGATCGCGCGAATGGCCGACCGGATCAGCGCCTTCTTTGTGCCCGGCGTGCTTGTCGCGGCGCTCATCGCGCTGGCGGCATGGCTCATCGCGGGCAGCGGGCTTGCGTTCGCGCTGACCCGCGCCATCACGGTGCTGGTCATATCCTGCCCGTGCGCGCTGGGGCTCGCCACGCCCACCGCGGTCATGGTGGGAACCGGGCAGGGCGCGCTGCGCGGCGTGCTCATCAAGACCGGAGAGGCGCTGGAAACGACGCACCGCGCCACGGCCGTCGTATTCGACAAGACCGGCACGCTGACCCGCGGACGGCCGTCGGTGACCGACGTGCTGCCCGCCCGGGGGACCAGCGAGGCAGAGCTGCTGTCGCTGGCGGCGGCTGTCGAGCGCCTGTCGGAGCATCCGCTCAGCGCGGCCGTTGTGGAAAAGGCGGAGGAAGCGGGCGCGCCTCATCTGCCCGCCGGGGATTTCGAGGCGCTGCCCGGCAGGGGCGTGCAGGCCCGCGCGGCAGGCCGGACGGTGCTCATCGGCAACCGCGATCTGATGGAGGAGCGGGGCATCGATACAACAGGCATCGGAGACATGCTGGATGGACTGTCCGATCAGGGCAAGACGCCGCTCATCGCGGCCGCCGACGGCAGACTGCTCGGAATACTGACCGCGGCCGATACGCCCAAGCCCGAGAGCCGGGACGTGATCGCGCACCTTCATGGCATGGGGCTTCAGGTCATCCTGCTTACCGGGGACAACCCGCGCACCGCGCAGGCGATCGGGCGCGAGCTGGGCATCGACCGGATCATCGCGGGCGTGATGCCCGGGCAGAAGGCCGACATGATCGCGTCGCTTCAGCGGCAGGGGGAAACGGTGCTCATGGTGGGAGACGGCATCAACGACGCCGTGGCGCTGACCCGCGCCGATGTGGGCGTGTCGGTGGGGACCGGGGCCGACGTCGCGATGGAGTCGGCCGATGTGGTGCTGTCGGGCGCAAGCCTGTGGGGGCTGGTGACGGCACTGGAACTCAGCCGGGCCACGCTGCGCACGATCCGGCAGAATCTGTTCTGGGCGCTCTTTTATAATACGCTGGGCATACCGATCGCGGCGGGCGTGCTGTACCCGGCGCTGGGCCTCACACTCAGTCCGATGATCGCTGCGGCGGCGATGAGCCTCTCGTCTGTGTCGGTGGTGGGCAACGCGCTGCGCCTGCGGCGTTTCAAAACAGCCGCCGACCGGCTCAGGAAGCAGAGCGGCAGCTGCCCGGCCGCGTGTGAAACTGCCAAAACAGAAAGGCGTGAAAATATGAAACGTACGATCACGATCGAGGGTATGAGCTGCGGTCACTGTTCGGCGCGGGTTCAAAAAGCGCTGTTGGCTGTTCCTGGGGTCGCGTCGGCCGGCGTGAGCCACGAGGACAGACGGGCCGTCGTAACGCTCTCAGGGGCGGTCAGCGACGAGACGCTCCGCGCCGCCGTGGCCGACGCAGGGTACGAGGCGACGCGGATCGAGCGGGACTGACTACGCATCGTCGGCCGGTTTCTTCCCGCACTGCCCGCTTAAATGGCAGTATGCGCAGCTGCTGGGACAGCCCCTGCTCCGCCGCATGTTGACGACGGTACGGTAGAGCGCCAGCGCGAACGCGGCTGCCACAGCCGCGAATATGATCCATGCCCAAAATCCCATGTCCACACCTCCTCAGGCGAGCGCCCGCGATCCGGGGGCGGTCCTGGCGCTGCGGCCCGCGGGGCGCACCAGCAGCCATATGAAGACCGCCAGCGTCGCGATGGCTGCCGCCGTGACAGCCGTAAAGTGTCCCGAAAACATGCGTCCGAACTCATATACCATGAAGGATACGGCGTACGCAAGCCCTGTCTGGTATCCGACCGCGATGAGGGTCCACCGTGCGCTGCCCATCTCGCTGCGGATCGCGCCGATCGCCGCGACGCAGGGCGCGCAAAGAAGATTAAATATCATAAATGAGTAGGCCGACAGCGGCGTGAACAGGCTTCTGAGCGCGCTCCACAGCGCGCCTTCCCCGGTCGTGCCAAACAGAACCCCCAGCGTACCCACGACATTTTCCTTGGCTGCAAGACCCGTCAGCGTGGCCACCGCAGCCCGCCAGTCGCCCCAGCCAAGCGGCGCGAACAGCGGCTGCAGTTTCCGGCCAACGAAAGCCAGCATCGAGCCCGACGGGTCGGTCATCTGCATGCGCCCGTTGAAACTCGAGAGAAACCATACAAGGCCGCATGCCAGGAATATAACGGTTCCGGCCTTCCGGACGAACGCCCTGCACCGGTCGCGCGTATGGATGAGCACGTTCCTGAGCCTGGGTACGTGATAGGCCGGCAGCTCCATGAGGAACGGCGACGGTTCCTCCGCGAAGCCCCGCGTCTTCCTGAGTATGATGCCGCTTGCGGCCACCGCCGCAAATCCGATGAAGAAAGCCGACGTCGCGACCCAGGACGACCTGCCAAACAGCGAGCCGGCAAGAAGCGCGATGAGCGGCAGCTTCGCGCTGCACGGAATGAACGACGTCGTGATGATCGTCATCCTGCGGTCGGTTTCCTTCTCTATCGTGCGCGACGCCATGATGCCCGGAACCGAGCAGCCTGTGCCGATTAGCATCGACAGGAAGGCTTTGCCGGGCAGGCCGATACGCCGGAAGAAACGGTCCATTATGAATCCGACCCGGGCCATATAGCCGCAGTCCTCGAGTATCGCCAGGAAAAGAAAGAGCACAGCGATCTGCGGCAGGAATCCGAGCACCGCGCCCACCCCGCCTATGACGCCGTCCAGCACCAGCGAGGAAAGCCATTCGGGAGCGGCGGCCGCCTTGAGCCACCCAGACACCGCCCCGGGCATGATCTCTCCGAAAAAGCGGTCGTTGACCCACGCGGACGCCCAGCCGCCCACCGTGGAGACCGAAAGGAAATATACGAGGAACATGACGGCCGCGAATATCGGTATCGCCAGATACCTGTTGGTCACAACGCGGTCTATCCGGTCGGAAACCGTCATGGTTCCCCTGCCTTTTCTGTAAATTGAGGATTCCGAGAGATTACGGATGTGCGCGTACCGCAGGGAGGTGATGATGCTCTCGCTGTCGTCGCCTAGCGCGGCCTCGCAGGCGGCGATCGTCTCCTCGATGCGCGCGCGCACCGACTTTCCGGGGTTCAGGCGAGCCATCGCCTTTTCGTCCCGCTCAAAGGCCTTGATCGCATAGAAGCGCGCCAGCGACGGCTCGGCAGGCTGCAGCGCGTCGGCGATGGCGCCAAGGGCGTCTTCCACCTCGCTGTCAAATACCTGCCGGTTGGGCGGCGCTTTGCGCCCGGCCTCCTCGATCGCCCTCTCAGCGGCCTCGCGCGTTCCCTGTCCCTTAAGCGCCGACATCTCGACCAGCGCACACCCCAGCGCGCGCGAAAGGCGCCCGGTGTCGATCCGGTCTCCGCGGCTGCTGACCACGTCCATCATATTGAGCGCGACGACCATCGGGATGCCAAGCTCCAACAGCTGTACCGTCAGGTACAGATTCCGCTCGATATTCGACGCATCGACGATGTTGATGATCGCATCGGGCTTTTCATCGATGAGGTAGTTGCGGGCTACGACTTCCTCCGGCGTATAGGGCGACAGCGAGTATATGCCGGGAAGATCGGTGATGAGGACGTCCCTGCGGCCCCTTAATCGGCCTTCCTTCTTCTCGACGGTCACGCCGGGCCAGTTGCCCACGTACTGCGCGCTTCCCGTCAGATCGTTAAACAGCGTAGTCTTGCCGGAGTTCGGGTTTCCGGCAAGGGCGATCCTGATCATGGGTCTCCTCCTCGTTTGTTAGCCCGTGCTAACTTTTGTCCCGAAAAATAACGGCCATTCGATTCCGCCAATAGACGGTGCGATCGATGCCCCTGCTATTCCCATCCGCGCCTGTGACGATGCGGCGGGCCGCCCGCGCTGTAATGAGAGACCATGATGCGGGACGCCAGCGCCCGATCCAGCGCGATCCGCGTATCCCGCAGAGCCAGTATCATGTCGCCCGCGCGCTGGGCGATGATGGTCACCGTCTCCCCCTCGACGAACCCCATGCTGGCCAGCCGCCTGCGGATATCGTGCCGACCTGTGATTCTCTGAATCCGTATCGATTCACCGGGTTTTGCAAGCGTCAACGGCATAGGGAACCCCTCCACCAAGCACCAATGTTAGTGTATACTAACTTCCGATAAAAGTTTACCACAACTAACTTTGCGTGTCAATAGTTAAATACAAAAATTTGCTGTTATCTTGTGTTGAGGTACAATACATAGGTAACACCAAGAGATGAAAAGCAGAGAACGAACGTGGTACAATGGATCTGACAAAAACAAAGGCCACGAAAGGAGTTCTCTGCATGGACAGAATAACACAGGAAGCGCACCACCGTCAACGAATGATGAAGTATTTACAGAAGCATGGGGT
>JBMNNN010000082.1:0-8697 GCA_050942555.1 Christensenellales bacterium
CACGTTAATCCCGGTAAATATAAGGCGCTCGGGCCCGCGCAGTCCCCACGCCCGCAGCGCATCGGACAGGTGGTATACGGGCTTGTCCAGCACAAGCAGCGGAACAACGCCGTCCCGCTCCAGAAGCACCGCCGTATGGCTCCCGTCCCCCGCCGTACGCAGCGAATAACCGTCGCCCGCAAACCGGGCCCACGGCAGGCATGACGCGACCAGAGCGGCTGACAGCGCCGCCGCTGCCAGCACGCGCCAGCGCGGTCGGAGCCGTACAGCCTGCGGGGAAAGCGCCAGCGTCAGGGCGCCCGACAGCGCGAGAGCAGCCGCGGGCGGCGGCGGCAGCGCGAGTACCGGCGCGCGCCGCGCCGCCTGCTCCGCCAGCAGCAGCCACCACCGCGCCATCGGCGCGATCAGCATCGCCGCAGGACAGGACAGCGGAGGCCACGCCGCAGCCAGCAGCGCGAACACGATGGAAACCGTCAGTATGACCGTCGTCGCGGGTATGAAAAGGAGATTCGCCACGAACGCAGCGGGAGCCAGATCGCCAAAATACAGCGCCATCCACGGCCATGTGGTCAGGATCACGCAGCCCGTCACGAGCAGCAGCCCCAGCAGATACAGCGCAGGCCTGCGTACCGCTGCGGGCAGCGCGGACTCGCGCAGCCGCCTTATAAGCAGCGCATCCAGCGCCGGATAGAGCAGCACGATTCCCGCCGCCGACAGGAAGGAGAGCTGCAGGCCGACGTCCAGGAGATCCAGCGGGCGCGCGATCAATATGAGCACAAATACGGCGCCCAGGCTGTTTGCCGGAGAATAGGCGCGTCCTGCGATGCGCCCCGCCGTGAGCACGCCCCATAACGCCATCGCCCGCAGCACCGAGGGGCGCGGGCCCGTCAGCAGGAAATAGAACGCGAGCAGCGCAGCCGACAGGAGCGTGATCGTCATCGCGCCCCAGCGGCACCGCCTGCCCAGCGCGTGTACCATCATCAGCAGTATGCCCACATGGAGCCCTGAAACCGCCAGCAGGTGGGCGATGCCCAGCCGTGCGAAGTCGTCGCGCGCGCCGCCGGGCATGCTGCCCGCGTCGCCCGTCAGCAGCGCGCAGACCGCCGCGGCGCGGTCCTCGCCGATCCACCGCTCCGCCGCCGACCGAACACGGGTACGGATGCCCAGCACCGCGGACTGCCACCACGGGGGATCACCCTTGTCTATCTCTGCCTGGCCGACTTGCAGTATCGACTCAAAGCGAACGCCGTCCAGCATGAGGCGCAGCCTTTTATCATACCCGCCCGCGTACTGGGCTGCCGGGGGAACCGAGAGCGTCATCGGCCCCGTAACCCGGCATCCGGGCATGAACTCCTGCGCGATGCCCGCGCCGCCCCCGTAGAGCGTCAGCGCGACTCGTCCCTCCAGCGGCAGCAGCGGGCCATCCGCTTGCCCGGCCAGCACATCGCGCAGTATCACTCGTATGCTGGACGCGCCCTCCACGGGAGCTTCAGCTACGACGCCCCTCACATGCGCGTATTCGCCCGCTCCCTGAGGATGCCGGTGCCAGTCGGGAACCGCCCCGGTCATCGCTCCCGCGCCCAGCAGCAGCGCGAAGAGGCACAGCGTAATCGCGATGGAGCGGCGCAGCGCATACAGCACGGCCATCAGCGCCCACAGGAGCGCGGCTGCGGCCGGTATGATATGCATCGGAAGCGCTAAGCGGAACCCGGCGTAAAGGCCGGCTCCATAAAAGAGCGCCAGCACAGCCATCGGCTGCCCGGCCAGCGCCAGGATGGGTTTGCGCGGGGGTAGAGGCGCCTGTTCAGAGCACATACGCGTCAAACGCGCGAGCCAGCGCTGCTCCGGGATGAACCCGCGCGGCTTCGGCAGCCAGTTCGGCGCGATCGGCGTCGGGGGGCAGATGCGTCAGTATCACCCGCGGACACCCGGCGTCCAACCCGATCCGCGCAGCCTGCGCGACCGACAGGTGGGGCGTTTCGGGCGTCCGGTCCCGCTCCAGGCAGCCCGCTTCGCACAGGAAAAGGTCCGCGCCGCGCGCAAGCGGCGCAATCCGGTCGTGCATACGCGTGTCCCCGGTGTAGAGAATCCTTCGTCCCCGGCACGAAATGCACATCGCATACGACGGCACCGGGTGCTCCATCGGGTAAAATGTAATGGTAAAAGGGCCCTGCCTTGCCATAAAGCCCGGCTCGATATGGGATACGGCGAACGCGGGCTCGCCGCGCAGAAACTCCGCCTCCGCGCCAGGCGAGCCGGGACAAAATACCGGAAGCGGACAGGTTACGGGGGCTCCCCGCTTCACGAGCGCCGCAAGCGCATAGCGGAGAACTCCCATATCCGCGATATGGTCGCTGTGCAGGTGAGACAGCGCTACCGCACTTAGCTCATTTAGAGCGATCTCCCGCTGCAGGCGCATGAGCGCGCCCGGGCCGCATTCCAGCAGCATATGAAACCCGTCTTCGGAGACAAGATACGCCGAACAGGCGCCGTCCGCAGGCGGGTAGGGTCCGTATTCGCCCAGTATCGTCAGCTTCATCGCACGCCTCCTTCCCGCGGGGTGAAAGCGCTCCTACTCCCTGGGGTGTTCTTCACCGTCCCGCTTGCGCAGGGCCCGCACCTGCGGGACACGCTCTAAAAGCGGCAGGAGCGGCAGCGCGAGGGCCGCGCTTCCCGCCGCCTGCAGGAAATTGAAGGGCAGTCCCGCCAGCATGACCGCAGGCCCGAAAACCGCCCACTCATAGGCCGCGTAACCGACCGCCATGAAAACGCCTCCGGCTAGCATGGCCGCAAGCCGCGCCCACAGCCGGTCTCCCAGCATTCGCATGAGTCCCGCCGTGATGAGCGCCATCAGCGTCTTGATAACGAGCGTGCCGGGGGCATACTGCGCGGCGCTTGCCAGCAAGTCCGCAAGAAGCGACCCAAGCCCCGCAGACACCGCGCCAAGCGGGCCCAGCATCCATGCCGAGGCGTATATCATGCTGTCGCCGGGGTGGATGTAGGCTCCGGTAATGACGGGCATGGGCACCGGAATGCGCAGCAGCGTGAGCACCGTTACCAGGGCGGCCATAAGCGCAGCGATGACGATCCGGCGTATGAGCGTGCGTTCTGTGTTCATGGCTTCCCCTCATGCGAAAGGCTCAGCTGCCTGTCAGGCCCGGTCCATGTACTCGTGGGTACGGGTATCGATGCGTATCTTCTCGCCCTGATTGATAAAAAGAGGGACGTCGATCGCAGCGCCGGTCTCCAGCACCGCCTGCTTGGTCACGTTCGTCGCGGTATCCCCGCGGACACCCGGTTCGGTCGAGACCACCTCGAGTACCACGAAATTGGGCGGCTGCACCGAGAAAGCCTTCCCCTTGTAGAGCCGGATAGTTATGTTCATATTCTCTACGATATAGGGGAGCGCCTCCTCGACCTGTTCCTTCCCAAGAGGTAGCTGCTCGTAGCTCTCGTTGTCCATGAAATAATACAGCTCGCCGTCGCTGTACAGATACTGCATTTCCCTGGTCTCTATATGCGCGCGGTCCATTTTATCGGTGGGACTGAACGTGCGCTCGATGACCGCTCCGGTGATCACATTCTTGAGCTTGGTCCGCACGAACGCGGCGCCTTTGCCGGGCTTCACATGCTGGAACTCCACAATCGTATAGATCTGTCCCTCGATGTCGATGGTTAGTCCCTTTCTGAAATCCCCTGCCGATATCATATCCGATCCTCCGATATTATTTCTTTACAGCACAATAAGTTCCTTCGCGGACTCGAGCAGCGGCTCGCACCCATCCCCGGTAATGAGCGCCGTATCTTCGATGCGCACGCCGCCCAGTCCCGGCAGATAGATCCCCGGCTCGATGGTAACGATCATGCCCGGCTCAAGCGGCTCTTCGTTCTTGGATGACAGCCTGGGCTGCTCGTGAACCGCAAGGCCCACTCCGTGCCCCAGCGCATGACCAAACTGTGGACCGTAGCCTGCGTCCCCGATGATTCGCCGGGCCGCCGCGTCCAGCTCCCGGCCGGTCATGCCGGCTGATGCCGCGTCCAGGGCGGTGAGCTGCGCCTTCAGTACGATCGCATATACTTCGCGCAGCGTGGGATCAGGCTCGCCCACCGCCACGGTGCGCGTCATATCGGACCTGTACCCGTCCACAGTCGCGCCAAAGTCCATCGTGATCATGTCGCCGGGTTGTATTTGCCGCGGACCGGTCTCCGCGTGCGGCATCGAGCCGTTGGGGCCCGACGCGACGATCATCGGAAAGGCAGGCGACGCGCCGCGTCGCGCAAAGAAATAGTCCATCTCCGCCATGATATCGTACTCCGACACGCCGGGACGGATGAAGGGCAGTATGTGGGCGAAGCCTTCGTCGGTCAGCCGCGCCGCACGCCGCATGATTTCGATCTCGGAGTCTTCCTTAACGGCGCGGATCCGCTCTCCGATGAGCCCGATCCCCGTAAAGGAGATGCCCGCGCCCTCCAGCTTGCGGTATTCGGAAACCGTCATCGCATTGTCCTCGAAGCCCACGGTATCGGCTCCCGCTTCCCGGAGACCCGCAAGCACGAATTCCGCAAGCGTTGCGCGGCCAATATCGGCGACGCCGTAGCCCTCCGCCTGTCGGGCGGCCTGCTCGGTATATCGGGAGTCGGTGATGATCCGGCGCAGCTCCGGGGCGATGAGCGCGGCTCCCTCGCCGGCATATCCGGTAAAGTAGCGCATATTCTCCCGGCTGGTGAGCACCACGGCCTGTATTCCGAGCGCCGCGGCCTGTTCCAGCAGCTTTCGTTCTCGAACCCGGCTCATCCGGTTGCCCCTTCTCTGGAATTCTCCTCAGTATAGCATAATCAGCTTTATCCGCGCAATGCTTCGGCTGCCTTCATGTACATTTTTTTAAGCTCCAGCGCGTCCTCGGCCATGCGGTCCCTGGATTCGCATAAGACGGTGGGTATCATATCCCTCTCGACAAGTAGCTCGGCCAGCGGCTCGAAGAACGGGCCATACTCCTGATCCTCCAGCGTCAGATGGACCCGCTCACCGGCTTTGGAGTAGGCGATTCGGCTGAAATGGATATGAATCCTGCGCATTCGTTCCTGTCCCAGCGCGCAGGCGATGGCGTCCAGTATCGCTGCGTAATCGTCCTTCCCGCGGATGCTTCCCTGGCCGCGCGCGTTGAGATGGCCAAAGTCAATCGTCGGGATCAGCCGCTCATCCAGGCGGCACAGCGCAAGTATTTCCTCGAGATCTCCCAGCTGGCTCAGCCTCCCCATCGTCTCGGGGCACAGCGTGATGTCCCGGTAAGGCCCGTCGTCGACCTCAGCGAGCAGCGTCTGTATCCCCTCAATCGCCATCGCCAGCGCTTCCCCGCGCCTGAGCTTTCCGACAGAGCCGGGGTGAAAAACCACGCGGGTCGCGCCCATCGGGTGCGCGACAGCCAGCGTGTTGTGGATATATTTGCGTGAGGCGTCCCGTTTATCGGCGTCCTCGCTGCAGAAATTGATATAATAGGGCGCATGCACGCTGACTGCGATGCCTGCCTGGCGGGCTGCCTCGCCGATCTTCGCCGCCGTTTCGGTTCGGATATTGGTGCCCTTTCCGCAGGAATACTCATAGCAGTCAAGCCCCATATTCCGAATCCATTCGGGCATTTCGTGGCTGTGCTTGTGGCCCTCGTCGTAAAAGGATTTCGAGTTGCCCGACGGACCGAACCGGATCCGCTCACTCATCCCTGTCTTCCCCCGTTTTGTATACGATTTTTCGTTTGAGAAGCGCCCGTTCCATGCGCCGGACGAACCTCGTCCATACCATTTCCCGCTCCGACAGGGGACTGACAAGAACCGTAAAGAATCCCGCCGCGTTGCCGCCCAGTATATCGGTAAACAGCTGGTCGCCCACCACCGCGCACCGCGAGCGCGGCACCTGAAGCCGGTTCTGCGCGCGCCTGAAGCCTCCGGGGAACGGTTTTCCGGCGCTCCATATGCACATAATGCCCGCCATTTCGCACGCGCTGCGCGCGCGCGGCCCGCGGCTGTTGGTCAGAACGCAGATCTTCAGCCCCGCCCGGCGAACGCGGTCGATCCATGCAAGCGTATCCCTGTCGACGGTCCTGCTGCCCCACGGCAGGAGCGTGTTGTCAAGATCCAGTATCAGGGCCTCGATATCCCGATGCCTGAGCTCCTCCGCATTAAGATCGGTGAGCCGCTCCCGCTCCAGAGCGGGCTTGAACAAATTCTTCATTGGTAGCGATGTTCCGTCCGTTTCCATCCCGGCATAAGGCAGGCGCAGCCGTCTTCGCTGGAAATTTCTAAATCAGTGTACAGGATTGGGTGGAGGATGTCAATCGGAAGCGTGTCGGACTGCAGCGCACTGCCTACGGTACGGTAACAGCGCAGGAAACTCTTTACTATTTTTACATGCCGGTGTAAAATGGATTCTAGTTTCAGCTCTGCGAGGGGAGATTGCGATGTCGAGCAATACGGGATTGACAAGAGAGCTAGCGGTGCGACTCATTCGTATGCAGAAAACCGTCTGTTCCAAATGCGGCAAAGGAGTACTGGTATCCCGGTACACCTATAAAAAAAGTAACACCGAATATAAATGCCCCGTCTGCGGAGAAATATACCATCCCTGCAAGCTGATATAATCATACCGGATACCGCTCGAGCGCATGTGAGTAACGCTTACCCTCCTCCCCGCTCCTCCACAAGCGGAGTGAGTCTCCCCCGATAAAAGACCGTCAGGTGATGAAGCGGCCGGGTAAGACAGACATAGAGGAGCCGCGCGTGCAGCGCGTTGTCGGGCCAGACTTCTTCCCCGGCGTCGGCAATGATCACCGCGTCGAACTCCAGTCCCTTGACGAGATGAGCAGGTAGCACCATGACCCCTCCCTCGTACCGGGTATCGGTGTCGTTGAGCAGGCGTATCGGAAAGGGCAGCCTTTCGGACAGCTGCGCGTGCAGCTTTGCCGCCCTGTCGGGCATTTTCTCTATGACGGCTATCGTCTTTGCGCCCAACTCCCACAGCCGGACGACTTCCTCCGCGATGCCGGAGGCGTCCGGACCTTTCTGCTTAAGCACGCGGGGCGCGGCGCCGTGGCGAAGCACCGGGCGCGCGGCCTTTTGCCCGGGAAATGGGTGCCGCGCGGCGACGCGGCCCGCAAACGACATGATCTCCACCGTATTGCGGTAGCTTGTAACAAGCTCGAAGTACTCGCAGTCGCCGGGCCCGAATACGCGGCCCGTTTCCCGCCAGTCGGTCACGCCCCGGTAGCTGTGGATGCCCTGCGCGAGGTCCCCCACGATCGTGAAGGACGCGTTGTGGCAGACGTCCATCAGCATATCGAACATGAACGGGGAAAAGTCCTGCGCCTCATCGATCACCGTATGGTGAATATCCAGCCGCTCGGCATGCCCCAGTATAGCCCTTTGCAGCAGCATAAGCGCCGGCAGATCGTCGCTGCGGAGCCGTCCGTCGTCCAGCGCCCGAAGGCTGTACCGGCACACCTGCCGCCACTGCCGGAGCAATACGCCGTCGGGAAGCGCGAACAGCGGCTCCTCCGAAAGAAATTCGCGGTAACGTTCCAATAGATTGAGCCGGGGCCAGCCCTTAAAATAAGCGGGCAGCGCTGCGTCGTAAAGCGCCTTGAGCTCTGCCAGGCGTTCGTCCCGCGCGGCGTATATACGCGCCATGCGCTGCTGGCGCTGGGGCGAGTTGGCGGGCATCACCTCGCGCAGCAGGTTGGCCCTCTTTCGGGTTTCCTCCTCGATCCGGCTTTCGATCCTTTCGCGCGCCTGACGCAGCCGTTCTTTAAGGAGCTTTTTGAGCTCCCGGCCGCGCGACGCCAGCGGAAAAGGCGACAGATGACCGGTAAAAAGTCCGACCACCTCATCCCGGCTGCAGACCGGAATCCCGCCCAGCGCAAGGCCGCCCGCGGGCACGATGCGCCGGGCCAGCGCGTCGATGTAGCGCGTCAGGCACTGCTTATACAGAAGCGAGCCCTTAAAGGCGGCGACTTCGCCGATACCGCGTTTTTCCTCTTCCCCCGAGGAGAGCAGCGCCAGCAGAGCCGAGCTGTCGTCGACCGGCGGAAGCGTCGTTCCGCACAGCCTTTCGCACAGGCCGTGATAGGTGGTCTGTATGACGTCCTCTACGCCCAGCTCGGGCAGCACCTCGGATATATAGTTGAGGAAAAGCGGGTTTGGCGCAAGCACCATCAGGTTCCGGGGCGCCATCGTATCCTGGCATGTGTACAGAAGCCATGTAATGCGATGGAGCGCGACCGTTGTCTTCCCCGCCCCGGCCACGCCCTGTACGATCATGGGCCGTCGGGGATTGCAGCGGAGTATCGCGTTCTGTTCGGCCTGTATTGTGGTGACGATGTCCCGCAGGCGCGCGTCGGCGTGGTCGCTGAGCACGGCGTTGAGGTACTCGTCCTGGCTGATGATGTCGGCCTCGATGACCGACCGGAGCGTGCCGTCCTCGATAGAGAAAATGCGCTTCCGGCGCAGATCGCCGCGGACAGATCCCTCGGGGGAGGGATACTCGGCCCGCCCCACCTGACCGGTGTAGTAGAGATTTGCAACGGCGCTGCGCCAGTCGATGACGACCGGCATGCGGGTTTCGTGGTCGCCCACGCCCCACTTGCCGATGTAGCATACCATGGTTTTCCCGCCATCGGGCGTGAAATCAACGCGCGCGAAATAGGGCTT
>JBMNNN010000083.1:0-8661 GCA_050942555.1 Christensenellales bacterium
GTCAGGCTGCCCTGAGGATCCGCGTCAATGAGCAGGACTCTGTATCCTTCATTTGCGAGACCTACACCGAGATTGAGGGCAGTAGTTGTCTTTCCGACCCCGCCTTTCTGGTTCGTGATGGCAATCACATGACAGTTGTCCATGGGGATTCCTCCTTTCCTTATTTAGCCGGACAACTCCGGCATGTAAGGACCGCAGTATTTGTTCTCAACAGCCCCTGCGGAATAAGCAATGTAGCTTAGGGAAATCATCAGGCGACCGTGTGCTTCACGGTCTCATAGGAGTCTCACCTCTGCCGGGTTCTCCGCCAGCTCCGTGGAGAAGTATCATTATCGTCAGACCTGTCATCGCCGGGGAGAGTAGCAGTCTCTCCATTGCGGCACTGGATTCTCGCGACTCTCAAAGAGCTAAGCGTACATGCCGTATGGCTCATCAGTCTGATTAACGTACCTGATGATCTGTATATTCAGTTTTCAAGTAGCGCCGAAGTGGTGCTCCTTGTCGGGAGGAGAACCCCTTCAAAAGGTAATGGGAAAAATCCAGCCGATTTGTAGGGTTCGTCCTCAATATTTTTTCTGGCGACAAAAAAAGAGCCAGCCTACTTTGAGAAAGTAGACTGACTCTTAGTCAGTAATATAAAGATGGTATAGTCACAAACTGCAAGCCACACGCAACTACATCTTTTGCCGTTTCAGAGTTTTTCAAAGCAACGTGTTGCAAAAGTGTTGCAAAAACAGTTTGCCGGATTCCACCGATGCCGGAAACCCTTGATTTTACTGGGTTTTTTGGCACCACGTATCCATATTATTCTATTCCCACTCTATCGTCCCGGGCGGCTTGCTGGTAATATCGTACACGACCCGGTTGATATGGGGCACCTCGTTGATGATGCGATTTGACATGTGCGCCAGCACGTCGTAGGGTATGCGGGCCCAGTCGGCGGTCATCGCGTCCACCGACGTGACCGCGCGCAGGGCCAGCACGTGGTCGTATGTCCGCGTATCGCCCATGACGCCCACGCTGCGCGCGTTGGTGAGCACCGCGAAGTACTGCCATATTTCGCGGTCAAGGCCCGCCGACGCGATTTCAGCGCGGCAGATCGCGTCGGCCTCGCGCAGGATGTCGAGCTTTTCGGCCGTGACTTCTCCCAGTATCCGGATCGCAAGGCCCGGCCCGGGGAACGGCTGGCGCCACACCATCGATGCGGGCAGGCCCAGCTCCTCGCCGACCGCCCGCACCTCGTCCTTAAAAAGGTCGCGCAGCGGCTCGATGATCTCGTCGAAATCGACATGCTCGGGAAGCCCGCCCACGTTGTGGTGGCTCTTGATGACGGCGGCGTGGCCCGAGCCCGACTCCACCACGTCGGGGTAGATCGTGCCCTGCGCCAGGAAATGGACGTGGCCGATTTTGCGGGCCTCCTCTTCGAATACGCGTATGAACTCCTCGCCGATGATCTTGCGCTTGCGCTCGGGATCGGAAACCCCCGACAGCCGGGCAAGGAAGCGTTCCTGCACGTTGACCCGCAGGAACCGCAGGTCGAAGCCGCCGGTAAACACGCGTTCCACCTCGTCGCCCTCGTCCTTTCGCATGAGCCCCGTATCGACAAACAGGCAGGTGAGCTGCCGCCCCACGGCGCGCGACAGCATGACCGCGCACACCGCGCTGTCCACGCCGCCCGACAGGGCCAGAAGCACCCGCTTGTCCCCGATGCGCCGCCTGAGCGCCTCAATGCTCTCCAGCGCGAAATCGCGCATCGTCCAGTCGCCCGCGCAACCGCATATATCGTAGAGGAAATTCCGGATCATCCGCTGTCCGCAGGGCGTATGCTCTACCTCGGGATGGAACTGTACGCCGTAGAGCTGCCGCCCGGGGTCCTCCATCGCCGCGACCGGGCAAGCGTCGGTCGATGCGGTGGCCGCAAATCCGTCGGGCATGCGCGCGATCTGGTCGGTGTGGCTCATCCAGCACGCGGTCTCCTCCCCGATGCCCGCAAAAAGCGGGCTACCGGGGTCAACCCGCAGCGCGGCATGCCCGTACTCGCGCTGCTGCGCGCCCACATCGCCGCTTAGCAGTTGGCACATGAGCTGCGCGCCGTAGCATATGCCCAGTACCGGTACGCCCAGCGCGAACAACCCGGGATCCACGCGGGGCGCGTCGGGCGCATTGACGCTGGACGGCCCTCCGGTCAGTATGATGCCCCTGGGCTTAAGCGCCCGGATGCGCGAAAGCGGGGCCGTGTAGGGCAGTATCAGGCTGTAGACATGGGCTTCGCGGATACGCCGCGCGATGAGCTGGTTGTACTGACCGCCAAAATCGAGTACGACTACGGTTTCATGCTGCATACGCATTCTCCCGGTACAGAATTCCGGCGGGAAAAGCCGGTTCCGCCGGATTATCCATAGCATACGGAATCGGAAAGGGAATGTCAATGCGTTTTTTACGCCGGGAGAGAGCTGCCGGCTTCGCAGCTCACTGAGAAAATTATCCTGCAAAATATGTTTTCTTTCGGCGCCTGGCGTGGTATGATAAGAGCGTCGATAATTCCCAAATATTTTGCAGAAGGAATTGGATCATGGAAAAGATAACAAAGGATATGACCATCGCGAGCGTGCTCAAAAAGGACGAGCGCACGGCCCCGATCTTTATGTCGTTCGGCATGCACTGCCTGGGCTGCCCCATCGCCTCGGGCGAGAGCCTGGAGGCGGCCTGCGCCTCCCACGGAGTGGACGTAAACGAGCTGGTTGACCAGCTGAACGAGTTTTTTGAGCAGAACCAATAAGAACGGTTTAGAAAGGCGCCCGCGATGGTTTACGTGTGCACTGTATGCGGCTACGAGTATGATGAGGCCGAGGAAGGCGTTCTGTTTGCCGATCTGCCCGACGACTGGGTGTGCCCGCTGTGCGGGGTCGGCAAGGAGCTGTTTGAGCCTGCGTCCTGAAGGGAAGACCGCCGCGTGAATGTATGGCACGATCTGCCGGAGGACCGCGTGACGGCAGAGCGCTTCACGGCTGTCGTCGAGATCCCGCAGGGCGGGAAGGTCAAATACGAGCTCGACAAGCAGACCGGATGCCTGCGCGTGGACCGGATACTGTACACGTCCACGCAGTACCCGGCAAATTACGGGTTCATCCCCCGGACCCTGGCCAGCGACGGCGACCCGATGGATGTACTGGTGCTCTGCCAGCAGTCGATTTTTCCGCTTGCACTGATCGATTGCCATCCGATCGGCGTGCTGTATATGACGGACCGCGACGAGGCTGACGAGAAGATCATCGCCGTGCCCGAGCGCGACCCGGCGATGTGCGAGTACCGGGATGTGGCGGAGCTCCCCGGCCATATCAGGCTGGAGATCACCCACTTTTTTGAGGTCTATAAGACGCTGGAGCGCAGCGCCACCGTCGTGGAGCGCATCGAAGGGCGCGAAAGCGCCGTGGCTGCGCTCGCGCGCGCGATCGCCCGGTACCGCGAGCAGCCCCGCTGACGGCATTTCCCGCCGAAAAGCAAGCCCCCGCAGTCGGCGGGGGCTTGCTGTATTCGCTCAGATATCGTCCTCTTCCCCGGCTGTATCGTCCTCTTCCTCTTCGCCTGCAGCGTCGCCATTTTCCCCTGTATCTTCCCGGGGAAAGATTCCCGCGTCGTCGGCGATGTCGACCGGCGCCGCCGCGGGCGTGACCTCCGCGTCGCCGTCCTGGTCGCCTTCCTCCTCGTCCTGGTCGATGACCGCCAGCGCGACCACGGTGCCGCCGTTTCGCACCCGCATGAGCCGGACGCCCTGCGTCGCACGGCCGAACGTCGATATGTCGCGGGCCTCCATCCGAATGAGCGTGCCGTCCGAGGAGATGAGCATGAGATCGTCTTCGTCGCTGACGGCGCGCAGATTGACGAGCGGCCCGGTCCGCTCGGTGATGCTCATCGTGATGATGCCGTAGCCGCCCCGGCTTTGCACCCTGTACTCGTCAAACGGCGTGCGCTTGCCATATCCCAGCTCGCTGACGGCCAGGAGCTCCCGGCTCGGGTCCACCAGTCCCATGTCCACGACCGCGTCGCCGTCGCGCAGGCGCATGCCCCGCACGCCCATCGCCACCCGGTGCATGGGCCGTATGTCGTTTTCCGGGAACCGGATCGCCATGCCGCTCCGGCTGCCCATATAGATCTCCTGGTTCCCGTCGGTCAGGCAGGCGCCGATGAGCTCGTCGCCATCGTTGAGTACGATGGCCTTAAGGCCCACGTTGCGCAGGTTTGCAAGCTCGGAAATCGGCGTGCGCTTGATCATTCCCTGCCGCGTGGCCAGCACGAGATACATGTCCTGAACGGTTTTAAACGCCTCTCCAAGAGGCAGCAGCGTCTGCACCTTCTCGCCGGGGTCGAGCTGCAGCAGGTTCATGACCGCCATTCCGCGCGCCGCGCGCCCGGCTTCGGGCACCTGGTAGCATTTAAGGCGGTGCACCCGGCCGGTGTTCGTGAAGAACAGCAGCCAGTCGTGCGTGGATGTGACCAGTATCCGCTCGACAAAATCCTCCTCGCGGGTACCCTGGCCCATGACACCCCGTCCGCCGCGCCTCTGGGAGCGGTACGTATCGAGCGCCAGGCGCTTGATGTACCCGGCATGGGTCATCGTGACCACCATCGCCTCCCGCTGAATGAGCGCCTCCATGTTGATGTCGGAGGGATCGTCGAGTATCTGGGTACGGCGGTCGTCGCCGAACTTTTCGGTGATCTCCAGGAGCTCCTGCCGTATGATGCCCATCAGGAGTCCTTCATCGGCCAGCACGCGCGTCAGGTAATCGATACGGGCGCGCAGTCCCTCGTATTCTTCCAAGAGGCGCGCCTGCTCGAGCCCCGTTAACCGCTGCAGCCGCATATCGAGTATCGCCTGCGCCTGTTTCTCGGACAGCTCGAAGCGCTCCATCAGCCCGTCGCGCGCCTCGTTCACGGTCTTGGATGCCCGTATGAGCGCGATCACCGCGTCGATGAAGTCGAGTGCCTTTAAAAGCCCCTCGATGATGTGGGCGCGATTCTGGGCCCTGTCCAACTCATATTTCGTGCGCCGGGTCACGACGTCCTTCTGGTGGTCGAGGTAGTGGAACAGCATCTGCTTGAGGGACATGACCCTGGGCTCGCCGTTTACGAGGGCCAGCATGTTGACGCCGAACGTCTCCTGAAGCTGGGTGTGCATATACAGTGCGTTGAGCACGACGCCCGCGTTCACGTCGCGCTTGAGCTCGATGACGATGCGCATGCCGGTTCGGTCGGATTCCTCGCGCAGGTCGCTGATCCCCTCCAGACGGCGCGATTGCACCAGCTCGGCGATTTTTTCGACCAGGCGGGCTTTGTTGACCATATACGGGATCTCTGTCACGACGATGCGGCTGCGTCCCCCGCCCATGTCCTCGATATGGGTCTTGCCCCGCATCACGATCCGGCCGCGTCCGGTGCGGTACGCCTCCAGTATGCCGCCGCGGCCCATGATCAGCGCGCCGGTGGGAAAGTCGGGCCCCGGTATGTGCGCCATCAGCTCTTCGACGGTAATATCCGGGTTGTCGATGAGCGCCACGACGGCTGCGGTCACCTCGCGCAGGTTGTGGGGCGGTATGTTGGTGGCCATGCCCACCGCGATGCCGCTTGAACCGTTGACCAGAAGATTCGGGAAGCGCGACGGCAGCACCTCGGGCTGCATCTGCGTCTCGTCGAAGTTGGGCACGAAGTTGACGGTTTCCTTGTCGATGTCGCGCAGCATCTCGTGCGCGATCTTCGCCAGGCGCGCCTCGGTGTACCGCATCGCCGCGGCCCCGTCTCCGTCGATGGAGCCGAAGTTGCCGTGGCCGTCGACCAGCATATAGCGTATCGAAAAATCCTGCGCCATGCGCACCATCGCGTCGTATACCGCGACGTCGCCGTGGGGATGGTATTTTCCCAGCACGTCGCCCACGATGCGCACGCTTTTTCTATGGGGCTTATCGGCGGTAAGGCCCAGCTCGTGCATCGCATAAAGTATCCGCCGGTGCACGGGCTTGAGGCCGTCGCGCACGTCGGGCAGAGCCCGGCTTATGATCGTGGCCATCGCGTAGGAGATGAAGCTTTTTTTCATCTCCTCCTCGATATTGACGGGCTTAACCCTGAGCATGTTGATATTGTTTTCCAATGAAAGGCCTCCTTCAGGCTATATATCGAGATCCGCGACAAGCCTAGCGTTTTGTTCTATGAATTCGCGACGGGGATCGACCGCCTCGCCCATCAGCATCGAGAATGTTTCGTCGGCTGCGATCGCGTCCTCGAGCGTTACGCGCAGCATCGTGCGCGTCTCGGGGTTCATCGTCGTTTCCCAGAGCTGCTCGGCATTCATCTCTCCCAGGCCCTTGTAGCGCTGCACCGTGATTCCGTCCCGGCCGATCTCCCGGAGCAGCTCCTCAAGCTCCGCGTCGGAGTAGCAGTAATGGTCCTGCTTGCCCTTTGCCACCTTGTAAAGCGGCGGCTGGGCGATGTAGACGTGGCCGTTCTCGATGAGCGGGCGCATGAACCGGTAGAAGAACGTAAGCAGCAGAATGCGGATATGGCTTCCGTCCACGTCGGCGTCGGTCATGCATACGATCCGGTGGTATCGCAGCTTCGTTACGTCGAAATCCTTGCCCATGCCCGCGCCAAAGGCCGTGATCATCGCTTTTATTTCGTTATTGGCCAGCACGCGGTCGGGGCGGCTTTTTTCGACGTTCAAAATCTTGCCGCGCAGGGGCAATATCGCCTGAAACCGCCGGTCGCGGCCGGTCTTGGCCGAGCCTCCGGCCGAGTCGCCCTCAACCAGAAAGATCTCGCATTTGGCCGGGTCGCGCTCGGTGCAGTCGGCCAGCTTGCCCGGCAGACTGGCGCTCTCGAGTATGCTCTTGCGCCGTGTAAGCTCGCGCGCCTTGCGGGCGGCTTCCCGGGCCCGGGATGCGGCCATGCATTTTTCCAGTATAAGTCGCGCCTGCGCGGGGTTTTCTTCCATAAAGCTGGCCAGTCCCTGGCTGACCAGCCCGTCCACCAGCGACCGGACCGAGCTTGTGCCAAGCTTGGATTTTGTCTGCCCCTCGAACTGCGGCTCGGGAATGCGCACCGATATGATGGCCGTCAGCCCTTCGCGCACGTCCTCGCCGGTCAGGTTTTCCTCGGTCTCCTTGAGATAATTAAACCGGCGGGCGTAGTCGTTGATCGCCCGCGTGATCGCGCTGCGGAACCCAGCCAGGTGGGTGCCTCCTTCGGGGTTGGCGATGTTGTTTGCATAGCAGAACACAGCCTCGTTATAGCTGGTCGTATACTGCATCGCCACTTCCATTACCGCGTCGTCCCGGCTGCCGCTGATGTAGATCGGCTCCGGGAACAGCGCTTCCTTGGTGCGGTTCAGGTACTGTACGAAGTGCTTGACGCCTCCCTCGTAACAGAAGACCGACTCCCGGGGCTCTTCGCCGCGCTCGTCGCGCAGCGTGATCGTGATGCCGCTGTTGAGGAAGGCCATTTCGCGCAGACGGCCGCGCAGCGTATCGTATGAGAAATCCAGCGTCTCGAATATTTTCTCATTGGGATAAAACGCGATGCGGGTGCCGGTCCGGTCGGCATCCCCGACAACCTTGAGCGGCTCCACCGGATCGCCGTATTCATAGCGCTGGAAATGTTCCTTGCCGTTCTGCCAGACGGTGACCTCGAGCCATTTAGCAAGCGCGTTGACGACCGACATGCCCACGCCGTGCAGGCCGCCCGATACCTTGTAGCCGCTGCCGCCGAACTTGCCCCCGGCGTGCAGCATCGTAAGGCATATTTCCACCGAGGAGCGGCCCTCCTTCTCGTGGATACCTGTGGGTATGCCCCGGCCGTCGTCGGTAACGGAGAGCGAGCCGTCGGCCGCGATCACAACGTCGATGCGGTCGCAGCGGCCTGCCATCGCCTCGTCGATCGAGTTGTCGACGAGTTCGTATACGAGATGGTGCAGTCCGCGCGCGTCGGTGCTGCCGATGTACATGCCTGGGCGGCGGCGTATCGCTTCCAGGCCTTCGAGCACCTGTATTTGGCTGGCGTCGTATACGGCGTCAGCGGGTTGTTTTGTGTCGTGCATGGGTTTTCCTTTCCTGCGTATCGTTTCTATCGTTTCTTGCCGACTGCAAAGCGGGCAGCTGTCCGATTCTGCCGCGCAGCGTAGCGGGACTTACCGGAGAATATACGAGCCTGCACTGCCGGCCGTCGTCGATCAGTATGATCGATTTAAAGGGAGGATCTCCCGCGCTGAGCGACGCGATCGCGCGCGCCCACTGGGGCGGGTGCGCCGACGGCATGCCCAGTATCGCGACGATATGCTTCTCGGAAATGGTTACATTTCGTCCGAGGTGGAGCATGGTTTATTGTTCCCCCTTAGTATAAACACTAAACTATATTATATAGTATTAGGGCAAAAATTGCAATTTTAATGTTTGCTGCGGATGGGCCTGAAAATGTAAATCCCGACTCTCTTCAAGCCGAGGCTTAAAAGCGACGACTGCACCGAAGGATAAACTATTTAGTGCAGTCGTTCTTTTTTATTCTTATTAATATATTTGAAAGGCTTGCCAACATCCCCTGTTTCTCTATTAGGTATTCTTGTTGCTTGGATGAGAATCAAAAAGACCCCGGACGTCCAAAATTGGTTCTACAAACAAA
>JBMNNN010000084.1:0-8658 GCA_050942555.1 Christensenellales bacterium
CGCCAGATCGGGCGCCTGGCTCATCCAGTCATCGAGCGGAGCCCATACGTTTTTGTCGGCCAGCCCATGATACTGGGCGGGCGTAAGCGTGATCAGATCGTATTCGATCCCGACGGAAAGCTCTATTGAAAGCTGCTCGGTCGCGCCCGTTTCGGGCAGCATGACGAACCGGAGCGCAGTGCCGGTCGCCTCTGAAAGCCTTTTTGCGACAGCGTCCGCGTTTGGATCGAACGGATGGTACGGGAGCAGCTGCACGATTTCATTAGGCTCGGGCGTAGGCGCGGACGTCGCCGGGGGGGGCAGCGTGGGCAGGGGCGTGGTCTCCGGAGTAGGGGTTGGATTCAGGCCGTCCAGAAGGGAGCAGCCGGTAATGGAAACGGCAAACAGAAGCAAAGCCGCCGTCCACAGATATACATTTCCTTTCATCGGTCTAACTCCTCGGTAGTACAGGATATGTGCCGGAGCACACGCGCTATTATAACACAATTATGCAGGCAAATAAACCGGAGGCGGGAAAAAGCCAGGGCGATAACCTCCTTGCACAGTAGTCATATAGGCTTAACGGGTGCCACTTTCTGTGAGACGCAAAGCACCGGGGGTCGAGCCCGGCACTAAACTGCAACTGTTTTATTATTGCGTAGATGCTTTAAATTTTCAGTTTAGTGCCGGGGCGCTACGACTTTGTGGCAGGCGAGCCGCAGGGCGCTTCAGGACCCCCGGACCCCGGCTACAGTTCAGGCAGATGAGTAGTACAATCTTTAATCCGCACATGGAAATAGCTATGTGGAACGAAAGACTGCGTTCTGTGTGCTGTGCCTGATAGTAGTGGGCGACGAGAACAAACAGGGACGCGGCGGGAGCAAGCCTCCGCTCTACGGCTCCTAAATGGTGTTAGTTTGACAATTATCAGCAAGCAGCAGCCCAGCGGAGCTCTTTCGTACCTGTTATTTTACGCAGAACAAATACTGTTCCCCTGACAAAATGCGGCTGGCGCTTAAGACGCGGCACGTACTCGAAAAACAAAAGTCTGTCCGATCGATATGCGCGCTGCGGTCTGCCGCAATCGGTATGATTTTAAGATGGCCGGGAAATCTATGAAAAGCTACGCAATGTAAGGAGCTGGGATCATGAGCGATATCCGTACCGATCTGGCGCTGGAGGCACGCGAAATACTGGAGGACCGCAGCGCCAGCCAGATTCCCGGGGTGGAGGCCGATATCAACCGCGACGACCGGGATATCACGATCACGCGGGTGCGCGTGACCAGCAACGCGGGCGAAACGGCGCTCGGGAAACCGCGCGGCATATATGTGACGCTCGAGGCCCCGAATCTGCGGGACCGGGATCCCGTACTCGAGGAGCGGGTCAGTTACTGCCTGGCCCGGGAACTAAAGCCGCTGCTTCCGCCCATCGACCGCAATTTCTCGGCGCTGGTGGTAGGCCTTGGCAACTGGAACATCACTCCCGACGCGCTGGGACCGCGGGTCGTATCAAAGATGATGGTGACCCGCCATCTGCTCAAGGTCATACCCGATCAGGTCGATGAGCGCGTGCGCCCGGTCTGTGCGCTGGCGCCCGGCGTGCTGGGGATTACCGGCATCGAGACGGCCGAAATCATACAGGGCGTCGTGGAAAAGGTCGGGCCTACCGTCGTATTTATCGTCGACGCGCTGGCCTCACGGCGCACCGACCGCATCAGCACCACGATACAGATAAGCGACACGGGCCTTAATCCCGGATCGGGCATCGGCAACAAGCGGAGCACGCTCGACCGCAACAGCCTGGGGGTCCCGGTCATCGCGCTGGGCGTGCCGATGGTCGTATACGCCACGACGATCGTAAGGGACGCGCTCGAGATCCTATCCCGCGAAGCGCCCGGCTCGGGAATGCCGCGGGAGGAGACGCTGCAGCGAATGATCGATCAGGTCGTCGCCAAGAAACTCGGCGACCTGGTGGTAACGCCCAAGGAGATCGACACGATCGTAGACGATGTGGCGCGCATACTGTCGATGGGGCTGAATCTTCTCATTCACGACGGCGTGACCATCGACGAAATCAACCGATTCCTGCACTGACGCCCGCGTACGCGCCGTCGCTGCGTGTATTTGCGGGTCAGGATACTGCCATATTTTTATGAATATGGCCCGCGGCGCTCTTGCCCGAAAGCGTCGCGGGCCGTATAATATTACCATCGGGGGTTGTCCGGAACAAGGGGGACCATGCGCCGCCCGCATCGCAGACCGGCTGCGCACAAAAGGAGGACAGGCCGTGAACACGCAATGGCTGATCGTAATCGTCGTCGTGATCATATTCGCGCTGGGCGGCATCATGGGCGCGCTGTACCTGAACAGCGCGCAGATACTGCCCGGGAGCACCGTCATGATCGACGACACCGCCCCGCCGATGGGCAGCGCAGGCTGCTTGCTGTGCGTCGCTGTCGAGGGAAAGGGGACGGTCATCATTGACCCCTACAAGGAAGTCTATGAGCCGGGAGAGACGGTCACGCTGGAGGCTGTCGCGGCGAGCGGGCACAGCTTCTGTGGGTGGGAAGGAGCCGCGTCGTCGCAGGAGCTTTCGGTCCGCGTCACCATGGACGACGCCCGCGTTGATGTGACTGCCGTTTTCAGCGGCTCCACGCGCTGATATATTCAGCCAGACCGGCCGCATCGAGCTCTGCGAGGTACGCGTCCCAGTCGGCGACGGGATCGCGCGCCCCGGTGATAAAATCGGTCCACCAGCGCTGGGCGGTCGGCCACAGCGTCCCTTCCAGTATCACCTGCCGCCGGGCCGCGTCGCCCTGCAGAACAGGCGTCTCCACCAGCATATCGCCAGGCAGAAGGTACCATGCCCGCAGCCGGTTCGCGGCGTCGCGGATGCCGGGCGAGAGCGCGGATTCCTCCGCGTGCCGCACGCCGGGCATCGCCGGGCTTAAAAGCCCCTGCTCACGCAGAGCGGGGATCCCCGCATCTTTCCAGGGCTTTATGCGCAGCGCATAGCCGTCATAGACCGCGGCGTGCATGCCCTCGATGCCGTAGTTTTGCAGGATCCTTCCTTCGTCTGAAAAGCAGTATTCGATAAAGCCCGCGGCCGCCTCAGGGCTCGCGCACGCGGCCGATAGCGCCATCCACCGGATCGTGCGGCCGGGACGCGTCCTCAAATACGCCTTTTTCCCGGATATGGCGGGCGGCGCGCACAATGTATACCCCTGCTGCGCGAGCGCCTCCCACTCGTCAAAATCGCAAAGCGTCGCCGCCAGCGCTCCCAAGGCGGCAAGGCTTCGCCAGCTGGCGCGCGTGCGCACCGCGAAGGAAGCATCGAGCGCCCCCGACGCGAAAGCGTCGGCCAGCCACGATAGCGCGCGCCTGAAAGCATCGGTCGCAGGCCCATACATGAGGCCGGCCTTAAGGCGGCACACCCCGGCCGGTACGCCAAAGAGCGGCGCGACCTGATCCATCAGACCCCGCACGCCGCCGGGCACCGACAGCGCGACCGTGCCGGGCTCTTTGGCGGCCGCCGCAAAGAGCGCATCGGGATCGCCCGCCAGACGGTATAGATCGTTCCGGACCCACCAGCCGCCGTCGATGGCGCGGGTGTCCACGCCCCCGGCGAATACCAGAACCGGCGAACCGGAGTCGCCGGGCATGTCCCAAAGGCTTTCTTTTGCGGCCCATGCCGTATACGTGGGCGCGCACCGCGCAAATAGCGGCCGCACATCGGTAAAAAGAGCCGCGTAGGGCTCGGCCTGCGCCGGTTCGATTTCGGTGATGTCGGCGATATTGGCCGACGCCAGCGCCACCTGCAGCGCGGCGGCGTATCCATCGTCCGGCACGGCCCGTACCGTCAGCGCGACGCCCGAGCGCCGGGCAAGGGCTGCCAGCACCGGGCTGTCGAGCGGCGGACGCTCCCCCGATACCATCATCGATATCGCCGCCGCGGGCGGGTCGGTCGCTGCCATCGGCGGAGCGGTCGTTTCGGGGGAATCGGGCGCCCCCCCGGGAACGCCGCAGCCCGCGAGCATCATGAGCGCGGCCACAGCGCCTGCCGCGCGGCAAATCGTATTGTGCAGCATCACCAGGCAGAATACCCGCCGTCGACCACGAATACGCCTCCGGTCGTGAACGAGGATGCGTCGCTCGCCAGGTATATCGCCAGACCGCCCAGCTCGTCGGGCGTGCCGGGGCGCTTCATCGGCGACATGGCCATCCATGTCTTCACCCACGGATTCTCCGCGTCCTCGAAGAACGAGGCGGTCATCGCGGTCTTCATGTAGCCCGGCGCGATCGCGTTGACGCGGACGCCCCGGGTTGCCCATTCAGTCGCAAGAGATCGCGTCAGGTGGATGACGCCGGCCTTTGCGGCGTTGTAGGAGGCCTGGCACTGCGGCGTATTGACGATGAGTCCCGACATCGACGCGATGTTGATGATGGAGCCGCGGCCGGCCTTCAGCATCGCGCGGCCCACCGCCTGCGACATGATGAATACGCCGTTGAGATCGACGTTGATGACCTTGAGCCAGTTTTCGTAGGCTACGTCCTCGGCCGGTTCGTGGTGCACGATACCGGCGTTGTTGATGAGCACGTCGATGCGCCCGAAGCGCGCGAGCGCTGCGTCGGTAAGCGCCGCGGCGTCCTCGGGGCGGGTGACGTCGCAGCGCATCGCCTCGGCCTTACGCCCATACCGGCGGCTGATTTCGCGCGCCGCATCCCGGGCCTTGTCCATATTCACCTCGGCGATCACGATCCGGCTTCCGGCCTCGGCCAGAGCCTGTGCCATCGCAAGCCCCAGTCCCTGGGCCGCGCCGGTGACGATGGAAACCCGGTCTGCTAGCGAAAAGCGTTTCATGATGGATTCTTCCATTTTCATGCCTCCTGAAAACTTATGTATTGGGAACCTGCTGCCCGCCGTATCGGGTGCCGGCGGTTTCGGAAGCGGCGCGCCTGCGAAACAACGCGAACCTGCGCGACAGGTCCTCCCGCCGATAGCGACCCGCGCGCGCAGCATGCGGTGTTCCGCAGGTGATGGAAACATTCTACCACAAACGGTGCGGTTCGTCATGGGATTTATCGACTGATGCGGATGTCGGCTGCCCGCAGGAAGACCGCATAATGCGCCGTATCGCCCGCATCCGCCTTTCCCGGAGCAACAGCAGAACCGGTAAAATTATGATGAATTAGCGGAGATCCGGCAGGATTTCACGCGCCGGGCATAGAATTAAATAAGCTGGAATCATATCAGGTAAAGGAGGAGAAACATATGACCCAAACCCAATCCAAAACACCTGCATGGCTGGCCTATCTGGGCGCGTGGATTACCGGACTCATCTTTCTGGCCGTCGAAAAGCAGGATCAGGAGCTTCGCTGGCACGCAGCGCAGTCGCTGACGACCTTCGGAGCGATCTCAATCCTCTGGCCCATTCTCTGGCTCATATTCACGGCGATTTTCTGGATACTGGGCACCATCCTGAGCACGATTATGGGGCTTGGCATCACCGCACTGTGGATCTACCTCATGTACACCGCATACCAGGGCAAGCGTTTCCGTGTGCCAATCGCCGCGGACATAGCCGAAAAGTACGTAATCAACTGGTTTAAATAGGCCAGCCGTCCATCAGGGGCCCCGAAGGGGCCTTTTTTTAATATGACAAAACAAATGCGCTACCCGATGAACCCGCTGAACATATCGATCATAAAGTTGCCCTTATAAAAGAATGTCGCGAGCTGGGATTCGCCCAGCATGATCTGCAGCTCCTCAAACGGAAGGAACGCGAGCAGAACCGGCACCAGCGTGAAGAGCACGAAAAGGAACAGCCCGCCCCGTATGAACCCGAGCAGCCCGCCCATGATCCCGTCGAGCTGCCGCAGCACCGGAAGGCGGAATACATAGTCGCACAGGTACAGCATGAGCGACATGATGGCCTGCGCTACGACGAACAGCGCCACGAACGCGAGTATGTTGACCGTCATGTGCGCGATCGTCATCGACAGATAATCGCCCAGCCTCTCGATTCCTTCGGCGGCAAAAGCCCTGTGCAGCACGTTTTGGGTCAGCAGATGTCCCAGCGGATGGGGCAGGCGTACCTGCGAGAGGATCTCGGACAGCTTCTGCGCGGTGGCTTCGCTGACCAGAAGGCGCACATTCTCGACCGGACCCAGCATATCGGAGCTTTCGGAGTAGTAGACGATGACCGGTATCACCCTGCCGGTTCCCTCAACCCATCGCGCAAGAGAAGGATAGGACAAAAGCGCAAACAGATAGGCTCCAAAAAAGCTCGCGATGCCCAGCACGGTCTTTACGAACCCCTGATAGAAGCCCGCGACCACGCTGAGCGCGAGAAATGCGAGTATGCCGTAGTCGATCATGTTCACAGGTTCTGATCCGTTTCCTTTCCGCTCCCGCTATGCCAGAGGAATGAGGTATATGAGCCCGCCCGACTCGACCGCCATCGCTTTTCCGGGCGACACCGCCGCCACCCGGTCTATGAGGAATGGCATCTTCGTAAACGTGCGCCGTGTCCCGTCGGTCTGCATCGTATAGATGCCCTCCCGGGTCACCGCAACCAGCCCCGAGGACCCGATCAGCGCACGGAAGCATCCCGACGGAAGCGGGATCCTGTATTCCTCGCCGGGCGCCGCGATGTACCACAGCGTCGACAGGACGGCTTCCTGATCGCCTGTATTGGAGGGCGCAAGCAGGAAGCAGGCCTGGTCTGCGCTGCGTCGCTGATCCTGCAGGCTCCATCCGTAAATGAGCTTATTATACTGCGCGTTGTCGGAAGTCCTGCGCCCGATCAGGTTGTGCGTGCCCACGATAAAGACTTCCTTGTCGGTGGGCAGCGCGCTGTAGGCCACCTGTTCGTTGAGCGTGATGGCTCCTGTCGTCGATTCGCCGGGGTGGTAGCTGCGGTAGAACGATACGGGAACGGTGCCGTGCGAATCCAGCACCAGCACCCAAAGCTGTTTGCCGTTGCCGCCGTAGTACTCCATCGCGATGACCGACAGATGCGGAAAACGCGCCTCGTCGACCACATTGCCCCTGAAGTCGTACACCCAGAGGCGGTGCTGTTCCTCCTCCCTGGTCAGCAGGGCCACGCCGCTGCCCCCGCAGCGCATCATCAGTATATCGGTCGCGATCTCCCAGGACCCCACCTGAGTGCCGCTCATATCGATGAGCACATACTGCCTGCCCTTCCAGGCGGCGGTCATGCCGAATGCCCGCGTTACGCTCATGCCGCTGTCGGGAAGCTCTGCGGTCCACAGCTCCAGCCCGGTCTCATCCACGCAGACAAGCGTCCTGTCGTTGACGCACAGGAACCCCGATTCCCAGCCGTATACGCCTCCCGGCGAGACCGGAAGCGTGACGGTCCGCTTGCTGACGGGCGCGACCGGGTTGATCGCCCGGTATATGACGAACGTCAGCGCGCCGATGAATGCCAGCGCGATGAGCGTGATAAAAACGATCCGGCGTATTCGTCTTTTGGTCCTGTATCTCACGTTTGTTCCAGACTCCCTCATTATAAGGGCTGGCGGTTACGGGTCTGTTACGTCTGCCTTACATTCCGTTAAAGCCGGCAGGCGCCAGAACCCGGATCCGCCCGGCCGAGCGGATGTGGACAGGCAGGCGGTTATCGACCTCGCCGTCGGTTTCGTAGCGCAGCTTTCCGCAGTCGGCCTCGATCGTAATTTCAGACCCCTGCAGATACTCGCAGTAGGGCTGGCTGACATGATCGCCCCGTATATACCCGGCCAGCGCGAAGGGGATCCGCGTCTTCGCGATCCGGTTGATGATGACGATATCGAGCTTCCCGTCGCAGACATCGGCGTTCGGCGATACCAGCATGCCGCCTCCATAGTACCGCCCGTTCGTACAGGTGATGACGACGACCTCCCGCTCGTAGACCGTTCCGTCTATCGTGAGGCGTACTTTCTTGAACTGGAACGTGATCAGCGTCAGCATCAGCGCGGCGATGTATGCGGCGATGCCGCGCAGTATTTTTTTGGTTCTTTTCGACCAGTCGACCAGATCCGTATCGAGTCCCAGCCCTATGAGATTGATAAAATACCGGTCGTTGGCCTGCCACAGATCGCACTGTGCCGTCCCTCCCGACAGTATCTGCTCCAAGGCCTTCACCGGGTCCCTGTCAAGTCCCAGCGACCGGGTGAAGTCGTTGCCCGTCCCGCCCGGCAGGAATCCGAGCGGCGGCGCGTTTTCGAGTCCGGCTATGCCGTTGACGGCTTCCATCACGGTGCCGTCGCCGCCCAGCGTGAGTATCATGTCGGCCCCCTGCGAAGCCGCCTGCCTGACCAGCTCGATCGTGTGCCTGTGGTATTCGGATTTCTTTACTTCGTACGCAAGTTTCAGGCTGTCCAGGTGCTCCTTGACGCGTTCCAGCGATTGGGCGGCGCGCCCGCCGGCGGCGATGGGATTAAAAATAATCGCGATCATGCACTGTCCTCGTTTTCTGGTATAAAATATATGTATGAATACAATAAACGAATATATACGATATTATACATGAGCGGACGCGGCAACGCAACGTTCGACAGGTTTTTGATCGTGTCAAGTTGTTCTGGGTAAAAGATCAGGCAGAAGCAACAGTATCACGAACGGTACCCAAAGCCTTAAGTAGCATCCTTGTTCCGTCAAGCCTCCCAGAGCGAA
>JBMNNN010000085.1:0-8654 GCA_050942555.1 Christensenellales bacterium
TCATATTTTATATGCGTATTCGCGAGCGTCCCCCGGCACCGGACCATCGCGACCAGAGGCTCCACGTCGTCGCACGCAACGCCCATGATGGACGCGATCCTCTGCGCCCCGTCGGCGGAATTGACCGAACAACCGTTGACCGGCGCGTCCCCCGATACGATCGCCTCGGCGAACGCGTTGCAGCCCGCGTACCCGCAGCCGCCGCAGTTGGCGCCGGGCAGGTTCTCGCGAACCTGTATGACGCGGCTGTCGGCCGTGACCCCGAAAAATCTGGAGGCGACGGCCAGCAGCGCGCCGAAAACGAGGCCCAGCGCGCCCAGCACCGCGGCGGATCCGATGATGATTTCGTTCACGCGTATTCCTCCCTTACCGGATCAGTCCCTGGAAGCCCAGGAACGCGATGGCCATGAGCCCGGCCGTGATGAGCGCGATCGGGAACCCGCGGAACGGCTCCGCGATATCCGCGTATTCCTGCCGCTCCCGGATGCCCGCGAAGAGCACGATGGCCAGCGCGAATCCCACCGCGCCCCCGATGCCATTAAAGAGGGTTTCCAGCAGATTGTAGCCCTCGTTGATATTGATGATCGCAACGCCCAGCACTGCGCAGTTGGTGGTGATGAGGGGCAGATAGACGCCCAGCGCCGAGTAGAGCGCGGGCGCGCTTTTCTGTATCACCATTTCGACGAACTGCACCAGCGCGGCGATGACCAGTATGAACGCGATGGTCTGCAGGAAGCGCAGATCCGGTATGCCCAGCGCGGCGAGCCAGTCGGCCTCCAGCAGATAGTACTGTACGAGCCATGTGATGACCGAGGCCATCGCCATCACGAATATGACGGCCAGGCCCATACCCAGAGCGGTATCCACCTTCTTGGATACGCCCAGGAAGGGGCAGCACCCCAGATACCGCGACAGCACGAAGTTATTGACAAGCGCGGAGCTCAGCACGATGAGCAGCAGCGATTTGAAAGTATCCATCGGTTACCTCCTACGCCTTTTTCTCGCCCAGCTTGTTGATGAGGGCCAGCAGCAGTCCCAGCAGCATGAATCCGCCCGGCGCCATCGCCATGATGAGGGCCGGCTCGAAGCCCGCGCCCATGATCTGAAGGCCGAATATCGTCCCGTTGCCGAGCAGCTCGCGGATCGCACCCAGCGTCGTCAGCGACAGCGTAAAGCCCAGGCCCATACCCAGCCCGTCGGTCAGCGACTCGATCACCGAGTGCTTGCTGGCGAACGCCTCGGCCCGCGCCAGGATGATGCAGTTGACGACGATGAGCGGTATGAATATACCCAGCGCGCTATAGAGGTCGGGCAGGAACGCCTCCATCAGGAGCTGCACCATCGTGACGAACGTCGCGATGATCACGACGTAGGCCGGGATGCGCACTTTCTCGGGAATGAAGCTCTTAAGAAGCGATATCGCGAAATTCGAGCCCATCAGCACGAACGTAGTGGCCAGCCCCATGCCGATTCCGTTGATGGCGACGGTGGTGACGGCCAGCGTCGGGCACATGCCCAGCACCAGACGGAACGTGGGGTTCTCGGTCAGTATTCCGTTTTTCAGTATCGGCGCCAGTTTCATGCTATTTCCCTCCTGCCTCCAGCAGCCTGGTTGCAAACTCGACGGCCAGATTCGCCGCGTCAGTCACGCCCTTACTCGTGATGGTCGCGCCGGTGATGGCGCTGATTTCGTTTTCCGATGCCTGGTCGCTCTTGACGACCGCAAGCGGCGCCCGCCTGCCCGCGAACTGCTCCTTAAACGCGGCATCGCGCGCCTTTGCGCCAAGCCCCGGCGTCTCGCTGTGCGCCCCCACCTCGAGGCCCACGATACAGCCCTCGGGGTCGACGCCCACGGTGAGCGCAATGTCGCCGCCGTATCCTGAGGCGGCGACCGATACGACGCAGCCCGCGATCTGACCGCTTTCCATGGCGTAATAGGCGTCGGTCACGGCGGCGAAGCGCTCGTCCGCGGCCCTGACGGCTTCGACTCCGGTCGCCTGCTCGAACACGGCTTCCCCGAAGATCGCCTTCCGCGCCGCTTCGGCTTTTAAAATGTTCTGCTGCCGGATGGGCTCCTCGGTTATCGCGTATGTCGCGCCCAGCGCGAGGCCCGCAGCCAGCGTGATGATCAGCAGCTTCAGGCTGAGAACCAGCATGTTACGCATGCCGCCGCACCTCCCCGAATACCCTTGGCTTCGTGAACCGCTCGATGAGCGGCGTCGCGACGTTAAACAGCAGGATCGAGTAGGACACTCCCTCCGGGTATCCGCCCAGAAGCCGGATGAGCGATGTCATAACGCCGCAGCCCACGCCCATAATGACCTGGCCCCACGGCGTCATCGGAGAGGTGACGTAGTCTGTGGCCATGAAGAACGCGCCCAGCATGAGCCCGCCGCCCAGCACATGGTAGAGCGACAGCGTCGCGTCGAAGCCGCCCATCACGAGCGTCGTGACAAATACCGTGCCGATGTATGTGACCGGGATCCGCCAGGATATGACGCGCCGGAGTATCAGATACAGCCCGCCCGCGATCAGCGCGAGCGCCGAGGTCTCCCCGATGCACCCGCCCGTGCTGCCCAGGAAAAGGTCGAGAAGCCGCGGCAGCTCAGCCATCTGGCCCGCCTTTATGAGCGCCAGCGGCGTGGCGCCGCTGACCGCGTCCGCGGCGCCCCAGAATGTGGGCGACACGAACGCGTCGCCCGTCATGCGCACGGGCCAGCTGGCCACCAGCAGCGCGCGCGCGGCCAGCGCGGGGTTCATGAAGTTGAATCCCAGCCCGCCAAACGCCTGCTTGACGACCGCTATCGCGAACGCCGATCCGACGACGGGCATCCACCAGGGCGCGGTGGGGGGGAGATTGAGCGCCAGCAGCAAGCCGGTGACCGCGGCCGAATAATCGCCGACGGTGACCGGGCGGCGCGCCATCTTCTGGAGTATGTACTCGGTCAATACGGCGGTCGCGGCGCCCAGGCATATAAGCAGGATCGCGCGCGGACCGAAGAATACGATGCCCGCCACGGCGGCAGGCGTCATCGCCACGAGCACCTCGAGCATGAGGTTGCGCGCGCTTACGGGCGTAAACACGTGGGGCGACGATGAAACATGCAGCGTCATGTCAGCACTCCTCTCCAACCTATTTGCGGGCCTTGCTGCGAATCTGGCTCTTTGCCAGACGGATCGACTGCAGCAGATAGCGGTGAGCCGGACAAATGTAGGAACAGCTGCCGCATTCGATGCAGTCCATCGCGTGAAGCCGCTGGGCCAAATCGAACTCGCCCCGGTCGGCGGTCTGCGCGATGTGAAGGGGCATAAGGCCGATCGGACAGACCGCGACGCACCGGCCGCACCGCAGGCAGTTGGCGGGCGCGGGCCGCGCGGCCGCCTTTGCCGACAGGAGCAGTATCCCCGACGTACCGGCGTGTACCGGCGCTTTGCCGTCGGGCAGCGCGATGCCCATCATCGGGCCGCCGGCGATCAGCTTGGCCGCCTGCATGGCGCCCCCGCATGCGGCGATGCAGTCGTCGAACGACGTGCCGATGCGCACCCTGAGGTTGGCCGGCTCGCGCACCGCGTCGCCCGACACCGTGACGACGCGCGTCAGCGTGGGCATGCCGGTATCGATCGCGTCGGCCAGAGCGGCCGCCGTACCCACGTTCATGACCACGACGCCCACGGCCGACGGCAGGCCTCCCGTCGGAACCTTCCTGCGGGTAGTGGCCCATATGAGCTGCTTTTCGGCCCCCTGCGGGTACTTGACCCTGAGGGGAGAGACGGTTATGCTGTTGCGGCCCGAAGCGGCGTCCCGCATCGCGCGTATCGCGTCGCGCTTGTTAAGCTCTATGCCGACGATGACGCGGCGGATGCCGGGCAGCACGCGCGCGACGATATCGGCGCCCCGGAGTATCCGGGCGGGTTGCTCCAGCATTAGCCGGTGGTCCGCCGTCAGATAGGGCTCGCATTCGGCGCCGTTTAGTATCAGCGTGTCGATCACCGCGTCTTTGGGAGGCATCAGCTTTACGTGGGTCGGGAACGTCGCCCCGCCCATGCCGACGATGCCCAGCTCCCGGACAGCCGCGACGATTTCCCCGGCGGAAGCGTCGGCACCAAGAAGCTTCGCCGTATCGACAGGCGTATACTGCCCGTCGTTTTCGATCACGACCGCCAGCACGTGCCCGCCGCCAGGGTGCGGGCGGGGCTCCACCGTGCGCACCGTGCCCGACACGGTCGCGTGCACCGCAGCGCTTATGAAGCCCGAAGGCTCTCCGATTTTCTGGCCCATCGCGACCCGGTCGCCCTTCGCGACAAGCGGCGTCGCAGGAGCGCCGGCGCCCCGCACCATCGGGTATACGAGCAGAGCCGGGATGTCCATGTCCCGGATCGGCAGATTCTGTGTGAGCCGCTTTCCCGCGCCGGCGGCGTGAAGCGGATGAACGCCGCCTCTGAAAGAATGCATTCCAAAATCACCTGATTTCCGTCATCGTTCTGTCAATTACGCATCCTTTGCATTATATCATAAAAGGCTCGGTAAGAGTAGGTTTAGACACGATAATACTGCATAGCAACATTGCCCATACAATAGTAAAGCATGGAAAAAAGCCGCCTTAATCGGCGACTTCTTTCTGGTGACAGAGGTGCCAAAGTCATTGGCGGATCCGTTAAGCGGATCGACGCCGGCTTAGAGCAACTGTTACTTCATCGTCTCGTCGTACCAGGTCTGAATCGCGGCGTTGGCCTCCTCCGCGCCCAGCTCCTTGTAGCGGGTGATGAACTCGTCAAATTTGCTCATATCGTATTTGCCGGTCACGATGTTGAGGAAATATTCGTTCCACAAATCGCTGCGGTCGGTCTTGTTGGCCTCCACCGCGTCCAGCAGAGGGATATAGGCCAACAGGTTCCGGTTGCGCGCGCCCGGCTCAAATGCCGAGTACGCGTCCCAGAATCCCTTTGTCTTGCAGCGGTTCAGGAAGTCTTCCGGTTCGGTCCAGTAGGCGATATAGTATACGTTATACCCGAACTCCTTGGCCGCGCGCTCGTTGGGGACATACATACCGTTCTCATAGGTGTTGAACTCGCCCTCGGGCCCGTAGTTCATCATGATGCGTACTTCCTCGTCGGTCAGCTTGTTGACGAAGTCCACGCAGTAGTCGACCTTGTCCTTGCTGTGGATGGGCACCGCCAGATAGCAGTAGGGCGTGTAGGAATACGGGTAGCCCCATTCGCCGTTCTCGCCCACAGGCCCCTCGGTGATGTAGTCGATGCGGGCTTCGGAGTCCTTTTCGGCGAGCGCTTTGACAATGTCGCGAGGAGCGGACCATCCCAGGCAGGTCATGAAGCCCAGCCCGCCCGCCATTTTCTCGGTCATGTTGGCGGTCTTGTTGACCGGATACTCGGGGTCGATGATCTTCTCGGCGTACAGCATACGGCAGAACTCGACATATTTGCGCATGCCTTCCTGGAGGAACACGTCCTGATAGACGCCGTTCTCGTCCACATCGCTGGCGGCCACACCAAACGCGCCGCGGAAGCCCTCCAGGCCGGCCTCCACGCCGCTGGCCCCGTAGGCCACGAACGGGATCGTGTTTTCGCCGCCAGGTTTCTCATCCCGGACCTTCCGGAGCACCTCGACGAACTCGTCGAGCGTGCGCGGCACTTCCAGACCGAGTTTATCCAGCCAGTCCCCGCGGTACATGATTCCGTTGCCCGATATGTACTGGGTCGGGACCGTGATCGCGTACTTTTTCCCGTCGAAAGTAGCGGTCAGCCACGTATCCTCGTCCACCTTGGCCATGATATCAGGCCCGTATTTTTCGAGGCTTTCGTCCAGCGGGGTCAGCAGATCCTGATCGACGTAGGAGAGGAATTCGGCTTTGACGGGGCGGATCATGTCGGGCGATGTGCCCGATGTCATCATCGCGCTCATCCACTCGACCGCTCCCTCCCGCGGTGAGATGATCCACTCGAGATCGTAGCCGGTGACTTCCCGCAGGAAGTTAATGATGAGATTGTTGTTTTCGTCCATCCCTTCGGGGAACTGCTCCACGTTGGAGCTGGTCTGTATGACCAGCTTAACGCCCTTGGTGTCGAGAGTTGATCCGCTGGGCGCTTTCGTGCCGGTGCCGCCCGTTGTCTGCTTGCACGCTCCCAGCGTCATCGCCATGAGTATGGCGATGGCAGCCGCCATGATTCGGAACCACTTTGTCTTCATCGCTTCGTTCCTCCTTTATATTGTCCGGGGAGCCCGGATATTCGACTACTCCTTGATGGAGCCCAGCATGACGCCTTTGACGAAGTACTTCTGCAGGAAAGGATAAACGAGCAGTATGGGTACGGTGGCCACGATCACGGTGGCCCCGCGGACCGATTCGCCGGCCACGTCGGCCAGCAGGTCGAGGTTGGACATCTCGTTGTCGGACTCCATAATGATATCGCGCAGATAGACCTGCAGCGGCCTGCGCGCGCGGGTCGTGATGTATAGCAGGCCGTCAAAATAGCTGTTCCAGTAGCCCACCGCACAGAACAGCGCGATGGTCGCGATCGAGGGCATCGCCAGCGGTATCATGATCCGGAAAAGGATGCGCACGTTGGACGCCCCGTCCATATACGCCGATTCCTCGAGGCTGTCGGGTATCGCGATGAAATAGTTGCGCAGTATGATCATGTTGAACGCGCTGACAAGGCCTGGCACAAACAGCGCGAACAGCGTGTCGAGAAGCCCGACGCTTTTCACGACCAGATAGGTCGGTATGAGCCCCCCGCCGAAGAACATCGTCACGATATATAGGAACGATACGAAGCGGCTGGCGGGCATATCCCTGCGGGATACCGCATAGGCGACGAATATCGTAAAGAGCGAGTTGAATATCGTGCCGAAAAACGTAACGATCACCGAAGTCCGAAAGGACGTCCAGAACTGATTGCTGTAGAATACGACGCGGTACGCATCCAGATTAAAGTCGATCGGAACGAGCGTGACGTCCCCGGCCAGTACGTAGGCCTCCCGGCTGAAGGATTTGGCAAGAAGCGTCACCAGGGGCAGCAGGCATATGAAAACGATGAATACGAGCACCGCGTGGATCGTGATCTCGTATATGATTTCTCCAAGCGTTTTCCTCTTCCACATGGCCGCCTCCTAAAACAACCCGCGCTGTCCGATTTTCACCGAGAGGTAATTGGCCGAGACCAGCAGCAAGAACCCGATGACCGAAGTAAACAGCCCGGCGGCCGTCGCGAAGCTGAACTGCATCCTGCCTATGCCCATGCGGTACACATAGTAGCTGAGCACGTCGCCGGTCGGCAGCGTGGCCGGGGTCGAAAGCAGCATGATCTGCTCCATATCGCTTCCCAGTATGGCTCCAAGGCGGATCATGATGATGAACACGATCGTGGGCGCGATGCCCGGCAGCGTGATATGCCACATCTGACGGAACTTGCCCGCGCCGTCGATGACCGCCGCCTCATAAAGCTGCGGGTCGATCGCCATCATCGCCGCCAGATACACGATAGCGCCCCAGCCAGATTCCTTCCATGCGTTGCTGATGACGACGATCGACCGGAAATAATGAGGCTCGCCCATCCACATCCTGGGTTCCGCGCCCACCAGGGCGGCGAGTATCTTGTTGATGATACCGGTCCGCGGCGCGAGAATATCAAAGAACATCGCCGCGATGATGACCCACGAAAAGAAGTGGGGCATGTAGGAGATCGTCTGCACCATGCGCTTAAATGGCACGTTGCGCACGTCGTATATCATGATCGCGATCAGTATCGGGATCGGGAACTGCCAGACCAGGCGGTATATGTTGATGAGCAGCGTGTTGGTAAACACCTGAAAGAACTTTGGGGTGCGGAAAAGCTCGAGGAAATACTTCATACCCGCCCACGGGCTTCCCAGTATCCCCCTGCTCACCTTGAAGTCCCGGAATGCCAGCGTGACGCCGTACATCGGGATATACCGGAACACGATCAGCACGACCAGCGGCGGGATGAGCAAAAGATAAAGATCCAGATAGCGTATGCAATTGCGCACGAGCCTGCGTCGAATTCTGCTGGGATCATGTGCCGGAGCGAGCCATTTGCTTTGGGTCATTCTGATCCGCCTTTCCGGTCAAAATTGCCAAAGTCGGTCTATGTCTGTCATAAAACTGTATAAAGAAACCGGATAAACGTAGTATATCCTGGCATCGGCATCATGTCATTCACTATGAGCGAATTATAAAACGAATGGTGTTTTTTTTATATATAAAGCATATCGCCATGAGCATACCATGCGGACGCGCTGAAAAATGTCGAACGGGCACAAAAAGCCAAATAAAAAAAGCGGCGCGCCGCCGCATGGGATATAAAAAGGATGGTGTTGCGTCTATCCGGCGCGGTTTGGCGGCTCCAGCGTGACCGTGAAGCCCGGAGCGGCGGTGATGTGTACGTCGTCCCCTATGTCCCGGGCGCCCTGGGAAAGTGAAAACCGTCGGGCCAGCCCCGAGAGCACGAGACTGCTGCCGTATCCCACCACAACCTTCACGCGGCGCAGCCGTCCGTTTCCTATGGGCAGCCCCTCCATCCACTCCGTCGGGGGCGTATGGTACCACAGCCTTTTTTCCATGAATCTCTCCGTTCTACGCTGTCTCGATACTTCCGGCGCTTTTCAGCCCCAGTTT
>JBMNNN010000086.1:0-8621 GCA_050942555.1 Christensenellales bacterium
CGGCGCGCGCGGGTATGAAAACCGTGCTCATCGAGCGGTACGGCGTGCTGGGCGGACTGGCCACGACCTGTCTGATGGGGCCGTTTTTCGGCTACGCGCCGGTGGAGGGTCGCTACGCGCCCGGCAAGAAGGAGCATGTGAACACCGCCGACTATCTGATACTGGGCGGCATACCGGTGGAGCTCGTAAGGCGACTGCAGGCGATCGGCGGGGCCTTTGACGACAGCCGCATCGAGTGGGACGCGATCCGGTTCGATCCGGAGCTTTTTAAGATTGTATGCGACGAAATCTGCCTGGATGCGGGCGTAAAGATCATACTGCACGCATGGGCCGTGGGGACCATCGTCGAGGACGGCGTCATCAGGGCCGTCGTCGTCGAGAGCAAGTCCGGACGGCAGGCGGTGACGGGTAAAATATTCATCGACGGGACGGGAGACGCCGACATCGCGTGGATGAGCGGCGTCCCGTGCACGAAGGGCCGCGACGCCGACGGGCTGACCCAGTCGATGGGCACCCGGTTCCGGATCGGAAACGTCCGCCCCCGCACGCGGGAGGAGATCGAGGAGGGCAACGCGCTCGTATCCAGGGCGATCGAGGAGGGCATACTCCATCCCCGCAGCACCGGTTGGGTCGACGAGGTCGGCTCCACCGTGCGCGATAACGAGATGACGCCCGATACCACCCGGGCCGCGGGCGACGGAACCAACGTCATGGACCTTACCCGCGCCGAGCTCAAGATACGGCGCGATACGATGGATATGATGAAGTTCCTCAGGGAAAAAGTGCCCGGCTTTGAGAACGCGTATCTCATCGACCTCCCGTTCACGGTGGGCGTGCGCGAGACGCGCCAGATTGTTGGCGAATACCGCCTGAGCGACGACGATGTCCTCGGAACACGCAAGCATCCTGATACGTCGATCGCGAAGGGATGCTGGTGGGTCGATATTCACTGCCCGCTGGGCAATATCACACCCTGGAATGCGCGGACATCGCTGTGCTCGAAGCTGTGCCGCGTCGAGGAGTTTCAGGGCCGCCAGTGTATCATGAAATCCAAATTCCGGCATAAACTCCCGCCCGCTCCTTTCCTGCGGGAGAATGACCACTACGACATTCCCTACGGCGTGCTGGTTCCGCAGAAGATCGACAACCTGCTGGTCTCAGGCCGGTGCGTATCGGCCACCCATATCGCGATGGCCAGCATCCGGGTCATCGGAACCTGCTTCGCGCTGGGCGAGGCGGCGGGTACCGCGGCCGCGCTGGCTATCGGAGAAAAGACGACGCCCCGGAAGCTCGATGTGGCTGAGCTGCGCCGCAGGCTGGCGGCGAACGGCGTTTTGCTGTAATATGAGCGAGAGGTGATTGCGATGAAACTGAGAATCGGAGTCGTCGGCGCGTGTTTCGCCAGGGAGTTCATACCGCTTTTTCAGGCCCATCCGGGCGTCGAGAAGGTGGCGCTGGCAGAGCTCGTGCCCGAGCGCCTGAGCGAGGCCGCAAAGCAGTTCGGCATTACCGACACGTATCCGTCCTTTGACGACATGATGAAGAACGGCCGGGATCTCAACTGCGTCGCGATATTCACGTCGCGCTATATGCACGGGCCCATGGTCATCCGTGCGCTCCGGGAGGGTAAGCACGTGTACAGCGCGGTTCCGATCGCGCTGACTGTCGACGAGATAGGGGAGATACTGGAGCTTCTTAAAAAGACCCGGCTCATGTACATGATGGGCGAAACCTGCTACTACTACCCGTGCGCGATGTTCTGCCGCGAGATGTACAGGGCCGGCCGGTTCGGGGAGTTCGTGTACGCCGAGGCGCAGTACTATCACGACATGGCCCACGGCTTTTATGCGGGATTTGCGCGGGGCTACAAGGCCTTCGAGACAGAGGAGGGGGGACAGGGCTGGAAGCGCGTCGCCGGTGTTCCGCCCATGCTCTATCCCACGCATTCAGTTGGCATGGTGCTCTCGGCGCTTGACGCGTACGCGGTCAAAGTCTCGTGCTATGGATACCGCGACCGCGTCGATCCCGACATATTCGGCGAGGACGCCAACAACTGGAGCAATCCCTTCAGCAACGAGACCGCGATCATGCAGCTCAATAACGGCGGTATATGCCGTATCAACGAATACCGCCGCATCGGCTGGCGCAAGCCCAGCTCCCATGTGCAGTGCTTGTACGGCACGAAGGGCGGGTACGAGGGAAGCACGGGGCGGTATGTGATGGTCGACGAGCTGGGCGACAGGGCGATACTGACCGACGTAAGCGACCGCATCAACCCGTATGGCTACGTCATCGAGAAGCACGATCCCGCCGCGCTCCAGAAGATGGTCAACGGCGGGTATCACAACGATCTGTCCGAGGTGCAGTTCGAGAAGGCGAAAACGATGCCCGTCGAGTTTCAGGGCCTGAAGAACGGCCACATGGGGACTCATAAATTCCTGGTGGACGATTTCGTCCGGGCTACGCTGACCGGCAAGCTGCCTCCCTGTCACGCGTGGGCGTCGGCGCGGTACATGCTGCCGGGCATCATCGCCCACGAATCGGCGATGCGGGACGGCGAGTCGCTGCCGGTGCCCGATTTCGGAGATCCGCCCGCCGATTGGGATATGCTGATAAAGTAGTATAGCGTATACAAACGTCATCCTCCGGGATGGCGTTTGTATGCCGGAGCGACTGTATTTTATGGAGAGCAAATGCTTTTGCCCTGGCCTGCATTGACGTCCATTGCGTGCGTGCTATAATACCCTCGGTAAGGAGTGTGGTTATGCGCATATTCATTATCCGCCACGGCGAGCCTGACTACAGCACCGACTCGCTGACCGCCAAGGGTAAAATCGAGGCCGGGCTGTTGGCGCGTCGAATGGCGGGCGAGCATCTGACCGCTATCTATTGCTCGCCGCTGGGACGCGCGGTCGCTACCGCCCGACCCACGGCCGAGGCGACCGGTATGGAGCCCGTGGTGCTGGACTGGCTGCGCGAGTTCCCCGCGGGGGTGTGTCCCGGGGGAGCCGACCGGGAAGCGTGCCCCTGGACGCTTTCGCCTGATTACTGGCCGGATATACCGCGCGTGCATGACCGGGACGGCTGGCGGAACGCCGAGCCTTTTTGCAGCAGCCGGGTTCCCGCGCTGTATGACGATGTGTGCGCGGCATTCGACGCGCTGACCGCGTCCCACGGGTACCGGAGAACCGGCCAATGCTACGCATTTGCGCCCGGGCGCAGGAACGACGCGGATACGATTGCCCTGTTCTGCCACATGGGGCTGGGGCTGGCTATCATCTCCCACGTTCTGTCGGTATCGCTGCCGCTTGTGTGGAATACGGTGTTTCTGCCCGCCTCATCGGTGACCACTCTCTATATGGAAAAGCGGATTCCCGACCGGAATATCGCGGTCGCGCGGTTAACAGGGCTTGGGGACGTATCGCATCTGTACGCCGCGGGCGAGCCGGTATCCTCATCGGGTCTGGTTGTATGAAATATACGTGGTGAAGGGGAACGGAAGCATGATGTACTATACGCTGGACCGGGCGGGACAATTTTACAGAGGGAATCTGCATACGCACTCGACCATTTCCGACGGAGAGGCGACGCCCGCGCAGCTCCGTGCGCTATATGAGCGGGAAGGCTATAGCTTTATCGCGATCACCGATCACCGGATATACGGGATACACGAGGAGCTTGGCGATGATAAGTTCCTGGTCATGCCAGGTGTCGAGCTGGACACGGTCTACGACGGAGTCGTTCACCACATCGTCGGGGTGGGAGCGCCCGAAACCGCTGTCTTCCCGCATGGACACCGGTTTTCCCATGACGTTTGCGGCGGCGTTGACCCGCAGGTCATGATCGATCATCTGACGCAGAACAATAATATAGCGATATACGCCCATCCATACTGGTCATACGCGGAAATGAAGGACATCGCGCACCTTCGGAACCTGACGGGTATGGAGATCATCAACTTCAGCTGCGAACAGACGTGGAAAAGCGGCATGGCCGAGCCCTTCTACGAATATTTCTGGAAGTACGGCAACAGGATCTGGTGTTTCGGAAGCGACGACGCGCACGGACATTCACCCGATTACTGCGGCGGCTATATCACCGTCAAATGCGGGGAGCTCACGCACGACGCGGTGCTGTCGGCCATCCGCGCAGGAAGCTTCTACGCATCCTACAGCGCCGGGCCCGGACAAAGGGCGCCCGAGATATATGACTTTACCGTGGAGGACGGCGTCGCCCGAATCACATGCTCTCCCTGCCGGAGTATATACATTAACGTATCAAGAAGCATCTATTTCCCGACCCACGGCACGCCCGCAAGTCCCGTCACGTATGCCGAGAAGAAGCTTCCCGCCGAAGCGGCATTCGTAAAGGCGATCTGCACCGACTTTAACGGACGCGTATCTTGGACGCAGCCTGTCGCGCTCGAGTAAAACGTCTTCGAACCTTCCTCCGCTTAAAATTGAGCAACGAACGGCCAGTATTCGCTTGGCCGTTTTTTATACGCACATGCTGTTTTTTTGTTTATACTGCTTATTTGCGCTTGACTGATATCAAGCGCCGGAAACCGCGTAAACAAAGGGATTTGGCACAATGACGGAAATCAGACATCACTTTCCGGTTATTGAGTACAGCGGCAAATGGTGCTAGGATAAATACTGTAAGTATGCATAAACGCAGCGCCGGTTTCATGGAGTATCGAATAACCACAGGGGGCGATCGTATGAGCAGTGCGGCAGCAACCGGGAAACCGGTCGTCAGAAGTAAGTCTCGCAGTCCGGTTCAAACCTGGCTGAGAAACGCGGGGGCCTGCTGGCAGCTTTATGTGCTGGTGCTTCCCGCGGTGGCCGCGGTCCTCGTATTCAACTACTTTCCGATGTACGGCATACAGATCGCATTCAAGGATTTCCGCCCCAGTCTGGGGATATGGGGAAGCCAGTGGGTAGGCCTCAAGCACTTCATCCGGTTTGTTACCTTTCCAGATTTTCACAGAGTGCTGCGCAATACTGTGAGCATCAGCCTCTATTCCATCGCGACATTCCCCTGCGCCGTGATACTGGCGCTGCTCATCAACGAGCTTGATAACCAGAAGTTTAAAAAGACGGTGCAGATGGTCTCCTATGCCCCCCATTTCATATCGGTGGTCGTGCTCTGCTCGATGGTTCGGATCTTCCTGTCGCGAGAAAGCGGACTTATCAATAATCTCATGGCAATGTTGGGCGCGGAGCGGGTGGACTTTCTGAGCGTCCCCCGCTACTTTAATACGATATATGTCTGGTCGGGTGTGTGGCAGAACGTGGGCTGGGGCACCATCATCTATCTGGCCTCGCTCGCGGGCGTATCGCCCGAGCTCGTCGACGCTGCTCGTATCGACGGCTGCAACCGGCTGCAGATCATACGGCACGTCAATATACCGCACATACTGCCCACGATCATCATACTGCTCATACTGCGAACGGGAAGCGTGCTCTCGGTCGGATTCGAGAAGATATTCCTGCTGCAGAATTCGCTCAATCTCGAGCGCTCGCGGGTCATATCGACCTACGTGTACGAAATGGGCATCACGGGCGGACAGTTCAGCTATTCGGCGGCAATAGGCCTCTTTAACAACATCGTGAATATCGTCTTTATCGTGGTCGTGAACACCATCTCCAAGCGCGTGTCGTCCGTTGGCCTGTGGTGAGCATATTGATAAAAAGAAAGGCTGGTTTCCGATGAGAAAAAGCCGTTCCGATCGCATATTCGACTGCGTGAACATATTCCTGATGACGGTCGTCATCATCGTCATGCTGTATCCGCTCTATTTTGTCGTGATCGCTTCGGTCTCGGAGCCCTACGAGGTCGCGACCGGCTCGGTGATGCTGTGGCCCAAAGGCCTCACGATGGAAGCATACGAAAATGTGTTCAAGAACGAGGAAATCTGGACCGGCTATTTCAATACCGTCATTTATACGGCAGCAGGCACCCTCTACAACCTGCTGACCCTGATCCCCGCAGCCTATGTGATGAGCAAAAACTACCTGCCCGGCCGCAAGGTGCTGGCTGGGTTCTTTTTCATCACGATGTACTTTGGCGGCGGCATGATTCCCACATACCTGCTCATGAAGTCGCTGGGTCTCATCGACAGCCGCTGGATCATGATCATCGGCGGCGTGAGCTGCTACAATATGATCGTTGTGCGCCAGTTTTTTAACACAACGATTTCCGACAGCCTGTACGAGGCGGCACATATCGACGGCGCGTCGGAATTCCAGTCGTTTTTCCGAATCGCGTTGCCGCTTGCGAAGCCCATTCTGGCCGTCATGGCGCTCTTCCACGCGGTAGGTCACTGGAACAGCTACTATACCGCCCTGCTCTACATACGAAACCGCGATCTCTACCCGCTCCAGCTCGTACTGCGCGATATACTCATACTGAGCAAGACGATGCTCCAATCGATCGAGGTCGACGAGGAAGGGATGCTGGAGTGGGCGGTCAGACAGGCGTACATGGCTGAGGCCATGAAGTACGCGACGATATTTATAGCCAGCGCGCCGATGCTGATCGCCTATCCGTTCGTGCAGAAGCACTTTGTAAAAGGCGTCATGATCGGATCCATTAAGGGATAGGATATGGTAATTTTTACAGAGATGCGTGGGCCGCAGCTCTGTGATAAAATAACTAAAGGAGTGGTAAAAATGAAACGAATACTGTACACTCTGTTGGCCTGTATTCTGGCAGTCCTCCTGGTCGCCGGATGCGGTAAAACCCCGCAGACATCGGCGACGGCCACGCCTGCGCCCGGTACAGTGGCTCCTTCCGACAAGACCGAAGCCCCCACAGACCCGCCGGCGGAGACCGACGTACCCGAGTACCTGAATCTGGACAGCACCATGCCCGTTATAAAGGAAGGCTACGACATATCGCTTACGTTTGCGGTAAGGCACTCGACCGACTACGGCAAACCCGAGGAATCCCATTTCTGGAACCTCGTAGAGCAGAAGCTGAACATCAACTACAAAGTGGAGCAGATTTTTAACAGGGACGAGTACGTAAACCTGACGTTCGCCGCTGACACGCTGCCCGATCTCATGATCGGTATGAACATCACTCCCCAGTTGCAGATGATACACGGCGTGCAGGAGAAGCAACTCCTGGATCTCAAGCCCTACATCAATGAGGTCATGATGCCCAATCTGGCACTGATCTTCGAGGAGTTTCCCGATTACAAAGCCCTTATCACCGCCCCCGACGGTGGGATCTACTCATTTGGATTAATCCGCGATTCAGTATTTGATGAAAAGCTGGAAGGTATGACCATAGTAGAACAGAGTATCAATACGGTGTGGCTTGAAGAGGCAGGCCTGGAAATGCCCACCACGCTGGATGAGTTTACCGCCATCATGGCCGCATTCAAGGCACGCGGCGAAAACATTATTCCGATGGGCGGATCCGCTTCATTCATCAATCCGTTCCGCGTCATCCTCAACGCCTTCGGATATATGACCAACGACTCCGAAGGACTGCAGCCTGCGCTTCGCAACGAAAAAGTGGTTATTCCCGCGGGAGACCGGGAGGCCTTTGGAGCCGTGCTGGAAGTTCTCCGCGATTACTACGAAAAAGGGTATATTCATCCCGATTTCTACTCTCTTGACGAGACCGCCACAAAGGCATTGTCCGCCCAGGGCCTGGTTGGATTTGTGGTCACCCAGCCGTACGTGATGGAGCCCGAACCCGAAAAGTTTCAGCAGTATGCAACAATCGGTCCGCTGACCAGCGAATATAATGACGAACGCTTTACCATCTCCACCAGCCTGCCGATCACCACAGGCGGATGCGTCATCTCCTCCAAGTCAGAGTATATCGAAGCGGCCATCCGTTTCTGTAACTATATCTACACCCATGAGGGCACGAATATGGCCTGGGTCGGCGCCCACGAAGACAGCGAGAATCTGCTGGACGGCTGGGGCGGCTGGTATCTCGATGAAGGCTACTCCCGCCTGGACAGGGACCGGATGGAAAATCCCGACCTGTATCCCAACGCGATTGAATACCTGCGCAAGCGCGTTGCCGGTTGGGACTGGGGCGTATTTGGCGTTTGCACCAGAAACAATGCGTGGCGCGCTGAGACCAGCGGCCGGACGCCCAAATACAACCTCGACATCTGGAAAGACGACCCGACCAACGGAGACTATTGGCCGCGTGTGAGTAAGTTTGAGAATCTGTTCCCCTATGTACGGTATGGATATCCCACCATACTGTTCTTCAGCGAAGAAGAGAATACCCGCATCGTTGAGCTCAGCTCGGTCATCAATGCGCATGTCAAATCCGAGTGCGCGAAGTTCGTGACCGGCGCGCGCCCGCTCTCCGAGGTCGATGCGTACTTCGACGAGCTCGACGCGCTGGGATTCGAGGAGTATCTGGGCTACTACGAGAAAGCCTACGAGAACTACCTGGCAAATCAATAGACACGAAGCGAACTGTATCCGGGGCGATACCGCCCAAACGCAGGAACTGACTTGTTTTCGCAACCGAAATCGCCATGGCGATTTCGGTTGCGGGTATCCGTTGGATATTGCTTGGGGAGGGTCTCATATGATACAGAAAACCCGCAGGGGCAGCGTGCTGGTGCAGTATCTTTTTCC